>CAZWYS010000057.1:1577-11448 GCA_964638295.1 uncultured Dehalococcoidaceae bacterium
AAGAGAGTGTAAATCAGGCCAGCACAGCGTTATCGGAGCTAAATAATAAGCTAGACGATAGCGCAACCCAGATTAACACAGAGTTATCAGAGCTGAATAACAGGTTAGAAGAGAGTGTAAATCAGGCCAGCACAGCGTTATCGGAGCTAAATAATAAGCTAGATGATAGCGCAACCCAGATTAACACAGAGTTATCAGAGCTGAATAACAGGTTAGATGAGAGTGTAAATCGAACCGACACCGAACTGGCGCAACTGAGTGATAGAATGGGACTAGTTGAGGCACATGAGCGTGTTACCACAATTACTCCGAACGAAGACCACTGGGCTGGGGGGTCGGCTATTTTAGCTCCAAATGGAGATATCCTCTGCTTTTTTGTAAAGATTAAAGAAGGTTTTGGGGAGATGGTAGGGGACTTGGTAGTGGCTCGCTCCCCTTACCCAAGTTATGGGGAGAGTTGGGAGAGGTCTTTTTTAACTATTGTTGAAGCCTCCTCGCGCTATGGCGCCGGGATTCCAACGATTGGAGTGAATAAGGAGGGAAGGATACTGGTGGTTTATCCTTTAACCAATAAAGACTGGCCTCCTGACTCTTCCGGGATGGCGGTTTATATCGTGTATTCCGATGATAATGGGGTGAGCTGGAGTGCTCCTCGTAAAATTGCCGATTATCCAGTTTGCGCTGCAGCGACAGGTTATATCTCCCTTCAGTATCCAACTGGTAAGTTACTCTTACCACTATATCGAAGTTATGAATCTGGAAGCCAAGCTGAGTTCTGGGAGTCCATAGATGGTGGCAGTACCTGGGCTCGAAAAAGTTTTATCGGGTCAAGTACCACCAGTTTCTGCGAACCCACCCTAGGTTGGAAGCCAAGAGGCGCTATAGTAGATTCCGGTGAGGAAGTACTGATTGCTGTTTTGAGAGACTGGCGAATTGATGTACCTTCTATCTCCTACTCCTCCGATTTTGGGGCTAATTGGTCAACGCCGATCGCGTATGATCAGCTTTGCTCTACTCAACCCAGCTTGGGTACTGCTCATAATGGTCAGCTGTTGTTGACCTCTAGAGGGGCATATTATGATCCATCTTGGCAAGGTTTACTTTCTACTTCTTATGATGGCATTCTCTGGTCAAATCAAGTTGCCACCAATACTGAACCTTACGCTACGGTATGGAGGAGTGGCTTTGCCTATGGCACAGTCCTCTCTTTACCAATGAGGACTTTAGTAACCGGGCACGAGGGCGGTCAGATTAAGGCTCTGCATTTGCTTAAAGAGGATTTTGGCTTCAGGAAATATAGTGGCTGGCTTTGTAGGGATAGAACTACGACTAACTCCTATACTGACACCGAAGTCGTCGATATTTCGCACTTCCAAAGCGTAACAATATGGGTTCACAATTCCCGCCTTTCCAATTCTTTGAATTGGAAAGTTCTTGTTTCTTCTGATGGGACCAATTGGCTTGAGGTGAAATCTGAAGCGATACTTCCGGCAGCATCTCAAGATTACACTACCGTTGATTCTTTATGGCGCTTCCTTAAGGTTCAAGTAAAATCTACCGAGCTTTTTACTCCTGCTATTGCTTCTATTACTATGCATGCGAATGAATAAAAGAGAATGATATGGCTCTAATCGTCCAAAAATACGGTGGCTCGTCAGTAGCCAATGCCGACCGGATTAAAAATGTCGCTCGGCGTATCGCCCGGACTAAGGATGAGGGTAACCAGATAGTCGTGGTCGTCTCGGCAATGGGGGATACCACCGATGAGCTGGTTAAGCTGGCGTACCAGATTGCCGATAGGCCGGACAAGCGGGAACTTGATGTCCTGCTTTCCACCGGTGAGGTTGTCTCCAGCACCTTATTGGCGATGGTGCTTCATCAGATGGGTTATCCGGCAATCAGCCTCAGTGGTGCCCAGGCGGGAATCCGCACCGATTCTGCCTACAGTCGGGCGCGCATCCTTGAGGTGGAGTCCCGGCGAGTGGTCAGGGAGCTGGAGAAGGGCAATATTGTCATTGTTGCCGGCTTCCAGGGCATTACTGACGAGATGGATATCACCACTTTGGGGCGGGGTGGCTCGGATACCACCGCCGTAGCTCTGGCTGCCAGCCTTAAGGCAGAAGCATGCCAGATATTCACCGATGTTGAGGGTGTCTATGAGGCTGACCCGCGTCTGGTTCCGGAAGCCAGGCGGCTGGCGGAGATTGGCTATGAGGAGATGCTGGAGCTGGCAAGTTATGGGGCTAAGGTGATGCACCCGCGGGCGGTAGAGCTCGGGGAGCTTTATAATATTCCTATTCTGGTAGCTTCCAGCTTTAACGAGAAACCGGGGACATTAATTCACGGAGGAATATCTATGGAAGTGCGAAATAAGGTGAAAGGTATCGCCCATGACCTTGATGTGGCCAAGATAACTATCGTTGGTGTTCCTGACCGGCCGGGCATTGCGGCCGCTATCTTTGGCCCTCTGGCCAAGGCAGGCATCAGCGTTGATACCATTGTTCAGAACGCCAGCATTCAGGGCATTACTGACCTGACCTTTACGGTGACCAAAAGCCAGCTGGCTGGCGCCATGGAAGTGGTTAAGCCAATCGCCGAGTCCGTTGGCGCCGGGAAGTGTGCCAGTGATGCCAGGTTGGGCAAGGTCAGCATTATCGGCACCGGTATGCAAAACACGCCCGGTTACGCTGCCAGAATGTTTAACGCCCTCAGTGAAAAAAAGGTAAATATCCAGCTAATTACGACGTCGGAGATAAGAATAACCTGCATCATTGCGGAAAACGAGGTTAAAGACGCCGTGCGCATCTTGCACCGGGCGTTTGAAATTGAAGAAGAATAGGTTTGCGTTCAGGACCTAATCCGCCACCACTTCCTTGACTTCGGGGATTTCCTGCTTGATGATTTTTTCAATTCCCATCTTCAGGGTCATGGTGGAAAAAGGACAGCCAGCGCAAGCACCGGTCAGTTTAACTTTGACGGTGCCGTTATTAACGTCAATAAGTTCCACATCCCCCCCATCCGCCACCAGTGTGGGGCGAATTTTATCAAGTACCTCGGCAACCTTATCGCGCATTATAGTCTCCTTTGGTGTTGATTAAACTCTATGTATTAATTTTAACGGTTATTCAGTTCGTTCGTCAAATTAGTCCTTTGGAAGGTGCTGGGATGGCAAAAAATCTTGACTAAAAGCCCTTGTTTAGTTATTTTGGTTGGGGTAGAATATATATTCAAAATTAAGTTTAGTTGGGTAGCGGGTAATGACCTATCAGGAAGAAAGACTGGCCAGACTGAAACGGCAGCGCAGTAAGCAGGCTATTGACTTGGCGATGCAGGGTCGCTGGCGGGAAGCGATTGCGACGAACAAGGTTATCATCGAGAACTTTCCCGGTGATGTTGATGCCTATAATCGCTTGGGACGGGCTTATATGGAACTGGGGGAGTACTCGCAGGCGAGAGAGGCTTACCGCCGGGCAACGGAACTTGACCCCTTTAATGCCATCGCCAGGAAGAACATTCAGCGTTTGAGCTACTTGGGCGAGGCGGAAGTTAGTTTGCAAGGTGAATCTCACAAGGTTGAGCCGCACCACTTTATCGGGGAAATAGGCAAAGCCGGGACGGTGAACCTTTATCATCTGGCGCCAAAAGAGATGCGGGCGAGGATGGTCGCTGGTGTTAAAGTATACCTCAAGATAAGCGACCTTGGTTTGATGGTAGAAAATGGTCGCGGTGAGTATCTGGGACAGATTGAACCCAGGCATGGGCAGCGGCTCATCAAATTAATCCAGGGAGGCAACAGGTATTCGGCGGCTGTTGTCAGCTCGACTGAAGAAGCAATGACTGTTATTATTAGAGAGGTGTATCAGGACCCGAGTCTGGCGGGCCGGATTTCCTTCCCTTCCAGGGGCGTGGAGGAAAGCAAGCCTTATATCGACGAGAAGGTGTTAAAACTAGAGTCGGAATATGAGGAGGTAATGCCGGAGGAGTCCGGATATACCATCGTCGGCGGCGACGAAGTAGAAGTGCTGCCCGAGGAACGAACTGACATTGGTGATGAGATAGTTAGCGAAGAAGATTAGGAGAAGATTAGGAGGCTATAGCGAATATGGTTCTAGGAACAGTTAGACCGATAAATATAGAAGATGAAATGCGGAGTTCTTATCTTGATTATGCGATGAGCGTCATCGTTTCCCGCGCCCTACCCGATGTGCGGGATGGATTAAAGCCGGTGCACCGGCGTATCCTTTATGCCATGAATGACATGGGGATAACTCACGCCGGCCCCCATCGGAAGAGTGCCCGCATTGTTGGTGAAGTTTTGGGTAAGTATCACCCCCACGGTGATGCTTCCGTTTATGACGCCATGGTACGTATGGCACAGGATTTTTCCATGCGCTATCCACTGGTTGACGGGCAGGGTAATTTTGGCAGTGTGGATAACGACCCCCCCGCCGCCATGCGTTACACCGAGGCGCGCCTGGCCAGAATTGCCGGGGAGATGCTGGTTGATATTGAGAAAGACACGGTAGACTTTATGCCCAACTTTGATGATAGCCTCAAGGAGCCTGGGGTCCTGCCCACCCGGTTGCCGAACTTGCTGCTTAACGGTAGCGCCGGGATTGCCGTAGGGATGGCGACCAATATTCCCCCGCATAACCTCAGTGAGGTGTGTGATGCCATTTCCTACCTCATTGATAATCCCGGAGCGACGATTGATGAGCTTACCCAGTTTATCAAGGGACCGGACTTTCCCACCGCTGGCATTATCATGGGACAGGAAGGGATTAAGAGTGCCTACGCTACCGGACACGGCAAAGTAGTCGTGCGGGCAAAAGCTCGTGCGGAAAGCATCGCCCGTACCGGACAACAGCAAATCGTGGTTACGGAGCTCCCTTATCAGACGAATAAAGCTAACCTGATTGAGACTATCGCCGAACTGGTCAAGAATAAGAAAATTACCGGCATCAGTGAACTGCGTGACGAGTCGGACCGTCAGGGCATGCGTATTGTCATTGAACTGCGGAGAGAAACTCAACCGGAGCAGGTGCTCAACAACCTGTATAAGTATACTGCCATGCAGTCCGCTTTCTTTGCCAACATGCTGGCACTGGTTGACGGGCAACCAAGGGTAATTAGCCTTAAGGAAGCCCTTCAGCATTATGTCAATTTTCGCCATGAGGTTATCACCCGCCGCTCCAAATTTGAGTTGAAAGAGGCTAAGGCAAGGGCTCATATACTGGAAGGCCTCAAAATAGCTCTGGACAATATTGATAGAGTGATTGCCACTATCCGGAAGTCGGAGACGGCTGAAGTAGCTCGCCAGAACCTTATGTCCAACTTTGGCTTGTCCCAGGTTCAGGCTCAGGCAATCCTGGATATGCAGCTACGACGCCTGGCTAATCTGGAGCGGAAAAAGATTCTTGATGAATATACCGAGGTATTGAAAACGATTTCTTATCTGGAAGACCTGCTGGCTAACCCGAGGCGGATGCTTATCCTGATAAAGGGCGAGGTGGAGGAGTTAAAGTCCAGATATGGTGGCCCGCGGCGGACGGAGATAGCCGAGAGTGGAGTCGTGCAATTTCGTGAAGAAGACCTTATCCCCCATCAGCGGATGGTGGTGACGCTCAGCGAACGGGGATATGTCAAGAGAGTGCCAGCCCGTCTCTACACGCCCCAGCATCGCGGTGGTAAGGGCATTATTGGTATGGTCACCAGGGAAGAAGACGCCGTGAGGATGCTGACCGTGGCGGATACCCATGATATCATATTTTTCTTTACCAACCGGGGTAAGGTCTTTAGCCTCAAGTGTCATGAAGTCCCCGTGGACCGCTCCCGGGTGGCTAAAGGGATTGCCGTGGTTAATTTGTTCCCGGTGGTGGAGAGAGAAAGAGTTACTGCTATGGTAGCGGTAACTGATTTTACTTCGGATACTTACCTGTTAATGGCCACTTCGCTGGGGGAGATAAAGAAGAGCGCGGTGGAGAATTTTGCTTCCGTGCGGAGCAGCGGCCTTATTGCTATGGATCTGGCTGAAAAAGACGAGCTGGTGGCAGCCGGTTTGGCTACTGACCCGGATGATATTATTTTTATAACTCAAAAAGGGCAGTCAATCAGGTTTCCCGTCGCCAGTTTAAGAGCTAGCTCCAGGACCAGTGGCGGCGTGCGCGCCATCCGCCTGGCGTCTGGCGACCGTGTGGTCAGTATGGATAAAGCTGACCTGGATGCCTGCCTGCTGGTGGTAACTACCGGCGGCTTCGGTAAGCTCACCTCAATCAAGCAGTACCCGCCGCAGCACCGTGCTGGCAGCGGGGTAAAGACTTTCAAGGTTACGCCAAACACGGGCGGGGTGGTGGCGGCGAAAGTAGTGACTCTATCGGAGCAGGTCATGATAATATCGGCGGTTGGAATTGTTACCCGTACCCCGGTAAAAGAAAAGGACCCCAGGCAGGGTATCACCATGCAGGGCAGGAGTACCCAGGGGGTAAGGCTGATGAAACTTGATTCTGGCGACGAGGTAGTGGCCATTGCTTCCTTTGACGGTGAAAGAGATAAGAGTGGTGATAAGAAAGCCGAAAAGGAGGCTAAAAAATAATGGGCGTGCCCAATCTTTCTTTGGCGGGTAAAGTCGCTATTGTTACCGGAAGTTCACGGGGGATAGGTAAGGCAATTGCCTTAACTTTTGCCGGGGCTGGAGCCGATGTGGTTGTTTGTAGCCGGGACCTGGACGGTAAGCTGGGTTCGGCGGCAGATGAAATTCGCGCCCTCGGTCAACGCTCGCTGGCGGTTCCGGCGGATATCAGTCAAAAGACTGCCGTTGATAATCTGGTGAAAAAGACGGTGGCTGAGTTCGGCACCATTGATATTCTGGTCAATAATGCCGGCACCATCCTCAGGGGCTCGGTGACCGAGCATAGTGAGGAGGATTGGGACAAGGTACTGGATACCAACCTCAAGGGCTACTTCCTGTGCTCCCGGGCAGCGGCCAAGGTAATGATTGAACGGAAACGGGGCAATATTATCAGTACCGCCTCAATGAGAGGCGTGGTGGCGACTACCGGGAGAATTAGCTATATTGTTTCCAAGGCTGGTGTTATCATGCTTACCCGGGTACTGGCTCTGGAGTTAGCCAGCTATAATATACGGGTTAATGCCATCGCCCCCGGCTGGATCAGGACAGACCTCACCGACCCGGTATGGCGTAACCCCGAGGCCCGCAAGGAAGTTGACGCCACCATACCGATGGGGCGCTGGGGTACGGTAGATGAAATGGCCAGTGTAGCCTTATTTTTGGCTTCCGATGCTTCCAGTTACGTCAACGGGCATACGGTACTGGCTGACGGCGGCATTGCGGCGGCTTAATTCTTCGCCCGCTGTTTTCGCTGGCAGTCCGGGTGCCAGCGCTGCAGCCCACAGGTATTACAGGCGTTAAGACGGCAATCGGGGGTTTCTTTACCCTCTATAGCCCGCTGGTATTCCTTTTTTAAGAACGCTGGCGTTACTCCCGTGTCAATATGCGCCCAGGGCAGAAGTTCGTCCAGAGCGCGCTGGCGGTGCGCATAGAAACCGGGTTCAAGCCCGCTTTCGGCAAAAGCACGGAGCCAATTCTCGTAATTGAAGTGCTCATGCCAGGCATCAAAGATTGAGCCCATTTTCCAGGCACGGTAAATCACTTTACCCAGCCGCCTGTCCCCCCGCGATAGTGCCGCCTCCAGCAGGCTTAGCTTCGGCTCTTGCCAGGATAGCTTGGTCCCTTTTCGGCGTACCTCCTGTTTGAGCAGTTCGTGCTTGGCGTTGAGCTGCGGCTCTTCTTCCTGGGCTACCCACTGAAACGGGGTATGCGGCTTGGGCACGAAGGTTGAGACACTGACTCTCAACTGGGGCGTCCTGCCGCTGACCTTTCGTCCCAGTGAGCGGATTTGGTTTATCAGCCGAATTATGCTCTCTACATCATCATCGGTTTCGGTAGGCAGACCGAGCATGAAATATAGTTTAAGGCTTGTCCAGCCCCGCTCAAAGGCAATGGCGGCTGTTTCCAGGAGTTCATCCTCGGCAATATTCTTATTGATGATTTTTCGCAATCTTTCCGTTCCAGCCTCCGGAGCGAAGGTAAGACCGGTCTTGCTGCGGGCGGGAAGAGAGCCCATCAATCTTACCGAAAAGTTGCTGATGCGCAGGCTGGGGAGTGATAGAGCAAGCTCGGGGTACTGCCGGGATAGGCTGGTCACCAGCTCATCAATGCCGGCGTAGTCACTGGTATTCAGTGAGAGCAGAGAGACCACATCGTAGCCGCAGTTGCTGATGAGCTCCCCCGCTGCCTGCAGCACTTCCTCCCTGGGGCGCTCCCGCACCGGGCGATAAATAATGCCTGCCTGGCAAAAGCGGCAGCCTCGACTGCACCCCCGCTGAATCTCTACTGCTCCGCGGTCATGGACTATCTCGATATAAGGGACTACCGGGTTGGTGACCGGAGGCGGCAGCTCGGTTACCAGCCGCCGCTGGATGTTGCGTTTCGCCTCGGCTGCCGTGGGAGTGATGCTTTTCAGCAGACCGTCAGCCTGGTATTCCACCTGATACAGGCTGGGTACATAGATGCCCGGGATAGCCGCCACCTGACGGAATAGCGTTTCTTTGGCTGCCCCTCTGCCCATCTCCTTCCACTTTCGGAAGCTATCCAGCAGCTCAAGCACCGCTTCTTCCCCATCGCCAATAGCGAAGATGTCAATGAAGTCGGCCATTGGCTCCGGATTCAAGGCACAGCTCCCGCCGGCGATTATTATCGGGTCGGTATCGCTTCTCTCGGCAGCGAGGACCGGTATTTGCGCCAGTTGCAGCATATTCAATACGTTGGTGTAGGTAAGTTCATAGCCCAGGGAGAAGCCAATGATATCAAAATCTTTCAAAGGGCGCCTGGATTCAAGGCTGAACAGGGGTATGCCTTTCGCCCGCATGGCGGCTTCCATATCTACCCACGGGGCAAAAACCCTCTCGGCGAGCACATCCGGCTGACGGTTAAGTATTTCGTAGAGAATGGGCAAAGCGATATTTGACATGCCTATCTCATAGACATCGGGGTAGCTGAGAGCAATCCGGATAGGGGTCTTTTCCCAGTCTTTGATGACGCTGTTCCACTCGCCGCCGGTGTAGCGCGCTGGCCTGGTTACTTTAGGCAGTATGTCGTCTAGATAGGGCAAATTATTCCTCCCAGCCGGGCTACCTGACTTTATCTTAAAAGGAGAACAAAATCAAATTAAAAGAGAGGCATAGCCTCTCCTTTCTCTTGTTGGGACTTTGTTCCAGAGCAACTTGGTGTTATTTTCTACCTCACCCCCTTAACCCCCCTCTCCTTTGAAGGAGAGGGGGAGAGGTATATCAGAGGGGCTCCGCCCCTCTGATACTCCCGTTTTTGCTGTATCTAAACCTCGCGGAACTCGCCTTCCACCGTGCCTTCTCCGCCTTCTTCGCCTTCACCTCCCTGCTCTGGGGGTGCCTCACCGCTCGGCGGCGGGGGTGGCGGTTGCTGTTGATAGACGGCAGAGCCGACCTTCTGCATCACGTCGGATAGTTCCTGCGTCGCCCGCTTCAAAGCCTCAATATCGCTGCCCTGCAGTGCCGAACGCACCGCCGCTACCTTGCTCTCCACTTCCTGGTTCAGGTCTGCCGGTATCTTATCCTTGTGCTCGCGCAGCGTCTTCTCGGCGGTATAGGCGAGGGTGTCGGCGGTATTGCGCGCTTCCACTTCCTCGCGGCGTTTGGTGTCCTCGGAAGCATGCATCTCCGCTTCCTTTTGCATCTTTTCCACTTCTTCCTTGCTCAGACCGCTGGAAGCCGTGATGGTTATTTTCTGTTCCCGTCCGGTGCCTTTATCATGAGC
>CAZWYS010000058.1:0-11322 GCA_964638295.1 uncultured Dehalococcoidaceae bacterium
AAGGCGAAGCCTCCCTTCTAGTATTCTTCCCCCTCTCCTTTTAAGGAGAGGGGGACACAGGGGATGAGGTTAATAAACGACCTTGAAATTGGCGGTTGAATTGTATTGACCGCATACACTATAATTTGCTTAATTCAAAAAACTAGCGTTGAGTGTGCTCTTTCCGGGCATGCTTTTTAATGATAAATCGGATAGCAAAAATGAAGATGAAACTGGCCAGTAAAGTATTGGAGGGTGATACCATCGCCGCCGCCAAGCTCATTAGCGGGATAGAAGATGAAGCACCAGGCACGCTTGAGGAAATGAGCCATATCTATCCCCATACCGGCAAGGCGTACGTAATTGGCGTCACCGGTTCCCCGGGTGCCGGCAAGAGCACCCTGACCAGTAACCTTATCGGTTTCTTTAGAAAGAAAAATATGACCGTTGGTGTCATTGCCATTGACCCGACCAGCGCTTTTACCGGCGGGGCTTTATTGGGAGATAGAGTCAGGATGCAGCCGCACAGCGCCGATAAGGATGTATTTATCAGGAGTCTGGCAACAAGGGGCTGGGTAGGCGGGCTGGCTAAAGCCACCGTCGGTGCCATTCACGTTATGGACGCTATGGGCAAGGACATTATCCTGGTGGAGACGGTGGGCTCGGGGCAAATCGAAATAGATATTACCCGGGCAGCGGATACAACTCTCATTGTTTTGACCCCGGTTTACGGCGACGCCATTCAAATGATGAAAGCGGGCATTCTGGAAGCGGCTGACATTTTCGCGATTAACAAAGCTGACAAGGGAGGCGCTGACATTCTGAAAGCGGACCTTGAAGGTATGCTGGCGCTGAAAGCATCGCTTCCTGATGAGTGGCAGCCAGGTACCATCATTACTGAAGCCATTTACAATAGGGGCACTGCGGAACTGGCCGAGGAAATCCTGAGACATAGAGAGTTCCTCACCTCCAGCGGTGAGCTGGAAAAACGCCAGAAAGAAAGAGTGAAATTAGAACTAATGGAGACCATAGAAGGTTTCCTTAAAGACTTTATTCATGAGATTGATAAGGGTGATTACTTGGCCAGACTCATTGAAGATTTAGTCCGGGGAAAAACCAATCCCTATTCCGCCACCCTGGAGATTACCAGCCGTTTATCCAGAGAACTATACCGGTTGCAAAGTGACAACAAGGTTAGTCAGGAATCAGCTTAAAATAAGCCAGTCCTCGGTTTGTCAGGCAAGTAATGGCTTTGTCAGGAGGTAGAGATGGACTTTTCTTTAACCGAAGAGCAAAAGATGCTCAAGACAATGGTGCAGGATTTCGCCACCAAAGAGCTGGAGCCAATCGCTGCCGAGATAGATGAGGAATCAAGGTTTCCCGCTGAGAGCGTCAAAAAGATGGCGGAGCTCGGGCTGACTGGCATTGGTCTTCCTGAAGAGTACGGGGGTAGTGGCAGTGGCGCCACCGCACTATGTCTCGTCACTGAAGAGATAAGCCGCGTCTGCGCTGCCACCAGTACCATTCTTCTGGCCAGCACCGGCCTTGTCGGGGAACCCATAGCTGAATATGGGAATGAGGAACAGAAAAAGCGCTTCGTTACGCCGATAGCTACCGGGGAAAAGTTAGCCTCATTCGCCCTGACTGAAGCTGGCGCCGGCAGTGACCCGGCCGCTTTGGAGGTCACGGCTACCCGGCATAACGATGGTTACCTCCTTAACGGGACCAAGACCTTTATCACCAATGGCGCTGAAGCCGGTATTATACTGGTCTTTGCCACAGTTGATAAGTCGCTCCGCCATAAGGGCATTGCTGCCTTTGTGGTGGAAAAAGATGCCCCCGGTTTTTCGGTGGGCAAGCACGAGCATAAACTGGGTATCAGGGCTTCCTCAACGGTAGAGCTGGTCTTTGAGGACTGCTTTGTGCCCGAGGAAAATCGTTTGGGTAACGAGGGCGACGGGTTTAAAATCGGGCTCAGGGCTATAGACGCCAGTAGAGTCGTTGTTGCCGCTCAGGCATTGGGTATCGCCCAGGGAGCCTTTGACAAAGCTTTAGCCTACGCCAAAGAGCGCCAGCAGTTCGGCCAGCCGATTATTAATTTCCAGGCGATTCAGTGGATGCTGGCCGATATGGCTACTCAGATTGACGCCGCTCGACTTTTAACCTACCGCGCCGCCTACCTCCAGGATAACGGTTCGCCTTTCGTCAAAGAAGCGTCAATGGCCAAGGTCTTCGCTGCGGAAGCAGCTTCGTTTGTGACCAATAAAGCTATCCAGATATACGGGGGCTATGGCTATGTTAAAGACTACCCCCTGGAACGCTATTTACGTGATGCCAAAATCACTGAAATCTACGAAGGTACTTCTGAGATGCAGCGGATGACTATCGCCCGGCAGCTTATTCGGGAAGGCTGAAGTCACCGGTAGAGCTAAAGGTTACCGAATCCGGTAGCCTTTGATATGATTCAGAGAATAATCAGCAGTGGAGGGGTAAACGATGAATGGCGAAAAAACAACCAGGGAAATTCTCGAAGCCAGAGCCAGACCGCAGGAACGCACCCCGCTATACAACCCGGAAGCACTGAAAAAGATAAAAGAAGAGTTTGAACGCTGGAAAAACACGGTAGTTCGTGAGCAGGACCGTGAGAACTGGGAAGCCACGCCCCACACCATCTTGGGTTCCGAGGTTCCCCGGGAACTGCTTTACACGCCGTTGAATAACGCTGATATTGATTACGAGCAGGACCTGGGCTTTTCCGGAGAGGAACCCTACACCAGAGGCGTACACCCAAATATGTATCGGGGGCGGACGTTCACCATGCGCCAGCTTTTTGGGGCTGGCTCACCCGGGGAATGTAACCAGAGAATGAAGACGCTCTTGGAGCACGGCGCTACCGGGACCAACTGGGCGCTTGACCTGGCGACGGTGCAGATGTTTGACTCCGATGAACCTGAAGCCAAAGGGCAGGTGGCCACCGTAGGTGTGCCCATTGACTGCGTTGAGGATATGGAGGTAATCTGCAGGGACATACCCATCGATAAGGTGAGTGCCTCTATCGTTACCCACTACCCCCGGAATACCGCCATTGTCTTCCCGATGTATCTGGTCATGGCGGAGCGCCGGGGCATCCCCTGGGACAAGCTGCCGGGCAGCGTGCAGAATGATTTCATCATGGAAAGCCTGGTGCGCAGCGCATCCGAATACATACCGCCCAGGGACGACTTCCGGATACAGTGCGACAATATTGAGTTCCTCCGCAAGAACGTGCCGCAGTGGAACTACGTTACCCTCAATGGCTACAATTTGCGGGAGTGGGGGACTTCCGGTATCACCGAGATGGCGGTAGCCGTCGCCAACGGCATTGAAATCCTTAAAGAGATGACCGGGCGAGGACATGACATTGACTGGATAGCGGAAAGGCTGGCTTTCTTCTGGGCGCCCGCCAATGACTTCTTTGAAGAGGTCGCCCGCATACGGGCGGTTCGGCGGCTCTGGTACAAGATAATGAAGTATCGCTTTGAAGCCCAAAAACCCAGGTCAATGTGGATGCGGTGCCATGTGCAGACCTCGGGCGTTTCCCTGACCAGGGAAGAGCCGATGAATAATGTCATCAGGGCCGCTTATCACGCTTTAGCCGCCGTATTGGGCGGCGTCCAGTCTCTCCACGTGGATTCCTACGACGAAGCCTACTCCATCCCCTCCGTGGAAGCTTCGCTTCTCTCCCTGCGTACCCAGCAGATTATTGAAGCCGAGACGCAGGTCACCCAGGTGGTCGACCCTCTGGGCGGCTCTTTCTACGTTGAAGCATTGACCAGCAATATCGAAAAAAGAATTCTCGACGAGGTA
This sequence comes from uncultured Dehalococcoidaceae bacterium, assembly GCA_964638295.1. Taxonomy (GTDB): domain Bacteria; phylum Chloroflexota; class Dehalococcoidia; order Dehalococcoidales; family RBG-16-60-22; genus CAZWYS01. Next base: position 3,826 of record CAZWYS010000058.1, read on the forward strand.
GATGAAATCGAGCGGATGGGTGGCATCGTTGAGGTTGTCGCCAGCGGCTGGCTGCATAAAAAGGTCAGTCGCCACATCGAGCGCGAGCAGAGGATGATTGCCGACGGTGAGATTAAAGTGGTCGGACGCAACTATTTTAGAGCCCCTGACCTGAAGATGCCTGATATCTGGGTTCACGAATACGATGAAAATATCACCCGGCAGATGCGGGACAAGCTCGTCAGCCTGAAACAGCGACGGGATAATGAAAAGGCAAGCAACTGTCTCAATGCCCTTAAAGAGGCCTGTAAGCGGGGAGATAATGTTATGGACTATACCCTTGAGTGTGCTCGCGCCGATGTTACCGAAGGTGAAATGCGCCGCGCTTTCGTCGAAGCCTTCGGCTTGTGGAAACCCCCCATCTTCGCCTGAAAAAATTTTGAGGTTGGGAAACTATGGTACCGCAAAAGAATAGAATTAAAGTACTGCTCGCCCAATTTCCTCTGGAGACGCACAGTCGCGGTATAATTACCGTAGCCGGTATGCTGAAAGACGCCGGGATGGAGGTGGTTTTAATCGGCAATGAGCTGCCGGAGCGCATAATTGACACTGCCCTTCAGGAAGATGTTGACGTTGTCGGCATAAGCACCTATTGCGGTGGCGAGCTGGCTCTGGCTGACGACCTGATGAAAGCTGCCGAGGAAAAGGGAATAAAAGGTAATACCGCCTTCCTGCTGGGGGGAATCTTCCCGCCGAAGAACGTACCCAAACTGAAAGAGCTGGGTTTCAGCGGCGTCTTTCTCTCCGCAAGCAGGGACGAGATAGTGTCTTGTATTGAAAAAACGCTTGCCAGTAAAAGAAAGTAAGGAGATAGCGATGGGCAAATTGGATGGTAAAGTAGCCGTTGTTACCGGGGCAGGCAGGGGTATCGGCAAAGCTGATGCCTTGCTTCTCGCCAGAGAGGGAGCATCGGTTGTCATCAGCGATATCGACCAGGAGCCCCTTGAGGAAGTGACTAGGGAGATAGAAGCCGCCGGCGGCAAAGTTGCCTGGTGCGTGGCTGATGTGACCAAACCGGAGGATACCGATAGATTGATGGATACTGCCGTGGAAAAATTCGGCGATTTGAACATCCTGGTGAATAACGCCGGCATAACCCGCGATGCGCTGATACACCGGATGACCGATGCCCAGTGGGATATATGTGTGGACATTGCCCTTAAGGGCACCTTTAACTGCATTCGTTCCTCAGCCAAATATTTCCGTAAAAAGGGACACGGAGGCAAAATTATCAACGTCGCCTCGGTGGTGGGGTTGATGGGGAATATCGGGCAGCTTAACTATTCGGCGGCAAAAGGCGGCATCATTGCCCTGACCAAGACCGTCGCCAGAGAGTGGGCTGGGTTCGGCGTCACCTGCAACGCCGTCGCCTACGGGTTTGTCCATACCCGGCTTACCGGTGAGAAAGAATCCGGCGAGACTGTTGCTGGCGAGGAAGTGGGCATACCCAGAAGGGTCAGGGATGGTATGCTTGAGGCAATTGGCGGTAAAGCCATGACCCCTGAAGAAGCCGCCAGGCCGGTTCTCTTCCTGGCTTCGGAGGACTCAGATTTCATCAACGGTCATACCCTGAACGTCAGTGCCGGCATGTATATGTAGTCGGTAAAATCCTGCCTTTTTGGGTCAATCCTTTAGCTTTGGCAGTACCTTATCTTTAATCACCCTTTAGAGTTATAACAATCATAACAATAGGTGATTGACCCGTACATCAACCAATCCTAGACTGCATAGTATAAGGAAAATTTTGTGTTAGCAGTAGGGATGAAGGTATCAGGTCGGTAGCAAGAAGCCACCGGGATTGCTGTTTAATCGTAGTGGCGGTGCTTTCCTGATTAACTGGGGGAAGCGTGATATATGAATAAGAGTCTTATCATAGGCACTATCATCGTGCTTATTTGTTTGGTTTCGGCGCTATCAATTGGCTGTCAAAAGCAAACGGAGCCCGCTCCGGCGCCAGCGCCTTCTCCAGCACCATCTGCCCCCGCCGTTAAACCGACACCTGCGGCCACTGAAGGGGAAAAGGCTGCCGAGCAGGAAGCACCAGCGAACCTGCCGCCGGTGATAAATGGCTCGAAATTCCTTGATATTATTCTTATCTCCAGTACTGAGCCAACTATGCTGGACTTGTCAGACATGGCGACAGACCCGGATAGTGCTCAGTTAACCTGGTCAACAAAGGTAGCAAATTCAAAAGGAGCTCCCTATGACCATAAATTAGTCATAGAGATAGACGAGGACAATATCGCTAAAATAACGCCTGCCTCAGGCTCGATAGACGACGGATATATCTTGTTCACCGTTAGCGATGGGGAATTAAGTGACTCTTTAGAAAGGCCGTATGCTCTATTGCCGCCAGTCATACCGGTAAAGATAAATAAGCCGGAACAAGGCGTGATATATACCACGCTATCAATTGCAATAGATGTCAGTGCTGATGTTGATGAGACAATAGAGTACTGGGTAAACAATGAAGACTTTATTCATACTCCGGGTAAAGTATATACGGGACCGGCAACCTTGACCGAATCTGACGGGATAAAGGAAGGCGAAAACACCATTATTTTCAAAACTATATCAAGCCCTATGGTAAACGTGGTATCATTTGTCGTCAATCCGACTTGGTCACCGCCAGCCACCGAAGAAGAGGTCGTCTTCCCCGATGCAAACCTCGAAGCCTTAATAAGGGAGGCGATTCATAAGCCTACAGGTTCCATTCTTACCTCGGACTTAGAAGCACTCATCTACCTTGAGGCTTCAGAAAAAGACCTCACTGACCTCACCGGGTTAGAACACTGTATTAACCTCGTCAGGCTGCAGCTTACCAAAAATCAGATAAGTGATATTTCGTCTCTGGCTTCCTTGATTAACCTCAACGAACTCTGGCTTCGAGAGAACCAGATAAGCGACATTTCACCGCTGGCTTCTCTCACCAAACTTACCATGCTCCATCTGAAGGAGAATCAAATAAGCGACATCTCGCCTCTGGCTTCGTTAACGAAACTTACTTCGTTATCGCTTTCCTATAATCAGATAAGCGATGTGTCACCGTTAGCTTCGTTAACCAAAATTGGTGAGCTATCATTGGACAACAATCAGATAAGTGATATCTCACCGTTGAGTTCGCTGAGCGACCTGGCAGGACTTTACCTGGATAACAACGAGATAAGTGACATATCAGTCTTAACATCCCTGCCAGAACTCGGAACGTTGTGGCTCATTGGTAATCCTTTAGACGAGGCATCAGCGAACGTTTATATCCCCCAGCTTAAACAAAAAGGGGTTATTATTTTCCGGTGAAGTCCTTTTCGGCCGCTAAGGCGCTGTTTTTGACCTAAAAGGAACCTTTTAATCTGTTTTCCAACATCAAGACTTGTTCGGTTTTGGTGGGGGCAGGTCAGGTTAGAGTCGGCTCCAATGCTTTGTTAGACACCAATAATTAAGAATCTTCAAACACAATTATTGCTTCGACAATTTCAGCTGATTTAACCAAATAATAACCTTGTCGCGTTTGAGGGGGGAATTGATCCATGACATCCTTCTTAAACCTGCGCATGATAACGCTGGTCATTACTAACGCTTCCCCTTCAAGCTTGACGAATATTCTATCTCCACCTCTCTTAATGTTTTTCTCGTGTTGTGAAAGTGCGTTTTTCAGTATGTTTAATACTTCAGAGTCCACTGTAATGATGTTAAGGTCAAGTAAGGCGTCCTGTGCCAGTGATGCGCCAGGAGATTCACATTTATCGAAGTCAGGATACCTTTCATAAATTGAGATGGCTTTGTCTATAGGGATTCCACAAATTATTATTTTGTTAATCATGTCTGGATGAGTAAAATAACCTCCACCGCAAACCATATAGGTATCTGAAAATTCCCCGGCTCGTTTGAAATGGACGTCCATTTTCGTGAGCGGTACGATAACCTCCTCGTCACTAATGGACGGAGTGGGTTGACTGCAGCCAGCGATGAGTAAAACAACAGGCAGGAAATAAATCATGACCTTGATTGGCATTTTCATATTTCTCTGACCTCTGAGTTAAAATTATGGTTTCTAACTGGTGATTATACCACGGCTAATTAGGTAAGAACGATATAGAAAGGTGCGCTAAGTTTTACGCCTATAGCCTGGGCGTGAAACTTCGAGGTAAAAAAGGAACCTTTTAATCTGTATTTCTTGCTCTCGCCACCTATTGACAGCCATTGCCAGCAGTTGTATTCTTCGTATGCATCATCCACGTCCGAATCAAGTGCACTGGAGGCGGATTATGGGTAGATTTCGACTTGTCCTTCTTCTTACATTTGCCTTATTACTGTTTTCTTGTGCCCCGGCAGTTACGGAAGAGGAAGAAGTGACGACTGCGGAAGAGGAGACAGTGATAGAGCAAGAAGATGAAGTAACCACTGAGGAAGCAGTGGCAGAAGAAGATGAAGTAACCACCGAGGAAGCAGTGGCAGAAGAAGAGGAGGTAACGGAAGAAGAGGGGGTCATCTTCCCCGACTCCAATCTTGAGGCAGCCTTCCGGCAGGTCATCGACAAGCCAAAAGGGACTATTGATACCTCTGACTTAGCAGGCATTACCAGGTTTAGTGCTAGAAGAAAAAATATCACCGATCTAAGCGGTTTGGAAAAATGTACCAATCTAACCAGTCTCACCCTCACGGACAATGCTATTTGCGATATATCACCTCTGGCTAACCTTACCAACCTTACCTCTCTTAACCTCGGCAAGAACGGGATTTGGGATATATCACCTCTGGCTAACCTTACCAACCTTACCCGGCTCGACCTTGATAGGAATGCGCTTGATGATATATCACCTCTGGCTAACCTTACCAATCTTACCTATCTCGATCTTACCAAGAATGAGGTCCGGGATATATCATCTCTAGCCAGGCTTACCAACCTTACCGAACTCTTAATACTGAACAACCGGATAATCGATATCCGGGCACTGGCCTTATTGACCAAACTGACCCGGCTCGAGGCGTGGAATAACCAGATAAATGACATCTCACCAATAGTGAACCTGCCAGACCTGCGCAAGGTCTGGATTGTTTTGGGGAACCCCGTTGACGATCGGTCACAGAATGTCCTCGTGCCTCAGCTAAAAGAAAGGGGAGTAGATGTCCACTAGTGAAGCCCTGTTTTGGTGAGAATAGGTATGGGATTAATAAAAATAACCAACTTGTTAGGTGAGTTATGATTGAGATAGGTATAAATCCGGTAGCTTTCGCTATGCTCACCCTGAACAAAACAGGTTTTTGACCTGAAAGCGTTCTTTCTTAATTTCACCCACCCTCCGCCATCTCCCCCGCCATTATCGCTGCCCCAAAAGCGGTAACCATCTGGGGCTGAGGGGGCACCAGCAGCTTGATTCCCAGCTTCTCCTCCACACTTTTAATCAGTCCGGTATCAAGCCCCCCGCCCCCGCTGATAGCGCAGTTCTCCTCCAGCCCCACCCTCTCCACGAGGGCGGATATCTTGTCCGCCAGCGCCCGGTGCACCCCCGCCAGAATGTCTTCCTTGGCGCTGCCCTCGGCGACTCTGGAAATAGCCTCTGACTCCCCGAAGACGGCACAGCCGGTGGTGAAGCTAACCGGGCTTTTTGCCTTCAGGGAAAGAGCCCCGATGTCCTTGAGCTCTACCTGGAGGACGTTGGCGATGACTTCCAGAAAGCGCCCGCTGCCGGCGGCGCACTTCTCGCTGACGACAAAGTTTATCACCTGCCCGCTCTCACTGAGCCTGATTACCTGGCTGGACTGTGCCTGCACATCAATAATTGTCCTCACCGAAGGGAAAAGGCGGTTTATGCCCCGGGCGCAGCAACGGATATCGGTAACCTGCTGATTACTGAAATCAACGTTACCTGCCCCTTGTCCCGTGGCTGCGACATAGGCAAAGTCTTCCGTAGCTAACCCCGATTTTGCCAGCAGCTCTTCCCTCAGCTTTTCGGCGCTCGCCCGGTAATTCACTCCCGAAGGCAGCAGGTGGTAAGCAAGAAGCTCACCGTCTTTGGTGATAACCCCCTTGCTGGTTCCAGAACCGATATCAATGCCCATGTAATAAGCCATAGTTACCTCTATGCAAAGAAGGTTGCTTCTGCCAGGCGGCGTTCCTTTCTCCGGATAGGCTCACCCGCTTCTAAAGCTTTCAGGGTAATTTCCTTGCCCAGAAGCGCCGCCCCCACCGCCCCGCTCAGCAGCGGGTCTTCGGGAACTAGGACTTCCCTGCCCAGGTTTTCACTCACTGCCCTGACCACCCCGCTATTTTTGGCCACGCCGCCGGTGAAAACGACGTCGGGTTCTACCTTTAGCCGTTTCAGCATGCCGACCGTCCGGCTGGCAATAGCGTCATGCAGCCCGGCGACGATTTCTGCCAATGGCACCCCTTCAGATAGTCGTGATATGACCTCCTGCTGGGCAAAGATGGTACAGGTGTTACTGATGCTTACCTTGTTTCGCGATTTAAGCGAAATTTCTCCCAGCTCCTCCAGCTTCAGGCCGAGTGCTTTGGCAATGATTTCCAGGAACCTGCCCGTTCCGGCCGCGCACCTGTCGTTCATGACAAAGTCAACCAGTTTGCCATCTTTTATCTTGAGCCCTTTGGCGTCCTGCCCCCCGATATCCAGTGCCGTCCTGACCGAAGGAAAGAGACTGGCCACCCCCCGGGCATGGCAGGTCAATTCGGTAATCTGAAGGTCGGCAAAAGGAACATTGATGCGGCCATAGCCGGTGGCGACCACGCAGGCGATTTCCTCAAAGGGCAGATTGGCTTGCTCCAGTGCCTGCTCCATAACCTTGTTGGCCAGGCGTCGGTGCTCGGCGCCGGTATGACACTCCACGTGAGCGAGTATCTTTTCGCCCTCGTCAATGATGACCACTTTGGTCATCGTGGAACCGAGGTCCAGTCCGACAAAATAGGGTGAACTTCCTGGCTTCAAATCAGCATAGCCTCTCTTCTAATATTCCTCCCCCCTCTCCTTTTAAGTAGGGAAGTGACAAAATGTTATGTTAATATGGTTCCTTTTTTACCTTATGGTTCCGCGCCTAACCTTCAGGCGTGAAAATCGGCGAACCTTTATATAGGAGGTGCCAGCGGCGTCGCCGCCGGTGGCATGTCGGGATTACACAGATTGACGTTCTGTTTCCTTGACAGCTTTTCCTATCTACATATCCTTAGGTTTACCTGTTGATGCTTTGGTCTATCGAAATGAAACTTGAAATGTGGTCTGGTTCTGCTCGGTTGTGGTTGGTAGGGGATTAGGTTAATGGTTGTTGTTCATCAGCTATTGGTTTTGGTTTTCGCCTTTTTTTCTTATAAGGTCTGTTTTTATACTCAGTTAAATATTCGTTGAATTGTTCAATGTTTAAGTGATGGTAACGTTGAATATATTGTTCAGGTGTACATTTTCTACAGGGTCTATTAGTATCGGATATCACACATACCCCATTGCTAAC
>CAZWYS010000059.1:0-11073 GCA_964638295.1 uncultured Dehalococcoidaceae bacterium
GTGGCAGCACACTCCCAAGTATGTGGTCAGCCTGCTCAAGGCATGGTATGGAAACGCCGCCACCAGAGCCAACCAGTTCGGCTTTCACTACCTGCCCAAGATTGAAGCGGGTAAGAACTACTCCCACATCTCCCTGTTTGAAGCCATGTACTCCGGTGTCATTAAAGGACTTATGTGCTGGGGGCAGAACCCGGCCGTCGGCGGGCCCAATGCCAACCTGGAACGCTCGGCTCTGGAGAACCTGGACTGGCTGGTGGTCGCCGACATGTGGCACACCGAGACGGCTAATTTCTGGAGACGCCCCGGTGCCAACCCGGCCAGCATAAATACCGAGGTCTTCCTTCTCCCGGCGCTCAACTCCTATGAGAAAGAGGGAAGTGTTACCAACAGCGGGCGCTGGATGCAGTGGCGTTATAAATGCGCCGATGGTCCGGGAGCCGCCCAGGATGACCTCTGGATGCTGGACTGGCTTGCCCGTAAACTAAGGGAACTCTACATTAACGAAGGCGGCCCCAACGCCGAAGCAATCACCAACCTTGCCTGGAACTACGGGCACGAGCATCCGGATGTGCACGCCGTAGCCAGGGAAATTAACGGCTATGACCTGACTGCCGGCGAACTGCTGCCCAGCTTCACCAAACTGAAGGACGACGGCACCACTTCCTCGGGCAACTGGCTCTACTGCGCCAGCTACACCGAGGACGGCAACATGTCCGCCCGACGCGACCTGACTCCAGGACCGTTTAACATCGGCCTGTTTCCCAAGTTCGCCTGGTGCTGGCCGGTAAACCGGCGCATCATCTACAATCGTGCCTCGGTTGACCTCAATGGTGAACCCTGGGACAAAGAACGCCCGGTCATCTGGTGGCAGGATGATAAGTGGGTCGGCGACGTACCCGATGGCGGCTGGCCACCGATGGCAGTTGACCCGGAAAAGACCAGGTATCCTTTTATCATGAAGCCAGACGGATTGTCCAACGTGTTTGGCCCCGGTATGGCGGAAGGTCCGCTGCCCGAGCACTACGAACCATGGGAATCTCCAATTCAGAACCCGATGTCCAGGCAGCAGAACAACCCGGCTTTCAAAATCTGGCGACCCGACGAGCAGGGCACACCGGACAAATATCCCATCGTTTGCAGCACCTACCGCGTTTGCGAGCACTGGCAGGGCGGGCAGATGACCAGAAACATGCCCTGGGTAATCCAGGCAATGCCCGAGCCATTTGTCGAGATGAGCGAAGAGCTGGCCGCCGCAAAAGGAATTGCCAATGGTGACCGGGTTATCGTTGAATCAACCCGTGGTCAGGTAAACATGGCGGCGGTCGTCACCAAACGCTTCAAGCCCTTCCAGATGAATGGCAGTACCGTGCATCAGGTGGGTATACCCTGGCACTGGGGTTACACCGGCCTGTCCACCGGAGACAGCGCCAACACACTTACTCCCCACGTTGGTGATGCCAACACCATGATACCAGAATATAAAGCCTTTTTGGTTAATGTCCGTAAGGCATAGTTTGCAACTGAGTATTTGACGGGAGGTAACAATGGCAGAAAAAGCAATTTTATATGACGCAACCCGTTGCACCGCCTGCCGCGGCTGTCAGGTCGCCTGCAAGCAATGGAACGAGAATGATGAATATATCCCCACTCCTGAAGAAAATGGGGTACAGGCGGTTAATCGCGGCAGCTACGAGAACCCCCCCGACCTCTCCCCCCAAACCTGGCTCAAGATGGAGTTTCGTGAGGTGGACACAGGAGGAAAGGTGAGGTGGCTCTTTACCAGGCGTGCCTGCATGCACTGCACTGATGCCGGCTGCGTTAAGGTCTGCCCCAGCGGCGCCCTTTACCACCACGAACTGGGCTTCGTCGCTTACGACAAGGACCTCTGTACCGGCTGCGGCTATTGTGCCGACGCCTGTCCCTTTAATGTGCCCCGCTCCGACCGTAATCTGATTACCGGTATCGCTAAAATGGACAAGTGCACCTTCTGCACCACCCCCGGTCTTGACCGCATTGCTCAGGGCTGGGAGCCGGCCTGTGTTAAAACCTGCCCCACCAACGCTCTGGAATTCGGTGACCGTGACACGCTGGTCGCTGAGGGCAGAAAGCGAGTTGAGGCACTTAAAGACAAAGGCTGGACCAATGCCTACTTATACGGCGATAAGGAGCTGGGCGGTTTGCACGTTATGTATGTTCTTGACGACCACCCGGCGGTTTACGGGCTGCCGGTAGACCCGCAGATTTCGGCGGCAACCATTGCCTGGCAGGAAGTTATTCAACCCATCGGTTGGGCGGTAGGTGGCTTGACTATCCTGGGACTGGGCTTAAATTACCTTGTCGCCCGGGCTGCCACCAAAACTGAAAAGGAGGAGAAAGATGCGGCAAGAAGTTGAAAGATACAGTAAACCAACACGTATATTGCACTGGGTACACATGGTTGCCTTCTGTCTTCTGTTCCTCACCGGTCTTGTCCTCTTTATCCCGCAACTCGGGTTCCTGGCCCAGGACAGCTGGACCCGCGTCATACACCGCATCGCGGCGGTTGCTTTTGTTATCGCACCGCTCATCTACATCCCGATGAACTGGAAAGCAACCAAGGAAGGGGTTAAGAAAGCCTTTTCTTGGGGAATTGATGACATCGGCTGGCTGCAAGCTGCCCCCCGCTATTACTTCCTTGGTGACGAGAGTGGTATGCCTCCCCAGGGTAGCATGAACGCCGGTCAGAAGATGTGGTGGCTCATTGTGCTTGTCTTCGGCGTTGTTTTGGCCATCACCGGCGCGGTTATGTGGTTTGCCAAAACCACCGCTCCAGCGGCAGTCCTGCAATGGATGGTCTTCATCCACGACGTCGCCTTCATCGTCAGTGGCACCATGCTCTTTGTTCACATCTACCTCGGCGTCATCCATCCACTCATGACAGAATCCTGGGGAGCCATAGTGAGAGGCAAAGTATCAGCCGACTATGCCAAGGCACACCACGCCAAGTGGTATGAGGAGATTACCAAAGGTAAAGAGGTGAAAAGCTAATTGCCGGTAGAAACGAGTGCCATTATTAGTCAACTGGAAGAAAGGGAAAGGAAAGAAGGGACACTGCCTCAGCTTTTACAATTTTACCAGAAGCTGCTACGTATCCAGTCCCGAATTGAGCAAAAGCTGGCTCCGCTACTTGAACCAGGTTTGAGTAGCGAAGCCATTAATGAGCGCATAGAGCGTGGCTGCCCGCTAATCAAGTTTGATGAGCTTGCCCTCAACTGGCCACTGCCACGTGATGCTTTTAATCAGGTTACGGCTATCTTCACCGAGTATTCGGAATTTTTTGGTGTACCTGCCGGGAGACTGAGAGAATTGGAGGCTGGTCGGCTCCTTAGCGAGGAAGTGGTCAAAGCCTGGTACGAGGGAACTGAGCTACCCCCCGCTATTTCTGAGGATGCTGATAAGCATTTTCTAACTTCGGTAATTCATGCCACCCTGAAACCTTTTCTGATAAGCCATGCCAGAACCCTGACCGGCTCTATCAATCAAGAACGCTGGCGCCGCAGCTACTGCCCGATTTGCGGCGGCAGTCCTGATTTTGCTTTTCTGGATAAGGAACGGGGGTCAAGATGGCTGCTGTGCTCTCGCTGTGATACCGAGTGGCTGTTTCAACGCCTGCGGTGTCCTTACTGCGATAACCAGGACCAGAATGCCCTGGCCTATTTCACTGACGATAAAGGGCTCTACCGACTCTACGTCTGCGAGCGATGCAAGCATTATCTTAAAGCCATAGACCTGCGGCAGACCGAAGCTGAGGTTCTTTTACCCCTGGAGCGCCTGTACACCCTGGACCTTGACCGTCAGGCGCGGGAGCAGGGATACAGTCCCTGCGATAAAGCCACCGGAGCCAGAGAAGGCAGAAGTAGCTGAGGCACTGCGCCACTTTGAAGCTTCCCCGCGGTTTATTCAGGGCTTTTCCCCGCTCTTGCTGGTATTCCCTGATTAGACAAGACAGCCTTCAGTCTATATAATACTACCACACGATAAATTGACGATAATTGGTGAGGAATGCCCGGCAATATGAAGCCGACAATTGACGAACGCTCAGCCAGCGGTGTCACCCCGAATGTAACCTGCAACTTCTTTTCCGGGGAAGAGCAGCGCCGGGAGACAGTCGCCGTGCCCGGCGAAATGCCGTTAACCATTTTCGTTAACGGACAGGAAACCGCCACCATTCTGTGTACCCCGGCCAGGTTAACCGAGCTTGTCCTTGGCTTTCTCTACTCAGAAGGAATTATCGCCAATATAAACGAAGTTGCCAGTGTGCAGGTTCGCGATGAAAAACCAGTCGCCGATGTCAGGCTGAGTAACGCCGATTATATCGCTCTCCCAGAACGCACCATAACTTCGTCCTATAGCCGCGGAGTCAGTTCAAAAAATCAGGCGCCACGAGTAAATTCAGCTCTGGTAGTCGCGCCGGAGGAAGTGCTCTCGCTGATGAAGCAGCTGTACCAGCAGCAGAGCCTGTTCCAGTCAGTTGGTGCCGTGCACTGTTCGGCGTTATGTGACCGCAAACAAATACTGGTGCTGGCTGAGGATATTGGACGCCACAATACCCTGGATAAGATTATGGGCGAGTGTCTGATGAAGGGACTGTCAACTCAGGACCGCATTTTGCTGACCACCGGCCGCATCTCTTCGGAAATGCTGGTTAAAGTAGCCAGAATGCAAACCCCGATTTTCGTTTCCCGGGGCTCGCCCACCGACCGTGCTATTGCCCTTGGTAACGAACTGGGCATTACCGTGATTGGCTATGCCCGTGGCAGCCGCCTATCGGTCTTCTCGGTTGAAGAACGAGTACAAGTCACTGGCAACTAACAATAATAAGGTTTATAATAAGGCAATAACAGGTAGGAGGAAAGTGTGATGCCATTTCGCATCGGACCATGGGAGATAGCCCTCGTCCTGGTGATTATCCTCATCGTTTTCGGTGTCGGCAAGCTACCTCAGGTTGGTGGCGCCATCGGTAAGGGCATGCGCGCCTTCAGAAGAGGACAACGTGGTGAAGACGATGGGGAGGAGGAAGAGGAAAAACCAAAACCCAAAAAAACTACCCGCAAGAAAGCCACTTAGCGCCAAACTTAACTCCAAATTGCAGCTTCAAGATTGTATTCCTCAAGGGACAGGCTATCTTTGCCTTTGATTAAGCAGAGACGTTATGACGTAGTTAGAGGCTAAAAATGGACTTTTTCGGTATCGGTTTCGGAGAAGTAATATTAATCCTTATTGTGGCGTTAATCATCTGGGGGCCGAAAAGACTGCCCGAGATTGCCCGCACGCTGGGAAGAACGGCACGCGCCTTGAAAAAAGCAACCTATGACCTCACCTCTCAGGTGACCAAAGAACTGGACATTCAGGAAACAAACACCAAAGAGAAGCGCAATCAATCTCAGCCGAGACAGGATAGCAAGACCAGACCCACGGATGTTTAGCTATCAGAGTCTATTCAAAGACATCATGCTGCTGCCCGGAGAGACGATAATAAAAAATGAGTGAAGATAAGCAACTGACTCTCCTCGGTCATCTCCTGGAGTTACGCACACGCTTAATCAGGAGCGTAATTGTCATTGCCGTCGCTTCCGTCATTGCCTTCATCTTTTACGACTGGATATTCTACCTCCTGAAGTTGCCCGCCGAAGGCATCAATCTGGTCTATATTGAGATGACGGAGATGATTGGCACCATCATGAAAGTGTGTCTTGCCGCTGGTATCATGCTAGCGATGCCTTACCTGGTTTACGAAGGCATCATGTTCGTCTCCCCGGCACTCACCTCCAGGGAAAAGAAGTATGTCTATTTAATACTCCCCTGGATAGCGCTGATGTTCCTCGGCGGCGTTGTTTTTGGCTATTTCATTCTGATTCCGCCCGCCACCAGGTTCCTGATTAGCTTCGGTGCCAATATCGCCACCCCCGAGATTCGGATTGGGAACTATATTTCCGTCGTCACCAGGCTGCTGCTGTCCATCGGCTTCGTTTTTGAGATGCCGGTAATAACCACTTTCCTCGCCAGATTGGGCGTTCTCAAGCCAAAGTGGCTTGCCGATAAACGGAAGGCGGCAATTATCTTCGCCTTTATCCTGGCAGCGATGATTACGCCTACTTTCGACCCGATAAACCAGAGCCTGGTCGCGGTCCCGCTGATTGTCCTCTATGAGATGAGCATCTGGCTTGCCAGGCTTGTCTACAAAAAGGAACCGGTTGAGGTTAGCCATGTATCATCGGAAGCAAGTTGATGTGCCCCACCCGGGAAATGTAGTGGCTGGAGAATCAGTTGTTATTAAGGCTGATGTCAGCCAAAAACTAGTGAGCTTTATCCAGCGACCTGCGTATCTTGGCGAGGTCAGCCAGGAACATCTGCTGAATAAAATAAATATCATAGGCATAGAGGATAATTTGGGCTCCCTTTTCTCGCCACGTGGCTATCTGTGGCTCCAGGTTTTCCCCTGAGAGCACAAGCCCGATAAGATGACGCCCATGCCGGTGAATTGCCTCAATGGCCCGCTCCATGGCAGCAATGACCTCCGGTGAATCCCACCGGTCGTAAATACCCATATCCAAGGACATATCACACGGGCCGAACATCACTCCATCAAGTCCATCCACGGAGACTATCTGCTCTACGTTTTCTATCGCCTGCTGGTTCTCAATTAGGGCAAAAAGCATCGTCTCCTGGTTGGAGGTGCGGATATGCTCATCCAGCGTCTGGCCCAGTCCGAACAGGCTGGCTCGACTCCACGGAAGTACGCCGCGGTGCCCCATCGGCGGGTATTTGATAGCTTCCACCGCCCGCTGAATGTCCTCCCGAGTACGAACTTGAGCGCAGAGAAAGCCCGCCGCGCCCACATCCACCATCCGCTGCATATAGCTGGAGTTTACCTCGCCAATGCGGATGAAAAGCGGCAATCCAGCCGCATTTGCCGCCAGAACCATACGGCTGATAGCATCCTCATCGGTAGTGGTATGTTCGTGGTCCACCATGACATAGTCAAACCCAATATACCCCATCATCTCTACCAGGTAGGGCTCCTGCAGCACCATAAATAGCCCCACCGGCACTCCCCCGCTCTCCAGTATCTGCCGCATTCTGTTTCTTTTCATGCCACTGTCTCCTGAGTTACAATTCGGCGTCAAGCCTCTTGAGGAGAGAGCAGGTTCAAGAGTTGGTCAGTTTTCAGCCCGCCTGCACAAATGTACACCGCCGCCCCTCCCCTGTCAACTACTTCACATCTTAAAAAAAATTTTCAAAAAATCTTTAAAAAGCAGCCAAAACCTCTTGACAAAAATGGTCAGTAAAATTATAATATATCACGATATATCGTGATATTACATGATATATCATCTAGAATCATAAGAAGTCGGGAGGTTATCATGTTCAGGCACCGAATTCCACAGGGAGAACGGTTTTTTCGGGGAATGGGGCGGGAAAGTCCCTTTCACAAAGGCGACCTGAAATACGTTATTCTGGATTTGATAAAAGACAAACCCCGCTACGGCTATGAGATTATCCGTGCTCTTGAAGAGCGCTCTCACGGTTTTTACACCCCGAGCCCGGGCGCGGTCTACCCCACACTCCAGATGCTCGAAGAAATGGGCTACGCCAGCGCCATCGAGCGGGACGGAAAGAAAGTCTATACCATAACCGAGGAAGGTCGCCAGTTCCTCACCGAGCGAAAAGATTTGGCCGACGAAGTCAAGAGCCATATGAGACAACATTGGAACCCCGAAAACATAGGCTTGATTGGCCAGGTGATGGGCGAGTTCGGCAAACTGGGAAAGCTGATGATTCAGCCGCACAATATAGATGCTGAAAAAATGAAACGTATCCGAAAGGTTGTCTCTCGTGCCCGTGAGGAAATCGAGTCTATACTGGAAGAATAGTTTACTTAACAGAGGAGCAGTCGTGTCGGTGAAGCACGGTATCAAAATAGAATTTGATAATGAAACGCAAAGCTACCACATCATCTGGCAGCCAGTAGTCATCGGTTCGGGTAAAACTAAGGCAGATGCCCTGCAGGACTTGCGGGAAGCAGCGCATTTCGGCGCGGATAACCTGATTGATTTGAAATTAAAGGAGATAAGAAAAGGAGACAAGAGTTATGGCCAGGAAAAATCACATGAGTGATACCTCGTTCCGGATAATGACTTTGATTCATGATAATCCCTTACGTCGTATCTTTGATAATCCAATGAATACCTTACGAGCGGCGGGAATACAGCCTGGACAGCAGGTACTTGAAGTCGGCTGTGGTCCCGGCTTTTTTACCATACCGGCGGCAAAATTGGTCGGTGACACTGGTTATGTTTACGCCATTGATTTACAGCCTCTGGCGATAAAGACGGTCAATCAAAAGCTAAAGAAGGCCGGCGCGACCAATGTCAAAGTAGCCATGGCTGACGCGGCTGCCACAGGACTACCCGCGGAGAGCATTGATGTCGCTTTTCTTTTCGGTGTTATTCACTCGCTGCCACTGGACACGGTGATACCGGAGCTATACCGGGTACTGAGACCCGGAGGAATACTGGCCGTACAGACTTTCTCTGGCTCACGGCGGCAAAGAATCACCAATGGAGGGCTCTTCGCCTCTGTCGGGAAAGAAGGCGGAATTTTTAGATTTCAAAGGCAGTAAAAAGGAGGACGACTAAATGGGTTACTTTACCATACTGGCCGCTATTCCTGGTTTCTTTCTGAGTTCTTTTTTCCTCATGCTTCTCTGGGGTGTCATTGCCCCCAAAATTGGGCTGGTAAGCATAAACTATATACTGTCCATGCTGGTCACCATCACTATCTGGCTGGCAGTAGCGCCTCTGGCGGCGGCAGCGTCTCGCCGAAAAAAATAAATAACTCTGCCAATTGCCGTTTCCCACTGCCACTGGAATGGCTGCTTGATACCCGATCTCACTCCCCTTATTGCACTCTTGATATTACTAAGATATACTTTACTTGTAACACAGGTGGGAGCGGATGAGTTCCGGTGGGCTTCGCGGACTTCAAATCCGTTGGGGGGCATTAAGAATGTCTTCGGTGGGTTCGACTCCCATACGCTCCCGCCAATACATATAGGAGGACATTTACCAGCTTGTTGGCAAAGAGAGGGACTGATAGCCTGCACATTATGAGGTTAGGGAGATGGGAATCCTTGGCGATGGTGGAGAGATATACCAGAAGTGTGAGGTTTGAGGATAGTTTGAAGCTATATACGGCTATTGTAGCCTAACACGCGCTCTTATTAAGAACAAAGCCCGTGAGTCATTGCGACTTGCGGGCTTTTCGTTTGTTGATAAGGCAGTCTGCAAGTGCAATCATGATGCCAATCACTAGAAATGAAGTTAGGACAGCCGATGTGTGCCACTCAGGCCATTGTGTTATCCAGAAGAGTACTAGTACTAGAGCACCGAAGCAGATATGAGCAATGCCAATCGCTTTGTGAAGTGTTCTTCTATTTGGTAATGCTGCTATCGCTGGTGTCCATATCCCCATCAATGCCCAAAGCATCAAAATACCTAAAACCACGATTTCAAATGTAATACCAACCGACAAGAGCGTATAGAAGAAAATTATATTGAAAACTGAAAAAGCGAAGGCTATCAACAGATATACTTTCCAAGGTAAACTCCGCCAATGCTTTTTGAGAAACTTCTTTACACTAGAAGGTGGAATCAACCAAGTTAGTATAGTTACCGATAATGCGATAATGAAATATACGAAAGTAATATCCATAGCTCATAGCTTGTCAGCTTACTTTCCCCAAATCAAACAGCCACATTTTGGATGTAAATCCTACAAACCTACCAAGATACAGAGCAACGTCTCCTGATTTGGGATTGATAATGAACTCCAGTTCTCCAGTTCTAATCTCTTCAGGGTAGTATTCCCCCTTATAGAAGTTGACTATCTCAGGCTCCACAGATATCTTCCCTTCGAAAAATTCTTGCCAAGCCTCGGAAGTCTTTTTCTCTTCAATAGCATCCTCAAAGATTTTTCCGTACTGGTCTATACATATAAAAGTATAAGGTGATAATGCGTTACCACCAAAGTATCTTGGGCTGTTCCAATGAGATGTAATAGATAATTTTACCCTTACACGATTTCCAGATATTGTGCATTTCTTTAGAGCTACTTCCCAATTCTCAAACCTCGCAACGTCCAAGTTCGATTCTTCTCCAGTTTCCCCCTGTGAGAATAGTTTAAGCAATGTGCCAAAGATGGAATTACCTTCTTTAGACCCACTTGTAGATGAGGTTTCATCTTGAGAACCAGCCTGTGAAAACGCGGTAAACGCTGCATCTTTATATCCCGAAGCTGGTTGCACCCCAGCAAAGGCAAGTATCACAAACAGGCATACCAAGGAAAAAACTGTCAGTTTCATACTTGGCCGTCGGTAGCTATGTTTGGATACGATTCTCCACACCCAGATTAATAGAATGATTTCAACAATGAATACCAAACTGCCAATGAGTGAATTTTCTAAAAATTGTTGAGTGAAGAGTTTGACAGCAGACCAGATAATAAGACCAAGTAGTGCAAGCAAAGACAGGTTAATCAACAATCTATACGATTTGCTGATTATTGGATATTTTCGTATGAAACGAATAAACCAGCGGTCAACTGAGTATATGATGGAAAATCCCACCAATAACCCAAAGGGGATAAAGTTACCGACTAAGAAGCTAATTCCTAATCCGACAATAGACAAAGCAAATATGAGTATTAATGCGAGTTGCCAGCTTTTTATTTGAAGATTCAGTTTCTTTTCCATAGCTTCTACATTATCGTAGGCAGCTTTGTATCGGTTTGTATTTTATGAAAACTCTAATCCCGATTTAGTCTTTTGTCAAGACACCCAACGGATTACGAATCCTTTGTGCCTATATCAAGATTTTACCGCCCATGACCAATCTAGCTGGTCTTATCCTCGTCTCGTATAAGAGTACCGGTTAAATTAGAAAGGCTACTTTTCTTCCTTCTCTGATTTCGGCATTGCATTGCCAAAGAATACTTTGGTATGTGGCCAGGGTATCTCTATACCTTCGGCATCAA
>CAZWYS010000060.1:0-10719 GCA_964638295.1 uncultured Dehalococcoidaceae bacterium
TGGTGGCACAGATTGTCAATGTTGCTATTTTACTTGGCCTTTTGTATCTGGTTGCCTATAAGCCGATTATGAGAATGCTCGATGAGCGCTCGCGAAGAATTAAAGCAAGCATGGAACAGGCTGATGCCATTAAAGAACAGGCAGCACGTGCTGAGGAAGAGGTGAAAAAACAGGTTGAATCGGCAAGTAAGAAAGGGCAGGAGAGAATAGCCCAGGCGATACAAGTTGGGGAAGAAGTTAAGCAAAAAGCGCAACAGGAAGCCAGGCAGGAAGCCGAAACCCTTATTGTGCGTGCGCGTTCTGAGATTCAAAGAGAGCGAGATGAAGCTATTGATGAGTTGCGTAAAGAGGTTGCTGACCTGACTATACTGGCAGCAGGGAAGGTTATTGAACGCTCCCTGGATAAGAAAGCGCATCGTGAGCTTATTGAAAAAGTGCTGGAGGAGAGCACGGCTCTGAAAAAGGACTAATTTGTTAGCTTTAAGGAGATGACGTGGCCAGGAAGGCTTATGCTAGGCGCTACTCTCAGGCAGTGTTTGAGATTGCGCTGGAGACAAAAGAATTTGATAAATGGCAGACTGACTTGAAAAAGATTGTCAGCACCGTTGAAGATGCTGCATTTTTGGCTTTTCTGGGGAGTCCTAAAGTTCACCTTGATGATAAAGCTAGCTTGCTATCTGAGCGACTGGACGGGGTTAATCCCCTGGCCTTAAATCTGGTTCTTTTACTGGTAACCAGAGGTAAGCTAGGTATAATCGGTGATATTGCTGGGGAGTATCAGCGACTGCTCAATAGCCACCGCGGTATAGAGTTAGCGGAGATTACTACGGCGGTTCCTCTTGATGACGAAGTTAAGGGGAAGTTAGCTAAACACCTCGGCAGTGTAGTTGGCAAGAAGGTAGTGCTTGAATCTGAGGTGAACCCTGCTTTGCTCGGTGGCATTATAGCTAGAATCGGCGGTAAGTTATTAGATGGCAGTACTCGCAGCAGGTTGTTGGCTTTAAAGAGGGAACTGGTTAGTCCTGGTAGGTGAGGGGTAAAAGTCGGTACGGTGCGGAAAGTACCGGGCAATTATCTCAGAAAAATTTAAAAAAGGAGGTTGAAGAATGACTAAACTGGAAGTTTTGAAAAAATGTCCCTTTGTTCGTGAATTAGATGATGAGCAGCTTAAAATAATGGCAGATATGGCCTCTGTTGAAGAATTTGAGGTGGGTGGGAGCCTGTGTAAGCAGGGGAGAACTCAGGAAAAAATCTATTTAATTGAGGATGGCTTGGTAGGAATTTATCTGGAGTTGGGTCCAATGACTCATCGACAAATTCAGGCTGCCTCTAATTTTGAAGTCATCGGTTGGTCAGCTATGTTGCCACCTTATCGCTGTAACACCACAGTCAGAGCTATAGAGACGACAAAAGTGTTGGCTTTTGATGGGAAAAAATTGGTTGACTTATGCCAGTCCCATCCAATGATAGGTTGCAGGGTTCACAGAGGACTGGCCTCGGTAATTGCGGTGAGGCTGCATTACGCCTTCACTCAATTGATGGGGGTTACCGCGCAGGATTTAGCTTAGCCGGTGGCTTTGAAATAACTGCGAAGCGAGGCTAGGCGTTTATGGGATGCTATAAGTAAAATTTTCTCCAATGGACTTGGGAGCTGTTTGGAAAATGATAGGATTTTAGCCTGGGCGACTTAGTCAATAGGCGGTCTGCCTGGAAATGAATAGAAAACTGTTTAAAGCTAGACGGAGGTTTGTATGAGCGAAGCAAAAGGTATTACTTCTATGATGGGTGAGAAAAGAGTATTTCCTCCCCCTAAAGAGATGAGTAAATCGGCATATGTTAAAAACATGGACGAATACAAGAAAATTTACCAAAAGTCTGTTGAAGACCCTGATGGTTTCTGGGGTGAAATGGCCGAGCAACTGGACTGGTATAAAAAATGGGACAGGGTACTGGTTGAAGATTTTAAGGAAGCTAAGCATGAGTGGTTTGTTGGAGGTAAGATTAATGTTTGCTATAACTGTTTGGACAGACAACTAAATACCTGGCGAAAGAATAAAGCAGCGCTAATCTGGGAGGGAGACATCGGTGACAACAAAATCATGACCTATCAGCAGCTATATCGTGATGTTTGTAAATTCGCCAACGTGTTGAAGAAGTCTGGTGTTAAGAAAGGTGACCGCGTCTCTATTTATCTCCCCATGATTCCTGAGTTACCAATTGCTATGTTAGCCTGCGCCAGAATTGGTGCTATTCACAGCGTTGTTTTTGGCGGTTTTAGTGCCGAAGCTCTAAGAGACAGGATACTGGATTGCGATTCTAAAACACTTATTTGTTGTGATGGTTACTATCGTGGAGGCCGTGTTATCAGGAGTAAGGATAACGCGGATGAAGCGCTTAATGCCTGCCCTGATGTCAATAATGTCATTGTAGTTAAGCGGGCTGATATTGGAGTACCAATGAAAGAAGGGCGTGACCGATGGTGGCATGATGAAATGGCGGCTGAGGATATCAAGCCATGTTGTGAACCAGAGGTTATGGATTCTGAAGACCCGCTCTTTATTCTATACACCAGTGGTAGCACCGGCAAGCCAAAAGGTGTAATGCATACTCAGGCCGGTTATCTTCTCTTCTGTTACCAGACCTTTAAGTGGATATTTGATGTCAAGGAGGAAGACACTTTCTGGTGCAGCGCTGATATTGGCTGGGTTACCGGGCATACTTACATTGTATATGGTCCCCTGGCTTTTGGTGCCACCTGCGTCATGTTTGAAGGCATTCCCACTTACCCCCATCCAGACAGGTTCTGGGAGATTGTGGAAAAATATCAGGTCAATATCTTCTACACCGCTCCCACTGCCATCCGGGCCCTAATGCGCGAAGGAGAAGATTGGCCCAAAAAGCATGATTTAAGCTCCTTGAAGCTTCTGGGTACTGTAGGCGAACCAATTAATCCCGAGGCTTGGATGTGGTACTACAATGTAATTGGCAAAGGAAGAAGCCCGATTGTAGATACCTGGTGGCAGACTGAGACTGGTGGACTGTTAATCAGCACTTTTCCCGGGGCTATGCCGACAAAGCCCGGCGCTGCTGGGGTACCATTCCCTGGAATTGAGCTGGCGATACTGAGAGAAGATGGTTCTACTGTTGGTGTGAATGAAGGTGGCTATCTGGTGATAAAGAGACCGTGGCCGGGTTTAATGCGGGGAGTCTATGGGGACCCAAAGAGGTTTAAGGAGACATACTTTGTTCGATTCCCCGGTGTTTATACTACGGGGGATGGGGCTAGAATGGATGAAGATGGTTATTACTGGTTGATGGGTCGCATAGACGATGTTATCAATGTATCCGGGCACCGCATCGGTACGGCCGAGGTTGAGAGTGCTCTGGTATCTCATGAGAAGGTCGCGGAGGCGGCGGTGGTGGGTATGCCTCACGAAGTTAAAGGTCAGGGCATATACGCTTATGTTACACTTAAGGTTGGAGAGGAAGAATCTGAGGAACTTAAGAAAGAGCTGGTAACCCATGTCCGCAAAGAGATTGGCCCCATAGCTACCCCGGACAAAATTCAGTTTGCCGATGGTTTACCTAAAACTAGAAGTGGCAAAATTATGCGGCGGGTATTAGTGAAAATTGCCGCCGGTGATGTTAGTAATTTGGGCGATATCAGCACTCTGGCTGACCCGTCGGTAGTTGAGAGCTTGGTGGAAGGCAGGCAATAGAAGATACTACTCCTGTTTAATTGCTAGCTCACTAAGTAAAAAGGAGGTAGGCTAGTGACAACAAGAGGACAAGATATAGTCTCTGTTATCAAACAGCAGATTGAGCAGTTTGGCACCGCCGTAACCATGGTGGATGTGGGCACGGTGATTGAGGTTGGCGATGGTATTACTCGCATTCACGGGCTAGCCGCCGCAAAATATAACGAGCTACTTCAGTTTCCCAACGAGATTATCGGAATCACTCTTAACCTGGAAGAGGATAGCGTGGCGGCTATTGTCCTTGGTGACTACACACAGATTAAAGAAGGCGATGAAGTGCGGTGTACGGGTCGGATTGCTGAAGTGCCGGTAGGTGAAGCGCTCATCGGGCGCGTGGTCGACCCGTTGGGTCGCTCCCTAGATGGCAAGGGTGCCATCAAAACTGACCGGACTCGTCCTGTAGAAAGAGTTGCGCCCAACGTGGTGTTGCGAAAATCAGTAGATACCCCGGTGCAAACCGGTATCAAGGCAATAGATAGTTTGATTCCTCTGGGTCGAGGGCAGCGCGAACTTATCATTGGTGACCGGTCGACTGGTAAAACGGCGATTGCTCTGGATACTATTATCAACCAAAAGGGTGGAGATTTAACCTGTATCTACGTTGCCATCGGTCAGAAGGTGTCTAAAGTGGCGCAGGTAGTAGCCACTCTGGAGACTTATGGTGCTATGGAGCATACGGTTGTGGTGGCGGCTAATGCTTCTGATTCGGTAGCACTGCAATATTTAGCTCCTTATGCCGGCTGTGCTATTGGTGAGGAATTCATGGAGCAGGGAAAAGATGCTCTGGTTATCTATGATGACCTTTCCAAACATGCCTGGGCTTATCGGCAACTATCGTTATTGCTGCGCCGTCCCCCGGGACGAGAAGCCTATCCGGGTGATGTTTTTTACCTGCACAGTCGTTTGCTGGAGAGAGCGGCCAAATATGCCCCAGAATATGGTGGTGGCTCGCTTACTGCTTTGCCCATAATTGAGACACAGGCGGGCGATATGTCGGCTTATATTCCGACTAATGTTATCTCGATTACCGATGGTCAGATGTATCTGGAGGCGGACTTGTTCAATGCTGGCGTAAGACCTGCTTTGAATGTAGGCTTGTCTGTTTCCCGGGTGGGGAGTAAAGCACAAGCTAAAGCAATGAGGCAGGTAGCAAGTAAGCTGAGACTGGAACTGGCTCAATATCGTGAGCTGGCTGCCTTTGCCCAATTTGGTACCAGTGAACTGGATAAGGCAACCAGGGCCCAGCTTGAACGTGGTCAGCGAATTACTGAAGTCCTGAAGCAGCCTCAGTTTGTGCCTATGCCACTGGAAGAGCAGGTCATGATTCTGTATGTGGCAATTAACGGTTATCTTGATGATATCGTTATGGACAAGATAACTATTTTTGAATCTGAGTTCCATAGCTTTATGGATACAAATCATTCTGAGATAGGCAAGACAATTGCTGGAAAAAAGGAACTGAGTGATAAGATTGAGGAATCTCTAAAGAAAGCAGTTTTAGAGTTTAAAGAAGATTTCTTAAAGCGTGTGGAAGGGAGTTAGCATACAGGTTGGCTAATATTCGTGCTATTCGTCGTCGTATACGAGGTGTTAGGAACACTGCCAAGATTACCAAGGCTATGGAAATGGTGGCGGCTTCCAAGATGAGGCGGGCACAGGAGCGTGGTTTAGCCGGGCGACCTTATGCGGAAAAGATTTATCAGGTCATAGCTGATTTGGCGGCTTTACCTGAGGCAGGCAGGACGTTACATCCCTTGTTGCAGCAAAGGCCGGTAGCTAAGATAGCGATAGTCCATATCACCCCTGACCGTGGTTTGTGTGGCGGACTTAACACCAATGTCAACCGCCTGACGGCGAGCTTTATCCTGGAGAAAACGGTGCCGGTTACTGTTATTGCGGTTGGTCGCAAAGGTCTGGATTTTATGAGGCGATGTAGCCGCGATATCCTTGCCGACTTTACTCAGCTTGGTGACCGACCAAGTTTATTGGATACCCTGCCTATATCCCGGATTATTATTGATGATTACAGCAGTGGCGCTGTGGACTTGGTCTATTTAGTCTATGCTCAATTTATTTCCACGATGGTTCAGCGCTCGGTTTTGCAGCAGTTGCTTCCGGTTGAGCCAGCCGTCATACCCGGTGTGGAGAATGTGGACTATATATATGAACCAGGACCTGAGGTGGTGCTGGATGCGCTTTTGCCCCGGTTTGTTGAGATGCAAGTCTATCACGCCATTCTGGAATCTATTGCCAGTGAGCAATCGGCAAGAATGGTGGCGATGAGAAATGCTACTGATAATGCTAATGAGCTTATTGATGCTTTAACTCTGCTTTATAACAAAGCTCGTCAGGAATCAATTACTAAAGAGATTCTTGATATCGCCGGCGGAGCCGCAGCGCTAGCTTAACTGAGGAGGTTATTATGGCAAAAGGGAAAGTGACTCAGGTGATAGGGACAGTGGTTGATGTTGAATTTCCACCTGAGGAGTTACCTGCGCTTTTCAATGCTATTGAAATTGTTACCAGTGAGAGCAAGGTAGTGCTTGAGGTTCAGGAACATATGGGAAATAACTGGGTCAGGTGTCTGGCACTATCACCGACGGACGGGCTGGAGAGGGGGGCTGAAGTGATAGATACCGGAGCCGCGCTTACCGTGCCAGTAGGTAAAGCCACCCTGGGGCGCCTATTTAATGTTATGGGAGAGCCTCTGGATAATCTTGGCCCGGTTAAGACTAAAGAACATTGGCCAGTCCACCGGCTTCCGCCCTCATTTGAAGAACAGGAAACAACTACCCAGGTGCTGGAAACAGGGCTCAAAGTTATTGACCTGATTACGCCGTTTGCTAAAGGGGGAAAGATAGGTGCTTATGGTGGTGCCGGGGTGGGCAAGACAGTTATCATTATGGAGCTTATCCGTAATATTGCTACCGAGCATGGTGGTTTTTCGGTCTTTACTGGTATTGGTGAGAGGTCTCGCGAAGGCAATGACCTGTGGTATGAGATGAGGGAATCAGGAGTCATTGATAAGACGGTCATGGTCTTTGGCCAGATGAATGAACCTCCTGGCGTTCGTCTCCGGGTAGGGCTGACCGGGCTGACCATGGCAGAGTATTTCCGTGACACTGAGCATCAGGACGTCTTGCTCTTTATTGATAATATCTATCGGTACGTTCTGGCGGGTATGGAAGTGTCTGCTTTATTAGGGCGCATGCCCTCGGCAGTGGGCTACCAGCCTACTCTGGCTACGGAAATGGGTGAGTTGGAAGAAAGAATAACCTCTACTAAACAAGGTTCGATTACTTCTTTTCAAGCCATCTACGTTCCGGCTGATGATTATACTGACCCCGGCGTCGTTACCACCTTTGGTCATCTTGATGCCGTTATTGCGTTGGAAAGGTCTATTGCCGAGCAGGGACTGTATCCAGCGGTTGACCCGTTGACTTCAACTTCACGCATACTGACGCCCAGTGTTGTTGGTGAGGAGCATTATCGGGTGGCCCGTGAGGTGCAAGTGGTATTGCAGCGTTATAAGGACCTGCAGGATATAATCGCTATCTTGGGCATTGAAGAGCTTAGCGATGAAGATAAAATTATTGTCAATCGGGCTCGCCGCATTCAGAGGTTTCTATCTCAACCGATGTTTGTCACTGAGGTTTTTACCGGTAGAGAGGGAAAGTACGTGCCGGTGAAAGAGACGGTGCGTGGTTTTAAGGAAATTCTGGAAGGTAAATATGATGACCTGCCGGAACAGGCCTTTTATATGGTGGGTACTATCGAAGAGGTGGTAGAGCGGGCGAAAAAGTTGACTGTTGAAGGTGAGGCAGAGGAAGAGAAGAAGAAAGCGGAGGTTGAGGGCAAGGAAGAAGAGGAAGGAAAGAAGGTGGAGGCTGAGGGAAAGAAGGCAGAGGAAGAGAAGAAGAAAGCGGAGGTTGAGGGCAAGGAAGAAGAGGAAGAAAAAGAAGAAAAAGTTGAGGATAAGAAGACAGGGAAAACCAAAAAATCGGGGGCATCATAATGGCTGGCTTTAAACTTGATATCGTTACTGCGGAACGAGCGGTTTATTCTGAAGATGTGGATATGGTTATCGCCCTTGGCGTTGAAGGTCAATTGGGGATTTTACCGCACCATACTCCTTTGATGACTGCATTGCAACCTGGTGAACTGCGGGTGAAGAAGGGTGGAGAAGAAATTTCTCTGGTTATTTCCGGCGGGTTTATTGAGGTGAGGCCTGATAGGGTTGTGGTTCTGGCTGATGCTGCTGAGAGAGTTGAAGAAATTAATGTGGCTCGGGCGGAAGAAGCCAGGCGTCGGGCACAGGAACGTTTGGCCACCAGACGTGTTCCCGAAGTAGATGCAGCTCGGGCTGAAGCGTCACTCCGGCGTTCACTGGCTCGCCTCAAGGTAGCGGAGACAGCGAAGAGAAGAAGAAAAGCGTGAACCTGAAGAAACGGTGGTTAATGCTGGTTAGCTCCTTATTGGTTTAACTCAAAAGTCCCGTAATAGGTTCAACTATCATGTATCCTTTATCAAGGTCAACCGATTTTACTACATCTTCAATAGCTGGAATAAGAATTTCCCCTTTAGCGCCACGAACCACATAGTTATCATTACTCTCAGTATTTAAGATTTCGGTGATATTTCCCAGCATTTCCCCTTGGGTTGTCCATACCTCTAGTCCGATTAATTGAAAATAGTAGTATTGACCTTCCGGCAGGGGTTGAATCTGGCTGGGATGTATTTCTATAGCCTTATCCCGCAGCTTCTGGGCATCCGCAATACTGTCAATAGTATCAAACTTGATAACCAGTTTCCCACCGTGCCATTCAACACTGTCAATGGTCATGGGCTGTCGGTTAACATAAACTCTGGCGCCGGGAGTGAAGCGTTGTGGAAAATCGGTTTCTATCTTTACC
This sequence comes from uncultured Dehalococcoidaceae bacterium, assembly GCA_964638295.1. GTDB lineage: Bacteria > Chloroflexota > Dehalococcoidia > Dehalococcoidales > RBG-16-60-22 > CAZWYS01. The sequence goes on from CAZWYS010000060.1 coordinate 8,672, forward strand.
CTTAATTTACCTTCTACTCCCCAGGGGGTTAAAATAAAGCCGATAGTGATGAATTCCAAATCGGGGGATTTCATAGCTGAATCTGAGTGCCTTATTACTGCGGTACTTGCGGAAGTGTTAGTATGCTGCTTCTACTTCTCACTCCGCTGGCTTGGTCTCACGGAGCCTACCAATCTCTTTACTTCTCATTATAGAAGCACAAGTTCAAAAGAAGGTTAAAACTTCTGATTTTAAAGGTGATGATATTAGACGATCTCAAGTCTAACTTTGGTGGATGCCTTAGCTGCTTTTACCCTGAGTAAAGTGCGCATGGCTTCAGCGATTCTCCCTTGTTTGCCAATGACTCTTCCCTTATCCTCGTCTGCGACCTGTAACTTAAGTATTATGCTATCTTCTTCGGTTTCCTCATCAACTTTCACTTCATCCGGGGCGTCAACGATTGATTTGGCGATGTACTCTACAAGTTCTTTCATGATTTCTCCTTGCTTGTTTTGGACTTTTCTATAATACCTGCCTTAGTGAGCAGCCTGGCAACAGTATCTGTCGGTTGGGCCCCCTGACTTAGCCAGTGTCGGGCTTTTTCTTCGTTGATGACCACTGTCTCTGGTTCGGTAAGGGGGTTAAAGTGTCCAATGATGTCAATGAAGGCTCCGTCACGAGGTGAACGAATATCAGCGACAACAAGTCGGTAGCTTGGTTTACCTTTAGCGCCTACACGCCGTAGTCTAATCTTTACCATATATTCTCTAGCTTTCTTCTTGCCATATTATGCACTATTAAATAAGTGGCTGTCAATGGTAATTGGAAAAATTGTTTGCCAGGGTATCATAATTGAAGTTATAATCGGGGTATGAAAGTGGACAGGTTGCATGGTTGGCAGGTGAGTACTACTGAGGCTTTGGACATCCAAAAGAAATTGGCAGCCAGGGTATCCAGAGCTAGCGAAGTTACCATGCCCCGTTTTATTGCTGGTGTGGATATCTCCACCAGCAAAGCACAGGAAGTAGCTACTGGCGCTGTGGTTGTTTTAAGTTATCCTGAGCTCACACTGGTGGAGGTAAAGATAGTAAACGAGAAGCTTGGCTTCCCTTATATCCCGGGACTTTTGTCTTTTAGAGAAGCACCATTGGTGCTGGCGGCTTGTGAAAAACTCACTGTTACTCCTGACCTTATCTTGGTTGATGGACAGGGGGTTGCCCATCCCCGTCGAATGGGGCTTGCCTCTCACCTGGGGCTCTTTTTGGATACACCGACAATTGGCTGCGCTAAATCCCGACTGTGCGGTAGTCATAAGGAGACAGATACTGAGCCGGGGAGCTATGCTGAATTGTTAGATAATGGTGAAGTTATCGGGGCAGTCCTGCGAACCAAGACAGGGGTGAAGCCGGTTTATGTTTCTATTGGTCATAAGGTAGACTTGGCAACCGCTATCCAATGGGTGATGGCGTGCTGTCGTGGTTACCGTTTGCCTGAACCTGCCCGGCTTGCCCATCTCGCGGCTGGCGGAAGTCTGGGGGAAAAGGGGGATATCCCAGTCCATGCGGCAGGCTATCAGAAAAAGCTTTTTGACTAGAGAGTTGTGGTGAAGAAAAATGCAGGAGTTAATTGACAAGTTAGAAGATTTACGCTCCAGAGTATCAATGGCACTGGTGCATCTTTGACATTGCTACCAAAGAAAAAGAAATCAAAAAGTTAGAGAAACAATCAACCCGCCCTGACTTCTGGCTGGACCAGGCTAGGGCGCAGGAAGTTATGCGTAAGTTAACGGAGCAGAAAAAGACAGTTGAAAGGTGGCGAGAGCTGGAGAAAAGGGTGACCGATACTGCTGAATTAATTTCCCTGGCTGAGGGAGACGATTCACTTCAGACGGGAATCCAGTCTGAGCTGGAGGAAATAGCCTCACATCTAGATGAGCTGGAATTCCAGATGGCTTTCAGTGGTGAGTATGATGATAGAAATGCTATACTGGCAATTCACGCTGGTGCCGGGGGCACTGAATCTCAGGATTGGGCAGAAATGCTGATGAGGATGTACCTGCGCTGGGCGGA
>CAZWYS010000061.1:0-10399 GCA_964638295.1 uncultured Dehalococcoidaceae bacterium
CATACATGCGGAAGTAGTTCTGGATGGTAATGGTGGCAAAAGTCATCGTCTCCCGCTGCACTTTGACATGCTCTTTGGCTTCAATTGCCTGGTGCAGTCCCTCCGAGTAGCGCCGGCCGAACATTAACCGTCCGGTGAACTCATCAACAATGATAACCTCACCGTCTTTGACGACATATTCGCGGTCCCGCCTGAACAGCACATGGGCTTTGAGGGCGCTTTCCAGATAACGGGTCAGAGAATAGTTTGCCGGGTCATAGAGATTGGGCGACTTTAACAGTCCCTCCCGCTTCAGCATCCCTTCCATATTACTGATGCCACCCTCGGTCAGGTTAACGTTCCGTTCTTTTTCTTCAACGATGTAATCTACTTCGGGTCGCAGGCGGGGGACAAACCGGGCAAATATGTGATATGTCTGCCCTGATTCCTCAGCCGGACCACTGATGATAAGCGGAGTGCGGGCTTCGTCAATAAGGAGATTATCCACCTCGTCAACAATGGCGTAATTCAGGTTCCGCTGCACGCACTGCGATAGTTCCATAACCATATTATCCCGCAGGTAATCAAAGCCGAACTCGCTACTGGTGCCATAGATAATATCAGCCTCATACGCCTCTTTTCGAGAAATGGGGCGGAAATGGCGCCACCGATTGTCCCCTGAATCGTAATCGGGGTCATAAATACTGGACGGTTGGTGCTCATCCGGAGTCTGCTGCGGGTAAATACTGGCCACACTTACTCCCAGAGCATGGTAGATAGGCCCCATCCAGTAGGGGTCACGCCTGGCGAGGTAATCATTCACCGTAACCAGGTGGCACCCCTGACCGGTGAGCGAGTTCAGGTAAAGCGAGAGAGTGGCCACCAGCGTTTTGCCCTCGCCGGTTTTCATTTCTGCAATTTTGCCCTGGTGCAGGACGACGCCGCCCAGCAACTGGACGTCAAAGTGGCGCTGACCGATAGTCCGCTTGGCCACTTCACGCACGGCGGCAAAAGCCTCAGGTAAAAGCTCATCAAGCGTGGCACCAGCTTCAAGTCGGGCCTTAAATTCGTCCGTCTTCGCCCGCAGTTCAGTATCGCTCAGTTTCTCAAATTCAGGCTCAAACTCGTTTATTTGCTCTACAATCGGCTGCAGGCGTTTTATTTGTTTTTCATTGGAATCAACCAGACCGCCCAGCCATTTAAGCATCGCTTTCTCCCTCAATCAGCTCTCTGGCTTTCCTGGCCGCTTCTTCCCAGACGATAACTTTGACCTCACCCATACCGTCAACCGCAAAAGCATGTACCGAAGGCGCGGCATTTGATTTTAGGAGACAATGTATTCCACAGCTTTCCAGCAAGCCCTTAATAACCTGAGCTTCGGCATCACTGGCCGCCCGATAGACCTCCACCATTTTTCTAGTCTTGTTCACGTCTGATTTACTCAAACATAGCTCCTACGGATAGTCCGGTATGAATGCGGTGGATGGCTTCCCCCAATAGCGGTGCCACTGAAAGAACGGTAATTTTATCTATTTTTTTATCATCTTTAACCGGAACGGTATCCGTAACCACCACTTCTTTCACCGGGCACGAAGCTATTCTCTGAATAGCTGGACCGGAGAAAATCGGATGAGTACAACAGGAATATACTTCCTTCACCCCCACCCTCATCAGAGCGGAAATGACACTCAACAGAGAACCGCCGGTGTCTATCTCATCATCCACGGTTAGAGCTACCTTCCCCTCCACCTCACCGATTACGTTTATCGTCTCCGCCCGGTCAGCATTACCGATTCGCCTTTTTTCCATAATCGCCAGCGGAGCATCAAGCTTTTCTGCTAAATCACGCGCCCGCTTGGTAATGCCGATATCAGTGGCGACTACCACCAGCTCGTCAAAGTCTTTTTTGGCAAAATAATTAGCCAAAAGCTTAAGCGCTGTCAGCTCATCCACCGGTATGCTGAAGAAACCCTGAATCTGTGCGGCATGCAAATCTGACGTCAGCACTCGATTCGCCCCGGCCACCGTCAGCAGGTCGGCAACCAATCGGGCAGTGATAGGCACCCTGGGCTGGTCTTTCTTATCGGTGCGCCCGTAACCATAATAGGGAATTACGGCCGTAATCCGGCCGGCTGACGCCCTCTTTAGCGCATCAATCATAATGAGTAGCTCAACCAGATTAGTATTGACCGGAGAGCACAATGGCTGGACAACAAAGGTATCACGCTGGCGAACATTCTCCAGAATACGGACAAAGATGTTCTCATTACTGAACTGAAAGACCTCGCTCTTGCCTAAGGGTATGTCCAGATATTCAACCACCGCCTGAGCTAGAGCCGGGTGAGCATTACCAGTAAATACCTTCAATTCATCCATTAGTTTCTCCTTTAACCAACCTTAAACTCACTATAGATTATAGCACTATTGTGAGCTAACCTCACACAAAACTTGACAATTGATACCCGTCTCTTTATAATATGTAAAGAAAACATCCCCACAAAAACTTGACACGCAAGGTTAATTCCATATATAAAGAACAAAGAGTATTCCCCAAGAACGAGAGGCTATTTGTTACATAGGTCTGACCTCAATCTTTTGTTTGATTATCAAGGAGTTTTTCTGGGTACTCTAGAGTTTGGTTTCCTGTATGTCAAAGTACATCTTTGTTACTGGTGGTGTAGTTAGTTCGGTAGGCAAGGGTATCACTGTCGCTTCCATCGGCACTATTCTGAAGAGTCGCCAGATCAGTGTATCAGTCCAGAAGCTGGACCCCTATCTCAACGTTGACCCGGGCACAATGTCTCCCTACCAGCACGGCGAGGTATTTGTTACCAAGGATGGCGCTGAGACCGACCTTGACCTGGGTAACTATGAGCGTTTCATCGGCGTGGAATTGACCGCAGATTCTAATGTCACCTCGGGGCAAATATACAGTTCCATTATTGCCAAGGAGAGGCGGGGGGATTTCCTCGGGGGTACCATCCAGATAGTGCCTCATCTCACGAACGAGATAAAGAACCGTTTTAAGAGACTGGCTGAGGAGTCCCAGGCTGATGTGGTGCTTATTGAGGTAGGCGGCACGGTGGGTGATATTGAAGGACAGCCCTTTCTTGAAGCCATCAGGCAAATGAGAAATGACGTTGGACGGGACAACGTGCTTTATGTTCACGTTACCTTGCTCCCTTATCTCAACTCCACCCAGGAACTGAAGACCAAGCCTACCCAGCATAGTGTTATGGAGCTACGACGAATCGGTATTCAGCCCGATGTTATTATCTGCCGCAGCGACCTGCCAATCCCGGAAAGCATCAGAGACAAAATATCCCTGTTCTGTGATGTGGACCGAAAAGCAGTCATTCCCTTACCCACCGTACCCACCATCTATGAGATACCTCTACTCTTGGAAGAGGCTGGCTTGGGGCAACTGGTTATCAACAGGCTTGGGCTTAAGGCAAAGCGGACAAACTTGAGCCAGTGGCGGGAACTGGTTGACCGCCTCAAAGCGCCCCGTGAACCAGTTAATATTGCCCTGGTTGGCAAATATGTTGAATTAAACGATGCTTATTTCTCAGTTCGCGAAGCACTCTACCACGCCGCCCTCTATCATGACCGAGCCGTTAACCTGTTCTGGGTTCGCTCGGAAGACCTGGAAAAAGATGGCAGCGATGCGCTGCTGCGCTCCGCCCAGGGCATTATCGTGCCGGGTGGCTTCGGCTTAAGGGGAATCGAAGGCATGGTAAAAGCCGCCAACTACGCCCGAACCAATGAAATTCCTTACCTGGGACTGTGCCTGGGGCTGCACGTTATGGTAATTGAGTTTGCCCGCTATGTCTTTAATTCGACTGAGCCAAACTCCACCGAGTTTAACCCTGACACCCCCTATCCAGTAATTGACCTCCTCCCTGAACAGAAGAACCTGGAAAATAAGGGAGGCACCATGCGCCTGGGCAACTATCCCTGTCAACTGTCCCCGGATACCCGCGCCGCCCGTGCTTACCGGCAGAGCCTGATTTACGAGCGCCATAGACACCGTTTTGAATTTAATAATCAATTTCGCACTCCCTTGCAGGAAGCGGGGATAATTTATAGCGGTCTATCTCCTGATAACAAACTGGTTGAAATCTGCGAGCTAGCCAACCACCCCTGGATGGTAAGTTGCCAGTTCCACCCTGAATTTGGCTCTCGCCCCGGCCGCCCCCACCCCCTGTTCCGCGATTTCATTGCCGTAGCCAAAGACATACTGCGTGAAGGGGCTCAACCTCAACTGCCCCTTTCGTCTTAATTATGAAAAGGTGAGGGATAAAATGCGCATCTTTTTAGATACCGCCAATATTGAGCAAATTAGAGAAGCCGCCAGATTGGGCGTCATCAGTGGTATCACTACCAACCCCAGCCTGGTAGCCAAGGAAGCAACAGCCGATTACGAAACGGTGGTGAAAACTATCTGCTCCATAGTCAACGGCCCTGATTCCTCGGTTTCCGCCGAAGTGCTCGCCGAAGAGGCCGGGCCTATGATTGAAGAGGCTAAAGTCAAGGCATCCTGGGCACCCAATGTAGCCGTGAAAATACCCTGCACTGCCGCCGGGCTTGAGGCAATGTCGGTCCTGAGCAAGGAAGATATAAAGGTAAACATGACCCTGTGTTTCTCATTAAATCAAGCAATCCTCGGCGCACTGGCTGGCGCTACCTATGTCAGCCCTTTTGTTGGACGGCTGGATGACATCGGTCACGACGGCATGCAACTGGTGAAGGAAATCGTTGAGGTATTTAAAACCTACAACCTGAAAACACAGGTGATTGCGGCCAGCATTCGTCACCCGCTGCACTGTGTCGTTGCCGCCAAAGCAGGGGCTCATATTGCCACCATTCCCTATAATGTACTCATGCAGATGGTGCGGCACCCACTTACTGACATCGGTATTAGCCGTTTCCTGGCTGACTGGCAACGAGTTTCAAAACAATAGAAATAAGAAAACAAATCTCCCTTTAAAATGAGGAGAGAGGCGTGGGAGTGAGGTTAGATTATGAATATTGAAGAACTGGAAAATAAAACTAAAGACGAGCTGCTTGAGCTGGCTAAAGAAAAGGGCATTTCCAACCACGTTGGCCTCAAGAAACAGGATATTATCGCACTCTTACTTCAAGCAGATACCGAGCAGCAGGGCCATGTCTTCTGCAAAGGCATCTTGGATATTATGAGTGATGGTTATGGCTTCCTGAGACAGGATACCCTGTTGCCCAGCCAGGTTGATGTGTATATCTCCCCGTCTCAGATCCGCCGCTTTGGTCTGCGCAACGGTGACATGGTTGTCGGCCAGGGCAGACCACCTAAAAGCAACGAAAAATATTATAGCCTGCTCCAAATATTAGCCATTAATAACATGAACCCTGAACTAACCAAAGACCGACCTCATTACGGCTCACTCACCCCCACCTTCCCCGACGAATTAATCAATCTGGAAACCTCATCTGAGGACGTATCCACCCGCCTGCTCAACCTCATTGCTCCCATCGGTCGAGGACAACGAGGCTTAATCGTGTCACCACCCAAGGCCGGTAAGACGATACTGCTCAAATCCATCGCCAATGCCGCTACCACTAACTACAATGACATTTACCTGATTGTGTGCCTTATTGGTGAGCGTCCGGAAGAAGTTACCGATATGAAGCGCTCCGTCAAGGGAGAGGTGATAGGCGCCACTTTTGACGAGCTGGTGGAAAATCAGACCCGCGTCGCTGAGCTGGCGCTGGAGAGAGCCAAGCGCGTCGTCGAAAGCGGGAAGGATGTGCTCATCCTCCTCGACGGTATTACCCGCCTTACCCGAGCCTATAACCTGGCGATGCCTTCCAGCGGTCGCACCCTATCCGGTGGCATTGACCCGGTTGCCCTCCACCCGGCCAAGCGTTTCTTCGGCGCTGCCCGTAACACGGATGAGGGTGGCAGCTTGACCATCATTGCCACCTGCCTCGTTGACACTGGCAGCCGCATGGACGACCTCATCTATGAGGAATTCAAGGGAACCGGCAATATGGAGCTTCACCTAGACCGCCGGTTATCAGAACGCCGCATCTTCCCGGCGATGGATATTCAGCGCAGCGGCACCAGACGTGAAGAACTGTTAATAGATGAAAACAGCCTGAGCAAAATATGGCTACTGCGGCGTATGGTGGCTATGATTTCCAATGACGCCAACAGCTTTGTTGAAGGTACCGAACGAGTCCTGGACCGACTGCGCAAGACCAAGAACAACGCCGAATTCCTGGATACCCTGAATCAGGAGACCTAAACGGACTCACCAGTGCCCGATAAATTCCCCCCCCCCCAACCTGGTATAATACTAAAGAGAGCTAGTGGATGGACAAAGAGCAAGAAGCGACAAAGAATAGACTTTCCCCGCAACTTCTTGCTGGTATAATCCTGGTACTCTTTTTCGGCATTGCTTTATACCTCCGGGTCTATTTGCCCTACCACCAGGTTTTCAGCGGCGAGTGGATAAGATTTACCAGCGTTGATGCCTACTATCACCTCCGTCTGGTGGACAATCTGGTCCATAATTTTCCCCAGCTGATTAACTTTGACCCCTATTTCATTTACCCCACAGGTGTCTATATAGACAACATTCATTTCTTTGACTGGCTCCTGGCCGGCATTATCTGGGTAATTGGTTTAGGCGCACCAACCCAGCACACAATTGATGTGGTCGCATCGTATTTCCCAGCAATTCTGGCTACCCTGACCGTCATTCCGGTTTATTTCATCGGCAAAGAGCTGTTCGGTCGCTTGGCAGGCGTAATCTCAGCCGGTCTAATCGCCATCCTGCCCGGTGAATTTTTGGGGCGCTCAATATTGGGCTTTACTGACCACCATATTGCGGAGACACTGTTTTCTGCCACTGCCATGATGTTTCTGATTCTGGCAATTAAAGCTTCACGAGAAAGAGGACTGAGCTTTGACCGTCTCTGGCAGCGGGACTGGGCAATGCTCCGTAAACCCGCCGTTCTCAGTTTGTGCGCTGGCCTTTCCCTGGGAATCTACCTCGTCACCTGGGCAGGGGGGTTGCTCTTTGTCTTTATCATAGCTGTCTACTTCGTTGTTCAGTTCATTATTGACTATCTGAGGCACCAATCAACTGACTATCTGGGCCCGGTTTGTGGTATTACTTTCCTTGCCGGGCTGATAATATACGTAATATTTTCACGCAGCGCACTCCCCCTGGTGTCCCTGGTCATCGCCTCACTTATCCCGGTAGTTTTAAAAGCTATGCTGGTACTTCTTAACACCGCCTCACGAAAAATAGCGGCTAAAGAATCTAGACCAGCCCATTATCCACTAGCCCTGCTTGGGCTGGGAGCGGTAGGGCTGGTCATCTTTTACGCTGCTTCTCCATCCTTCTTCCGAGAAGTATTGAATAATTTTAGTATCTTCACCTGGAGCGGTTCCCGCACTATACTGGAAATGCAGCCGTTTCTTGCCCCCCAGGGCGAATTTACCGTTCGTATTGCCTGGGGTAATTTCACTACCAGCTTTTTCCTGCTTCCAGCGTGCCCTCAATTACCCACTTGGCTGCACTGGATTCCCGGCCTTAGTCTTATCTCACTTGGCATTCTGCTCTACTCTGTCATCAAGCATGGCAATGCCGAAAAAAGCCTGTTTTTGGTGTGGAGTCTGATAATACTGGCCGCCACGCTGGGGCAGCGCCGCTTTGCCTACTACTTTGCGGTCAATGTAGCTTTGCTCAGTGGTTATCTATTATGGCTATCCGTCAAGCTCAATAATGAGAACCATCCTAATGCCAGATACTTGAACACAGTTTTTTCTATAGCAATGATTATCTTCTTAGTCTTCTTCTCCAACCTTCATCCCTTACTTGTTGCTTTTAGTGTAGCTCTGCTAATCGTCTACCTCTTATGGCAATTATGGCGGATTATCGGACCTTGGCTATCTGAAACATCAAAGACGACAGCACGCGAAAAAACCAAGCCTAAAAAGATTCAGCGGGCGGGCTTCCATCTAACTACTAGACACGTAAATGTGGCCTTAGCCGTGATTATTACATTTTTCCTCGCCTTCTTTCCCAATATTGATCCGGCAGTCACTACCGCCGCGCGAGCGCACTTTGCTCCTGATACCGCCTGGTTAGAATCTCTTTCCTGGCTGAAGGAAAATACTCCCGAGCCCTTTGGTACCCCTGACTCATATTACCAGCTCTACGAGCCACCCCCACCGGATGAACAATATGAATATCCTGACTCGGCCTATGCAGTAATGGCTTGGGTTGACTATGGCTACTGGATTACCCGCGTGGCTCACCGCCCGGTAAATCTTACCCCCGGTCCAGGCGGAGTATACGTCGCTAAACTCTTCTTATCTCAAGATGAAGATTCCTCTCAGGAAATTAAATGGCACACGAAACGGGGAAAGGAATGGGTGGAGGAAATGATACCGGAGAAGGAAATAGCGCAAAAATTGGGCTCCGCTTATATCATAATGGACCATCAGATGGTTACCAGCAAATACTGGGCGCTGGTTAGCTGGGCGGAAAAGGAAATGACCGATTTCTTTGACACCTACTTCCTGCCGCAGGAACAGGGTACACTTAAACCGATAACGCTTTTCCATCCGGAATACTACCGCTCACTGGTAGTCAGGCTATACAATTTCGACGGTCAGGCTGTAACCCCCGCACTGTCAGTAGTAATTTCCTATGAGGAAAAACCGGTTGAGCAAGGGGGGTCAATTAAACTAATCACTGATGTCCAGAGCTTCCCAAGCTATGAAGAAGCAACCGACTACGTTTCAAGTCAGGAGTCAGGAAATTACCGAATAGTAGGCGATAATCCGTTTATCAGCCCGGTGCCCCTGGAAGAACTGAAACACTACAAGCTGATTCATGGTTCCGAGGTTATGATAGAACTGCTGGAGGGAGGCTACCTGCCAGCGGTAAAAATATTTGAATACATTAAATGAGTCCAATCGCTGAATAGTGTATAATCCACTTGACAAAAATTGTTAAAACTTTATCATAAGGTTGGACAGAAAGAAGAGACAGAAATGCAAATCAGAAAGACGTATAAAGAAGTAAATCCTGAACTGCTATATGCTGAGATAAAAGACTTTGCCCTGAAGCAGGGAGTTAGTCCGGGTGAAACGAAGCTGGAAACCTATGCTCTACCCAGTGATACGTCATCATTTATTACCCGGGGTACCCTGACCTTCAAGGCGCCGAGCGAGGCGGGCAAGACGGAAAAGGAATGCCTGAGAGCTCACATTGTCGGCTCGGTTAAGACCGAAACCAAAGTAATGCTGGATATAGATGAAAAGTTGTTCCCGCCGGATAAGATTTCTGCCCTGCAGGAGGACCTGGACTTTATTTTTGGCTCATATGAAGTGAAATAACTCTATAACCCTGACGCCAGCTTGTACATATTTTCGTAGGCTTTGCCAAAGTCAGGGTTATCCTTTTCCAGTCTATCTTTCAAGTCATTCATTAGCTGAACAAATTTTTGCCTGTCCTTGTTCTTCACCAGATCTGCCCACTCTTTTACTTTTTGGTGGAATAATTCTTCAATCTCCGTTAGATTGGGCAGATGCATTTGCAGGGAAGCGTAAAGCTCCGGATTCTCCGAAATAACACTTTCGACTAAAGTCATTAACACCTTGTAGGTAATGCCACCAATTGCCTCGGTCTGCTTTAGATTGTCGGCACTGAGCAGGGTATCCGCCGAGACAATGGCAATAAAATGAGAAAGCCCCAGAACGATGGCCATCCTTTCATCATGTTCTTGCGGAGTCATAAGGCTGACTCCAGCGCCTCTGGTTTCCAGATACTCCCTGACCTTTTGCGCCAGAGCTTTCTCTTCATCATTGGTCGGTGTCAGCACAAAATTCTGGTTCTTCACGTCCCTGGCACCGGGACCAAATAACGGATGACCACCAAGCACCAGGCTGCTCTTCAGGTGCTTATGCATCACCTCCATCGGGAAGACTTTGATGGAGGTAACATCGGCAACAATTTGATTGGACTTTATATAAGGACTTATCTCCTTTACCACCTGTTCAAAGCTCTCTATCGGCACCGAAAGCAAAACAGCCTCGGCATTTTTGACTGCCGCCACATTGGAGGCAACCTCAACACCCAGTTGCCGCTTGGCATCCAGTAGTTTGTTTTCGCTTCGACCGGTTATCACCACCTCCTTGCCGTCTTTTGATAAAAAGCTGGCGAACCAACGCCCCATTTTCCCCGAGCCACCAATTATGGCTACTCTCACCGGGTCACCTCACGTCCTCTTTTCGCCCTGGGATACGAACCCAGCACTTTGATAAAGACAGAGATTTTTTCCAGGCTCGCCAGGGCTAATCGGGCTGCCTCATCCTCGCGGTGACCTTCAAAATCCAGATAGAAATTGTATTGCCAGGGCT
>CAZWYS010000062.1:0-2297 GCA_964638295.1 uncultured Dehalococcoidaceae bacterium
TTGTCAGCCTGAACCCGATAATGGTTGACGGCACCGGTATGTGTGGTTGTTGCCGGGTATCGGTTGGCGGCGTAACCAAGTTTGCCTGCGTGGATGGTCCTGATTTTGACGGTCATCAGGTGGACTGGGACCTGCTTTTTGCCCGTCAGCGAACCTACCTTGAAGAAGAGAAACACTCCTGTGAGCGCTGGCTACAGTCCCAGGGTGCGGCTCATTCTTAAAGCGGAGTCTGGAGGTAATAAGTATTTATGGCGAAGATAAATTTAAACCGAGTGGAGATGCCCAGGCAAAAGCCTGAGGTACGAGCCAAAAATTATAATGAAGTTGCTTTGGGCTACAGTCTTGAACAGGCCCTGGAGGAAGCGGAGCGCTGTATTCAGTGTCCCAAGCATCCCTGCATTGACGGCTGTCCCGTGGAGGTGGATATTCCCGGCTTTATACTTGCCCTGCGAGAGGGAAGGATGGAGGATGCGGTAAGGATACTTAAGAGCAAGAATGCCCTGCCCGGTATCTGCGGGCGCGTTTGTCCTCAGGAGACACAGTGCGAGGAAGTATGCACTCTGGCCAAAAAAGGCGCCCCGGTTGCCATCGGCCGTCTGGAGCGCTATGTGGCTGACTGGGAAAGAAAAAATATGAAAGCCAAGAAAAAATCGCCGGTAAACCCGGCTTCTCCAACCGGCAAGAAGGTGGCGGTAGTCGGCTCCGGGCCAGCCGGACTAACGGCGGCGGCTGAACTGGCCAAGCGCGGGTATAGCGTAACCATGTTTGAGGCGCTGCATGTGGCGGGTGGGGTGCTGATGTACGGCATCCCTGAATTCAGGTTGCCCAAAGCGATTGTCCAGGGTGAGGTTAATTATGTCGCTTCCCTGGGGGTGAAGATTGATCTAGATTCCGTAGTGGGCAAGCTGGTGACGATTGATGAGTTACTCAGCAGTGGTTATGACGCTGTTTTCCTGGGGACGGGCGCGGGACTACCGATGTTCCTGGGCATCCCCGGTGAGAACCTTAACGGGATTTATTCAGCTAATGAGTTTTTGACCCGGGTTAATCTGATGAAAGCGTATAAATTTCCTGAGTATGACACGCCAGTCAGAATTGGCCGAAGGGTAGCCGTGATTGGCGGCGGTAACGTAGCCATGGACTCCGCCCGATGTGCGCTGCGGCTGGGCGCCGAGAAAGTGTATATTATCTACCGTCGCTCCGAGGTAGAACTGCCAGCCCGCCGCGAGGAAGTGGAAAACGCTAAAGAGGAAGGCATTGATTTCAGACTGCTGACCAACCCCAAGCAATTTTTCGGTGATGACCAGAACAACGTTACTGGTATGGAGTGTTACCATATGGAGCTGGGGGAGCCGGATGAGAGCGGCCGGCGCCGTCCCATTGTTAAAGAGGGGAGCGAGTTTACCATTGATGTTGACGTGGTGATAGTCGCTCTGGGCACCACCCCCAATCCCCTGATTGCCTCGACGACACCGGGTCTGGAAACCTCCAAGCGGGGCACGGTGGTGGCTGATGAAACGACCGGTAAGGCGGTAAAAGACAAAGTGTGGGCGGGGGGCGACATCGTTACCGGGGCGGCCACAGTGATCAGTGCCATGGGCGCCGGCAAACGTGCCGCGGCGGATATTGATAAGTATTTAAGCGGTCAGTAGGGTTCAGTTAATTTTACATAAGCGTTTAAGAGGGGCTTTAAGCCCCTCTTCTTTTATTTTGATTTAAGCGGTCATCACTTAAATCTGTTTTAAATTTTTTGGAGTATCCCTAACCAAATGCTCTCTTCTTCGTTATATATAAATGAAAGAAGTTTAAGCGGGAGGCTAACAATGAAGAGAGATAAATCACTGGGTCTGCTTCTGATGGTATTGTTCGGTGTTTCGGGCGTCGCTATTCTGGTTCTGGCGTGGCTACAGCCAATGCCCGGGCGGGAAAGAATCCTGAGCACTTTCATTGGTGCCTCGGGACTCCTGGTAGCGTTAAGCCGGGGACTGCTGCTTAAGTCGGTGAAGGTTGGCACGGACACCGGGCCGACCATGGTTAAAGTTGAAGACAAACATTAAGATAGTTTAGCCACCCGCAGTGATAAGTACGGAGGCGGTTTATTGACCGCCTCCTTTTATTTTGACTTAAAATTCTAGTAGAATAGACGCAAGATGAGAGAACGGGCTACCCCCATCCGACAGCAGTACCTCAGGATCAAGCGCAAGTATCCCGGTGCCGTCGTCCTCTTTCGCCTGGGAGATTTCTACGAGACCTTTGATGAGGATGCCAGGATTGCCTCGCGGGAGCTGGAGATTGTC
>CAZWYS010000062.1:2307-10013 GCA_964638295.1 uncultured Dehalococcoidaceae bacterium
CTGGCGAGGCTAATCAATCGCGGTTACAAAGTGGCTATCTGCGAGCAGGTAACCAAGCCGGGGGAGACCAAGGGGATAGTCGAGCGCGAGGTGGTGCGCCTGGTAACCCCGGGCACCGTGGTTGAACCCAGCCTGCTTGATAGCAAGAAGAATAATTATCTGACCGGTCTGGTGGTGGGGGAGGGGATGGTGGGGCTTGCCTATGTTGATATTACTACCAGCGAATTTGCGACCACCGAGCTGCCAATAGAGCGAGCCAGTACGGAACTGGAGAGGCTTAAGCCATCTGAGATTATTGCTGCTAAAAGTGCCGAATTATCTGGTTCAGGATTGGCGGCACCGATAACACGTGTTGATGATTACTGGTTTGAGCAAGAGATAGCGCGGCAAACTTTGCTTGACCACTTTGGGGTGAGTACTCTTGACGGATATGGCTGTGCCCGTTTGCCTCTGGCAATAAGGGCGGCGGGCGCGGTAATTCATTACATCCAGGAAACGCAGAAAGGCGGTCTGGGACAAATAACCCGCCTGACTACTTACGCCACTGATTCGTTTATGGCGCTGGATATACAGACGCAGAGAAACCTGGAGCTTTTTCAGACCAGTCGTACCGGAAGTGCAGAGGGTTCACTCCTGTCGATTATTGACCTGACCAGGACGGCAGTCGGAGGCAGATTGCTGAAGAGGTGGCTGGGGCAGCCGTCGCTTGACATAATACAGCTTAACAAGCGGCAGGAGGCTATCGGCTGGTTTGCCGATAATACGCTGGCGCGTAACCAGACGGTTAATTTGTTAGGCGAGGTGGCTGACCTGGAGCGACTGATTAACCGGGTGCGAGGTAACATCGCTATCCCCCGCGAGCTAGTCAGCCTGCGGCACAGCCTGGAGGTAATTCCCGGACTGAGGGAAATACTGGAGAGCGGGCATGGCAGTCAAATAAACTGGTTGAAAGAGGAGCTAAAGCCGCGTCAGGACGTGGTTGACTTGATTGCCGGGGCGATAGTTGACGAGCCGTCTTCCGGTACCGGTGAAGGTGAAGTAATCAGGCAGGGTTTCTCCGCAGAACTGGATGACCTCCGCCTGAAATCCAGGAATGCCAAGCAATATCTGGCTAATCTGGAGCGGCAGGAGCGAGAAAGGACCGGAATCAAATCACTGAAAATAGGTTTTAACAGCGTCTTCGGCTATTATATCGAGGTATCCAAATCCAATCTCAAACAGGTGCCTCAGGACTATATCAGGAAGCAGACACTGGTTGGCGGGGAACGTTTCTTTACCCCGGAGCTGAAGGAGTATGAATCGCTGATTCTGAATGCCCGCGATAGAATCACGGAACTGGAGACGGCCCTGTTTCAGCAGGTCTGCCGTCAAATCGCCGGCACCAGCGAACTTATTTTGGCGGTAGCGAATGCCCTGGCACATTTAGATGTCTTTTCCAGCCTGGCAGAGGTGGCGGTGCGCTATAACTATGTCCGCCCGGAGCTGACCGCAGGAAGCGAGATTAATATCAAGCAGGGACGCCACCCGGTAGTGGAGCGGAGTTTGATTGAGACCAGCTTTGTGCCCAATGATACTTTGTTAGCCAATGATGATGCTCAGTTGATTATACTTACCGGGCCCAATATGTCGGGGAAGTCCACCTACCTGAGACAGGTGGCTCTGATTGTCTTGCTTGCCCAGACTGGCAGCTTTGTGCCCGCAGAGGCAGCTAATATCGGCATTGTTGACCGCATCTTTACCCGAATCGGCGCCGGTGAAGATATTGCTGCCGGGCAGTCCACCTTTATGGTGGAGATGATTGAGACCGCCAACATTCTGAATAACGCCACGCCGCGCTCGCTCATCATCCTTGACGAAATCGGACGGGGCACCAGCACCTATGACGGTCTTTCTATTGCCCGCGCCGTTGCCGAGTATATCCATAACTATCCCCGTCTCGGGGCGAAGACGCTGTTTGCCACCCATTACCATGAGATGGTAGAGTTAGCCAGCTTACTGCCCCGGGTGAGGAATTTTAACGTGGCGGTGAGCGAGGAAGGTGGTGAAGTTACCTTTCTTTACAAGATTGTGCCCGGCGGTGTGGATAAGAGCTACGGTATTCACGTGGCGCAGCTGGCGGGCTTACCCAAATCAGTGGTGCACCGTGCCCAAGAGGTCCTGGAAGAGCTGGAAGGAGACAGTCGAGCCGCTAAAACTGTAACCAGGAAGCAGCGCAGAGAGGCGCTGGCTCAACAGCTATCCTTCTTCAGACCGAAATCGCCGATTTTAGAGGCATTGGGCAAGCTGGATATTGATTCCCTAACCCCGCTTGAAGCCCTGAATAAACTCTATGAACTGCAAAAAAAGACAAAAGAAAGAGATAGTTAGACCAAAGGATTGTCACTGTGGGAAGAATTGCCAACTTTATCTATAACCGGTCCAGAATAATTATTATTCTGGTCGTCATTTTGAATCTGGTTGCCCTGGCTTCCCTCTTCCGATTTCAACTTGATACGGACTTTCTGAGCCTTTTTTACGCGGGTAATCCCAGGGCAGAAGAATATGACCAGCTGAATGAAAAATATCAGATTGGTGAAGCCATCTCGATTCTGGTTGAGCAGGACGATTCTCTGCTGGAAGAAAAGAACCTTCGGGCGGTCTACAGGCTTCAGGAAAAAATCAAAGCGCTGGATGGCGTCTATGAAGTCCAGGGCTTTATTCCCTCGGAAATCTCCATCGGGGGTCATACCGTTCCTGATATCGAGGAATTTATTGATAAGCATGCCGACCTTATGGAAGATTTTATCGAGGACGAGTATTTTCTTACCGACCAGTTCCTCTCCAGCGACCGGAACAAAGGGGCGCTTATCGCTACCCTGGAATTTGACGCTGAGGCCGGGGAGGTGGTGGAGTCGTTAAAAGAGATAAATCAGGGTGAAGAGCGCCTGGGGCTCTCTATTGCCGGCAATGAAGTCATCAAGGATACCCTCTGGAATTACCTTATCCGGATAATCTTTATTTTGCCGCCCTGCGCCGCTCTTCTGGTGGGGCTGGTCTTCTTCCTGATTCTGAGAAGTCGTAAATTCACCATTATGGCGGTAATTCCGGCCGGGCTGGCGGTACTGTGGACTTTCGGCACCATTTTCTGGAGCGGACAGAAGTTGAACCTGGTGACCGTCATCAGCCCGATATTCGTTCTGGTGATGGGCTCAGCCTACGGGCTTCATTATGTCAGTCATTTTATGGACAACATGCCCAGATATTCCGACCGCCGGCAATTAACGGTGGACACCATGCGCATGGTCGGTACGCCGATATTTCTGGCGACAATAACTACCATGGCGGGATTCGCTTCTCTCACTTGGACAGAGGTGCTGGCGATGAGGCAGATGGGGATTTTTGTCTCTCTGGGTATTGGCTACGCAGGATTTATTGCCCTTTTCTTTCTGCCGGCGGTGATGTCCAGAATGAAATTGCCTCCGAAGCTACCGAAAACCCAGGAGAGCTGTCTCGTCAATCTGGTATTAGCAGTCTCCCGACGCAAAGCCCTGATTGTGGTGAGCTTTCTGGTTATTGTGGTCATTTCTGCTGCCTACATACCCAAACTTGATGTTGTTTCCAATCAACTGATGTTCTTCAAGGAAGATTCGGAAGTACGGCAGACCTTTGATAAGGTGGAGAAGTATTTCGGCGGTGCCCTGTATCTTACCGGGGAGATAGTGGCGGATAGAGGCATAGACACTTTGCGGGAATATAATTTTGCCGAGGATATCCTGGATATGGAAAGGGAGATGGAAAGACTGCCCGGGGTGAAGAGCACCTTGACGATTTTTGATATGGTAGCCGGTATCAATGAGATGGCAACCGGACGAGATGAGTATCCCGAGAGCCCCCGGATTATCCAGAGGTTCCTGACGCAGATAGATGACGAGGACTTGAGGACCTGGGTTTCGGATGACGGGCTCAGGATGATGGTCAGGACGGAAGACCTTGCTTCTGTGGATATGAATAAGATAGAAGCTTTTGTTGCCGAGCATCCTGATATTCGTCTGATAACCGGCATGCCAGTGCTTTTTGAGGAGATGAACCGGCTGGTCGTCCGGAGTCAGTTTCAGAGCCTGGGTCTGGCGCTAATTTTGGTTTTTATCATGCTCCTGGTGGCGATAAGAAGATTCAGGGCGGCGCTCATTGCCCTGCTGCCGATAGTGATTACAATCACAGCGATTATGGGCATGGTGGTAGTAACCAAGTTTTATCTAAATATTATGACGGCTAATCTGTCGGCGATATCTGTAGGCGTGGGCGTGGACTATTCCATTCATCTGATATCGGGTATCTATTATTTTCGCAAACAGGGGCTGGGGAGGGCAGAATCGGTTGATGCGGCGCTCTCAAGCGTTTCCAAACCGGTGCTGGCTAATGCCTTTGGTCTGGCTATCGGGCTTTCAATATTTTTCTTCTCTCCCTTGAGACTCCACATGCAGGTAGCATCAGTAATGTGGGTGGCAATGGTGGTCTCTTCGCTGGCGGCGCTGCTGTTAATCCCCATCTTTTATACGGGGTTGCGTTCAAAGAAGTTAGAAGCGTAAAGCGCTGGATAATGGTACTGTTCGGTTCTGGTTGGTGATGTCATTGCGAGCCGAAGTCGAAGCAATCTCGTACCTGATAATACAAATCGTTTGGGATTGCTTCGTCGCTACGCTCCTCGCAATGACAGTTTAATCAACCAAAGGCAAATAAAACCGGCTAATTTGTCGTATCACGGCGTTAATGTTAGAATAATAGTAGTGGTTGTGCGGGCTTGGCGCCACCCTCATCAAAAATATCAGGTGAGGGTGATTTTTTGTGCCTTGCTCAGCCCTGGTATCAGGAAAACAGGATGGCGAAGAATATCCAGAGTAAGAAGATAAAAGTGGGTGGGCTTGATATTCGCTATCTCACCGGCGGATGTGGCGAGCCACTGATTGTTATCCATGGCGGTGGCGACGGCGCCAGAGCCTGGATGAAGAATGTAACGGAGCTTGCGGGGCACTATACGGTGTATGTTCCCGACCTGCCCGGCTACGGCTACAGTCAACCAATAAATGGCGATTACTATATACCGGAGTTGACCGAGTTTGTAGAAGAGTTCTCGCGGAGTCTGGGGCTGAAAAGTTTCTATTTGATGGGGCACTCGCTGGGCGGGGGCATTGCGCTGAGCTATGTCCTCAGGTTTCCTTACCGGGTAACCAAGCTGGTGCTGGTGAGCAGCATGTGCCTGGGTAGGGAAATCGCCCCGTGGGTCCGATTTCTATCAAACTGCGTGCTCTGCAAGGCTATGGCGAGGACGATACTGGGTATCCTGAGGGGGGTTAAGTGGGTGGCGGGCAGGTTATTTGCTACCGTTGAGTTCGTAATCCCGCTAACCAAGTTCAGCATCGCTCTGGGCAGCAAGGTAACGACGCTTAAAGAGCAGACGACGGTACTGGTCAGCCACCTCTCCGAAGTGATGGTGCCGACGCTGGTGGTGTGGGGAGCCAAAGACGGGATTGTGCCGGCGAGACAGGCATACGCGGCGGCGAGGCTGATTCCCGATTGCCAGGTAACGGTCTTTGAGGGCTGCGGGCACAGCGTCTACCGGGAGAGGATTCCAGAGTTCTCCCAGACACTGACCGATTTTTTGGGGTAGAGCAAGCTGGACGAAAGACAGAACTTTCAATCTTTGTTTTAACATACCATAATTGAAACCGCACTTCAGATAGGCTCCGGGTAGATATAACCTGAAGCCTTTGTTGTTTTTTATTATTGACATCGTTGCTGGTTTAATTTACTATGATGCCAAGTATTCGATTTCATAGCAGGGGGTCAGGAATGGATATAATCTCAAAATTAACAAAAATTACTAAATTTGCAGTGGATGAACTGAGTAAACCTGCTGGTTTTATTAAGGGTGAAGATTTTGAAAAATATGTCCGTGTGAAGTTGTTCCCTGAAGAAAAATACCAACTTCTACATCAATCCCATAGTTACGCCACCAATAAAGAACGCTATGTCGATGAGAGTAAAGCACCCGACTACAAATTCAAGTCGGAGATAAACAAAAAGGAATTTTACGTAGAAGCGAAATACCGCAGCAAGCATATGAATGCTATCGAGTGGTGCAAACCATATCAGTTGAAGCGGTATCAAGCGATTGACAAAGAGACACCGGTATTTGTTGTGCTTGCTGTCGGGAACACTGCCTCGTCTCCGGAAGACGTATATCTCATACCAATTAAGGATATTAAATATACTAAGTTGTTTCAATCATTTTTGAAAAAATACGAGTGTAACCCAGGGCAACCTGTTGATTACCGAAGTCTCCAATTATAATAATCTTTGCCAGCGGGGGCTGGATTCGAACCAACGACCTTCGGGTAGCGAGCAAGCGGGCGGTTTTCATAACAGGTCGCACATTCTGACGGAGCGTTAGCTCTGTTAATCAATTAATCTTATTTAATGGTTTCTCACTACTGTGATTAGTTTGTGGCCTCGTCATAGTCTTTCTTGGCTTGCTTTAGGGCTTCCTTACGGGCTTGGTCGGCTGCTTTCTCGGCCTCTTTATCAACGGCCTGTTCTTTAGCCTCTTTATGGACTATATCCGCTTGCTCCTTGGCCTCTTTTAGGGCTATTTTCGCCTGGTCACTACGCTCCTTTGATTTGGCTGTAGCATCCTGAGCGTCTATATCTTTTTGCTTCCAAAAATCAGCGAAGACCGCCTGGGCTTCATTTGTAATCGCGTCACGGAGTTTCCCGGCTTCCTTTACGGCTTCCTTATGGGCTTCATCGGCCCGTTTCTTGGCCTCTTTATCAACGGCCAGTTTCTTAGCCTCTTTATAGACTATATCCGCTTGCTCCTTGGCCTCTTTATAGACCATTTTAGCTCGATCCCAAGCCTCGTCCAATAGTTTCCTAGCTTCATTAGAAGCCTCTACATGCTGAGCTGCTGATTTCCCTGTCGTCATTTCGGACACCTCCAGTGTTTATTCCTTTTGGTTGACCAGTCCATTATAATAATAACTTATTATATTATCGGGAGAACAGGTGGTTCAAGTAATTTGGTATTTTCTTTCTCTTTTTCTATCAGACCGGTTATGGCATCTAGTATTAATGGAGGTTACTCACCTTTTATCAAATCTTTGAAAACGGCGCAGCAATGATGCCTGCGATTCGCCTTCATTTATTGATACTGCTAAAGGCACAATTCATACTTGCCTGAGTCACTTCCGGGCCGGTTACCCAACCCGGACGTGACTTTAAGTTCAACCTAGCTTAGCTGCTCAGTCTTACTTTTCGGTAGCAATCACTGCAGTACACCGGTCTGCCTTCACGAGGCTCAAACGGTACTTCAGTTTCCTTGCCACACTCGGCGCAAACCGCGGGGAACATCTGGCGGGGGGCACTGTAGCCGTATCTGCTATTGCCACCGCTATTACCACCGCTTCCGTAACGGCTTGCCTTCCTTGCGTCGCGGCATTCGGAGCAACGTTTGGGCTCGTTGGTATAGCCTCTGGATTCGAATAGCTCTTGCTCGTCAGCGCTGAAAGTGAACTCCTTCCCGCAATCGGAACATACGAGTGTCTTGTTTTCAAAAGACATTGGACGACCTCCTCTCTTCTTTATTTGGTTAGAGCTTCGGTCATCCAATATGTAAGAAAAACTATTAAGTTCAACCAGATATATGATAACCAGTACTAATAACCAACTAA
>CAZWYS010000063.1:0-9870 GCA_964638295.1 uncultured Dehalococcoidaceae bacterium
AGTACAGAACTCGGCTTACAGGTTTACTTGGCCCGATGTTTTTCCTCTGGATGGCAGGGAGATTAAATATAATGTCAGGGAAAATAAAACTTATCGTCATTGGCTTAATACTGGTAGCCGTCCTTGCTCTAACTTTTGGTACCGGCTACAACTTGGGTCGGACTTCTCTGGGCCCGGGAGATGGCCTGGATGTCGTGAAGCAGGCCTGGAATATCATCTTTGACGACTATGTGGACAGAGACCGGCTTGATTCCAGTGCCTTGAGTAAGGCTGCCGTCAGGGGTATGTTGGAGGCATTGGATGACCCCTATTCTTCCTACCTGGATGCTGAAAGCCATCAACTCGGCTTGAGCAGTCTGGAAGGAGAAATTGAAGGCATTGGCGCCCAGGTAGCCATGAGAGAGGAAAAGCTAACCATTATCGCTCCCATTGCTGATTCACCGGCGGCTAAGGCTGGCATCAGAGCCGGTGACGTAGTGCTGGAGATAGATGACAGGTCAAGCGCGGAGATGAGCTTGGCTGAGGCGGTACTTACCATCCGCGGCCCCAAAGGAACATCGGTCAGGCTTCTTATCCTTCATCAAGACGAAGCCGAGCCTGAGGAAATCGAGATAGTCAGAGCTGAAATTGAATTGCCCAGTGTCCGCTTTGAGATGAGGGAGGATATTGCTTATATTAACATCACCTATTTTTCCGCCCGCACTGATGAGGAGCTATTGGAAGTGCTGGCGAGCTTGGCCGAAAATGAGGCAAAAGGCATCATCCTTGACCTTCGCAGTAACCCGGGCGGCATTCTTGATAGCGTAATTGACGTTACCTCCCACTTTTTGCTTGAGGGGGTAGTCGTTAGTGTGCTCGATAACCAGGAAAGGCTTACTCCTTTTGCGGTTGAACCTAAAGAATTGACTGCTGAACTACCCATGGTTGTTCTCGTTAATGGCTTTAGTGCCAGTGGCAGTGAGGTACTGGCTGGCGCCCTGCAGGACCATGACCGGGCTATTATTGCTGGCGAGCAAACCTTCGGTAAAGGCAGTGTTAATGTCCTTCGCCAGCTTCAAGATGGCTCCGGGTTGTATATTACCACTGCCCGCTGGCTCACTCCCAACAGTCGCCGCATAGAAGGTGAGGGAATCAAGCCGGATTATGAGCTTGAGCTTGAAGGGGAAGAGCTTGTTCAGTGGGCATTAGACTACCTCAAAAGCCATGAATAAATGGCAGGAGGTGCCGGATATGGAAAACAATCTGACCCGGATAGCAGTTAATCAAACAAAACTCACTATAGTCCAGGGTGATATTACCCGGCAGGCTACTGATGCCATAGTTAATGCTGCCAACTCCAGTTTGATGGGTGGTGGTGGTGTCGATGGGGCTATCCACCGTGCCGGCGGTCCGGCAATTTTGGCAGAGTGCAAACAAATCGTCGCCAGACAGGGGCGTTTGCCCACCGGTAAGGCAGTAATCACTACCGGGGGCAATCTGAAAGCCAGACATGTCATCCACACCGTTGGTCCTGTCTGGCAGGGTGGCGGTAAAGGAGAAGCCGAATTACTGGCGAGTGCCTACCGTGAGAGTCTGAAACTGGCGGCTGAGAGCCACCTGACCGGCGTTTCCTTCCCTTCAATAAGTACCGGTGCCTATGGCTATCCAGTTGGTGAAGCTTCCCGAATAGCCCTGGGGGCAGTCATTTCCTTTCTCAATAAAAGTGTTACCTCCGTTAAAGAAGTGGTCTTTGTGCTCTTTGACTCTCGGACTTTTGATACCTATGTTTCGGCTCTCAAGGAGATAACGGAGCAAGCAAAATAAGACCAGACCATTGCTAAATGAAGACCAGTGCTTTAGAATAATTATCTATGATTTGGGTTAGTCTTTTCGCTGTCCTTATCCTTATCCTCAGCTTTTTGGGAGGGTTAAGAGAAGGGGCAGTGAGGCAATTCTTCAACTTGGTGGCGCTTCTTATTGCTATTCCGCTGGCTGGACTCTCCTACCGCTGGGTTGCCCTGCTTTTATCTTTTCTACCGGGAGAGAACTGGGAAAATTTCATTGGTTTCTTTATTGCCCTGGCCGTGATAAGCGTCATATTGCATTTAATTGTTCTTTTACCGAGGAGAATCATCCAGAAAATCTGGAAAAGAGGGATATTTTTCCGACTGCTCGGCGGTTTCCTGAACGCTATTAATGCCGGTATCGGCTTGGTAGTGTTTACACTGGTGCTTTTAGCCTATCCCATTTTCGACTGGCTGGAGTGGTGGGTGGCTGGTTCCGGTGTCCTGGCGTCACTGGTGGATATATTTGGTTTTGTTCAGGCAATGCTACCTGAAGGGTTTCGTAATGCCGGCATGATGGTTAACTTAATCTAAATAGAGGAGGTTAACTATGGCAGAACAAGTAGCTTATCCTGTATCCGTAAGAGGGGAGCTCACTGTGCCGCCCGGTAGAGGTTGGTGGCTCCTTAAGTGGTTGCTGGCAATACCACATTACATTATTTTAGCCTTCCTCTGGATAGCTTTTGTGGTGGTGTGGATTATCGCTTTCTTTGCTATCCTATTTACCAGAAAGTTCCCCAGGGGACTGTTTAATTTCAATGTCGGGGTTTTGCGCTGGACATGGCGGGTAGGGTTCTACAGTTATGAAGCCCTGGGTACTGACGAATATCCGCCGTTTACTCTGGCATCTGTTGATGACTACCCCGCCGATTTACAGGTCGAGTATCCAGAAGAACTGTCCCGCAGGCTGGTGCTGGTAAAGTGGTGGCTGCTGGCCATTCCCCACTACCTTATCGTCTCTCTATTCAAAGGAGGTATGGGTGGGGAGAATGCTGGTATAGTGACTCTTCTCGCCATCATTGCTGCAGTGGTGCTGCTCTTTACCGGCAAGTACCCCCAGGACATTTTTAAGCTGGTTGTGGGTATGAATCGCTGGTCATACCGGGTGTGTGCCTATGTGGCGTTGATGACCGACCGTTACCCACCCTTCCGCCTCTGGGACGATTAGAGTGACGGCTGGCATTTCGGGCAGAAGTAGCTGCCGCGGTTGCGGACCGGGATGCGCTGGAGTGGACTGCCGCAGACAGGGCAGGTTTTACCGCGTCCATGGGCAACCTTAAACTCAAAGTGGGCTTTCCCCGGTTCGCCATTAGGTCGGTAGTAGTTCACAATGCTGGCTCCCTTGTTACCGATAGCAGTCCGTAATACTTGCTGAATCGTTTGGTGAAGGCGCGCTATTTCATCTGCGGAAAGGCTTCCCCCTTGCCGTAGCGGGTGGATGCCGGCAGCGAACAAAGCTTCATCAGAATACATATTGCCAATGCCGGCGATTACTGACTGGTCACAGAGAAGTGCCTTTATCGGTGCTTTGCGGTTGCGCAGGCGCTGGGCTAGCACCTGAGGGGTAAAGTCAGCCTCCAGTGGTTCCGGGCCAAGCTTTTTGGTGACGCTGCTGCTGTCTTTAATCAGCCACATCGCCCCAAACTTACGCGGGTCGCGAAAGAAAATATCGGTGCCTTTGTCCAGATGGATTATCGCCCGGGTGTACTTGGGTGGCTCTGTAGAGTCATGGCTGATTAATAGCGAGCCGCTCATTTTTAGGTGCATAACCAGTAAGTCATCGCTTGACAGGCTGATGATAAGATATTTGCCGTGTCGGGCCAGCCCGGATATTTCCTGACCGAGTAAACGGGAACAAAAGTCTTCGACTGGCAGGTTCTTTACGATTCCCTCCCAGAGGAAGGTAACTCCGGTAAATTTCCGCCCGATAATATGGGGTATCAGCTCATTTTTTACCGTCTCTACCTCAGGCAGCTCAGGCACTTTATTTCATTTCTCCCCAGTTATTTCCGGTATTAACGTCTACTTTTACCGGGACGCTGAGTTTCAAAGCTGTTGACATTACCTCAGGAACAAGGTGGCGCATTGTTTCCAGCTCTTCCTCAGGCACTTCAAAAACGAGTTCGTCATGCACTTGTAAAAGCATTTTGCTTTTAAGCTGTTGTTTTTCCATCTGCTGGTAAAGGTTAATCATGGCTACTTTGATGATGTCAGCCGAGGTACCCTGGACTGGCATGTTTATTGCCATGCGTTCGGCAGCTTCCTTCACTTGGCGATTGGATGCATTGATTTCCGGGATAAACCGCCTTCTGCCCAGCATTGTCTGTACGTAACCAGCCTTCCTGGCTTGCTCTTTGGTTGACTCAAGATATTGCTTTACCCGGGAGTATTTTTCAAAGTAGGCAGCGATAAACTGGGCAGCCTCTTCTCGTGATAGTTCGGTTGCCTGCTCCAGTCCGTACTCGCTCATGCCGTAGATAACACCGAAATTGACCGTTTTGGCTAACCGGCGCATATCCGGTGTTACTTTGGCCGTGTCCACACCCGCAAGCTGGGCGGCAGTGGCGGCATGAATATCCTCGTCATGTTGGAAGGCGCTCAGCAGGCTGGGGTCTTGCGAGAGGTGAGCCAGAACACGCAGGTCAATCTGTGAGTAATCGGCGCCAAGCAAACGAGAGCCGGACGGGGCAATGAAGGCTTGCCTGATTTGCCTTCCCATCTCGCTGCGAATCGGGATATTTTGCAGGTTGGGTTCGCTTGAAGAGAGCCGCCCGGTAGCTGTTCTGGTCTGGTTGAAGCTGGTGTGCACCCGACCTGTTTTGGGGTTTATTAAATTGGGTAAAGCGTCAATATAGGTTGACTTGAGTTTGGTTAGCTGTCGGTAGTCCAGAACAAGTGCGGTTACCGGGTGGACTCCGCTAAGCTCCTCCAGGACAGATGCCTCGGTCGAATATTTGCCTTTATTTTTGCGCGAGGTGGGTAGCTTTAGCTCCTCAAATAGGACCAGTCCCAGTTGTTGTGGCGAGTTTATATTGAACTGGTGACCAACCCGGCTGAATATTTCCGTCTGCAGCTTGTTTAACTGCTCACCAAGCTGGCGCGACATATCCCTCAATAGCTCCGTATCCAGAGCTATCCCGTTTCTTTCCATCTGAAGAAGTACTGGTACCAGTGGCATTTCAACTTCGGAAAATAACCGCCACAAGCCTTGCTGGTGAAGTTCGGCGCCTAGAAGTTCCGCCAGTTGCCCGGTAATGTCGGCATCAGCGCAGGCGTAGTCACCCGCTTCGTTTATCGCTACCTGGGACATCGAGAGTTTCTTGGCGCCTGAGCCGATTAGGTCGGAAATAGGGGTCATTTCAATATTTAGCTTGCTGAAGGCGAGGGTTTTCAGGCTTAAAGATTTCTCACCCAGCAGGTAAGCAGCGACCATGCTGTCAAAGGTGAGGTTGTTAACGTTTATCCCGTATTCTGCCAGCATCGTCATATCATACTTGCCGTTATGGGCAAGTTTGCCGGTTTTGGTATCTTCAAGGACAGGTTTAATTCGGCTGATGACCTGCGGGAGTGGTAGTTGCTCTATTTGGTGCAGACCAGCGTGACCTACCGGGATGTAATAAGCCTCGCCTGGAGCCGGTGAAAAAGATATGCCTACGAGCTGAGCCAACATCGGATTTAAACCTGTCGTCTCCGTGTCAAAGGCGAAGGACTCAGCCGCCGCAAGACGGTTCGCAAGTTCGTCTAGAGCCGGGGTGGTATTTATAATATGATAGTTTCCTGGGGGTGGTTTGGTTTTAACTTCAGTTTGAAGTGGCTCGGCAGCTTTTTCTGCTGCAAGCTCAGGTAGCCGGGACCGCAGACTGGCAAATTCAAGCTCGCGGAATAGTTCGGTTACCTGCTGGCGGTCGTAATGACTGACCTGGCAATCAGCAAGTTTGAGGCTGATTGGTATCTGGGTAATGATGGTAGCCAGTGTCTTGCTCTGGCGAGCGATAGCTTCGTTTTCTCGCAACGTGTCTTGGAGCTTTGGTGGACTAACTTCCTCAATGTGAGCATAGATTTCCTCAATGGTGCCAAATTGCTGGATGAGCTTGGCGGCATTCACTGGACCTATGCTGGGCACACCCGGTATGTTATCTGAGACATCGCCAACTAGTGCCTTAAAGTCGGTGACGTTTTCTGGCTTTACGCCATATTTGGCGCTGACCGCTGCCTCGTCATAGAGCATGGTATCGCTGAAACTGCGTCCCGGTTTGGGGTAAAGCACCATCACCCGGGGCGAAACCAGCTGCATGGCATCAGCATCACCGGTGACAATGACAGTGTCGATATCTTGCTGACTGGCTAGGTGGCTTAGTGTGCCCAGGAGGTCATCGGCTTCATAGCCATCAAGTTCAAAGATGGGAAGATGGAAAGCCTCTACCAGTTGTCTTACCCGCCCTATTTGATCGACCAGTTCCTGCGGCATCGGTGGACGATGTGCCTTGTACTGGTCAAAGAGCTGGTGCCGGAAAGTAGGTGCTTTCCTGTCAAAAGCGATGGCATAATGGGTGGGTTTAAGTTCGCTCAGCACCTTTAGCAGCATCTGGGCAAAGCCATAGACGGCGCTGACCATCTCGCCGGTTTTAGTCACGGTTAGTGGTGGCAGGGCATGGTAGGCACGGTGGATTAAAGCATTGCCGTCAAACAGGACCAGCAGCGGCTTTTTCATAGTTTAATTATAGCAGAGCGGGGTATAAAGAGACAGGCAGATGATTTACTTTACTCGGTTTGCTCGTCAGCCATTTCTTCTTGGTAATGCAGACGGACATATCGGTAAATTTCCACCCCGGTAGCGGTCAGCGGCCCGGCTAGTATCAACCCCCAGAAGCCGGCAATAAAAGCTCCCAGAACGAGTAAAAATATCATAATGGCGGGATGGATACGCAGGTAGCCACCCTGAATTCTGGGGACAAGCAAGCTGTTTTCTAGCAGTTGAATTATTAGGAATAGAATAACCACCCAGAGCACTCTTTCTGGCGCTATTGCCAGGGCGACGATAACGACGACGGCGCCGCTAATCCATGGCCCCAGTGTCGGGATGAGTTCTCCGATGCCAGCCAGGAGAGACAGCACGAGAGCAAACGGTATTCTCAAGGCTAATAGTCCAATAAAAGTGAAATAAGCCACTATTAGTCCGAGCATCAATTGAGCGCGAATGTACCGACCGAGTACCCTCTCAATAATGCTTATAATATTACTGGCATGCTCATTAATTCTTGGTGGGAGCCCGGAAAAAAGGTTCCTTTTTAACTTTTCTGAGTCCTTCATGAGGTAGAAGAGGAAAAGGGGAAGTGCCCCCAGACCCAGGAATAAGCCAAAAGTGCTTGGCATGAAAGAAATGCCTTTGATGAGGGCGTCCCGTATGGCATTGCCTAGAGCTATTCCGGCCTCAAGAAGTGCCTTATCTACTTCCTGTCTGACTTCTGGGGGGAACTGTTGTCGTAAGACCTCAAGCCATTCCTGTATCTGGTACAAACTTTTACCAATGAAATAGGGAGCGCCCTCGGCTAGCTGGAGAGAAGCATCAATAACCGCCGTGACGATAAAGTAGGAGAAAACCGCCACCAGGCAAAGAATGATGAGAAAGATGACGATTATAGAAAAGACTCGCTTGAACTCCAACCAGCTCCCCTGGCGGGGCAATTTACTTTCCAGCCAGGAAACAACCGGCATCAAAAGATAGGCGAATATCAGGCCAAGAACGAAGGGAAAAAGGGCTATTCTCAGCAGGTATAGAACCCAGAGGGCTATAATTGTACCTAGTACCAGAGCTACTAGGCGCCAGTGTTTGGTAAGTAAATCAGTCATGGCTGCTAAAAATTGCTAGCACGCTTAATTTAAGGTAAGACTTTAAGAGGTGAATCTAACTGCTAAAAGTCAGACATGCGGGAAAGCGTGGCGTTCTATTTCGCTGCTGGCCTCTTCTTGCTGAGCTTTTCTTCTACTCTTTCTCGTGCTACAGTGGCAGCTTCTTTTGCCTTTTCGGTAACCTCATCGGCTCTTTCTTTAGCCTTTTCCGCTTTCTCTTTTATTAGTGCCCTGGTTTCTCTACCTGGCTTGGGCGCATAGAGAAAGCCGATAGCCGCGCCAGCGACCGCACCGAGAACGAACCCAATGATGAAACTAGCGCCTGTGTCTTTTTCAGCCATTTTACTCCCCTCTCCTTCCTCTAGAGAATTTACGGACCAGACTCAGTGCCTGAGATATGCCTTGAACAAAGGAGGCCAGTTGGGCTAGAGGTTTGGCCACTTCATCTTCCACGCAGTTAGAAATGTTCTCCACCGTTTTGGTGGTACTCTTTACCGAGTTCAGTATCGGCGTGAGCTTGCGGTAAAGCAGGAAAGCTATTACCCCGATGAAGATGGCGACTATGGTTACTCCTAAACCAAGAATGCAGACGGCCAGGTCACGGAACCATTGAATGTCCACTAGTCACTACCTCCCTTTTTGCGAATTGCCTTACTTGTATTGTAGTTGTCTTTGCCAAATATGTAAAGAGCCTTATCTCTAAAAGTCACTCAGTGAGGCTTGAGATATAGATTCCAGGCAGGAGATATCATTATGCTTGGTGAGGACGAATTGCTCGTTTTCGTAAGTGAAAGTGGTAATTCCGCAGACATCTTGCTTTATGTTCCAGAAATGAGAATCGTCCAGCCCGAGCAGGGCGCAAATCAGGACTTTATTCACCACCCGGTGAGATATTAAGACTACCGCCCCGCTGTATTTGGCGATAATACTATTTATCAGTTTTACGGCTCTTTTCCTGACTTCGTCTAGGCTTTCCCCGGCTGGTATTCTTACTTGCTCGGGGTGGCTGACCCATGTTGCGTAAAGTTCTTTATGTTTATCTTTTACCTCTTGGTGAGACAGGCCTTGCCATTCGCCATAGTCAAAATCAATGAGGTCAGGGGCAATATTTACCTCAAGCTTATGGGGTTCAGCAACGATTTCAGCTGTCTTTAAGGCTCGTTTCAGTGGACTTGAGTAGATGGCGTTTATCTTCATCTTACTCATATACCCGGCCAGCAGCTTCGCCTGTTTTATCCCCGTTTCGTTCAACTCAATATCCATTCTGCCTCTGAATATCTCGGCTACGTTCCACTCTGTTTCCCCGTGTCTGATGATAATAATTTCGGTCACTTTCTAAGACTCGTTTCAGGCTATTTACTCGGCTGGTTTATTCGCCGGTAGTGGTATTCTTCTGCCAACCCCGCTTTCAATATAGTTGTCACCATAGTACTGCTTGAACTGCCGTCGTGTTTCATCACCGCTGCAGTGGCATGGAGCTACTTTTTCCACCCCCAGCTGATGAAGAACATCATTGATGGATTTTAACTGTGCTGAAGATGCCCCGCCTAGGTGCCAGCCGCCAACTACTAAATACACTTTGGTATCCGGGAATATTTCCGTGGCTCTTCGCACCATATTCAGTATCCCGGGATGAGAACAGCCGGTTACTATCACCAGACCTTGGCTGGTGGGTACTATCATTGATTGTTCCTTTATCCCGTCGCCAAGCTCCCCGGTGGTATATACTCCTGGCAGAAGCTCTCTGGCTTCATCTATCTCTTCCACCCTGGCGCCGAAGGTCTTAACCTCATCCTTGAAAGTGGCAGGAAATGATTGGGGCAGGTAAACAGTGACCTGGCTGTTTTGTTTCAAAAAACCGCCTAACCCGCCGACGTGGTCGCCGTGTATGTGCGATAATACCACCGCTTCTACCTCTTCGGGGTCAATTTGGAGCTTCTCCATATTGGAAAGCAGCGTGGCGCTATCGCCGCCAGTATCAAAGAGGATGGTTGTTTGCGGAAGCCTTACCAGGCAGGAGAAGCCCCAGGCGGTTCTGAGTTTACTATCAAATGGATTGTTATCATAGACAATGATGAGCTCAGACTGGCTTGCTTCTGGTGGCGGTTGGACTACCGGCTGTGGCTCGACCGCAGGTTTTGCCTGAACGCAGCCAGCGGTCAACATCGCTGACAGAATTAAAATAGCCGGCAGTTTA
>CAZWYS010000064.1:0-9608 GCA_964638295.1 uncultured Dehalococcoidaceae bacterium
ATTATGCCAATATTGATAAGTTCACTCCGGGTGCTGAAGGAAGTGTATCTCATTCCGAGCTTGACCGCTGGATTATCTCCGAGCTCAATCAGCTCATCACTGACGTTGACACCGCGATGGAGAATTATGACCCAACCGGAGCGGGCAGAAAAATAGAAGGCTTTGTCAGCGACCTTTCCAACTGGTATGTGCGCCGCAGCCGCCGCCGCTTCTGGAAGAGTGAGAATGATGCCGATAAACTGTCGGCATATACCGCCCTTTACCAGTGTCTGGTTACCCTGTCCAAGCTGTTGGCGCCATTTACTCCTTTCCTGGCTGAGGAGCTTCACCAGAATCTGGTTAGTTCGGTATTTCCCGATGCGCCGGAGAGTGTGCACC
Organism: uncultured Dehalococcoidaceae bacterium; assembly: GCA_964638295.1. Lineage (GTDB taxonomy): Bacteria > Chloroflexota > Dehalococcoidia > Dehalococcoidales > RBG-16-60-22 > CAZWYS01. The sequence continues at coordinate 379 of CAZWYS010000064.1, forward strand.
TGACCGACTTCCCGGTGGCGGATGAAAATAAAATTGATAAGCATTTAATGGCTGATATTCATATCGTGAAGGAACTAGCAAGTCTCGGCAGGGCGGCACGAAGCAAGGCTGGAATTAAGGTTAGGCAGCCGATTGCTAAGATGCTGATAAATGTGAAATCAGAGCGGCTGAAGAAAGCCATTACGCGTCTTGCTTCTCAGATAAAGGAAGAGGTCAACGTAAAAGAGATAGAGATAGTTGATGACGTAAATCTGCTAAATAAGCCAGAGTATTCGTTCACCTCGTCAGGAAGTTCCTCTGCCGGTATTGATACGCAAATTACCCCGGAGCTGGCAGCGGAAGGAATGGCACGCGAGGTTGTCCGTCGTTTGCAGACCATGCGCCGCTCGGCTGGATTTGATATCGCCGACCACATCGTCACCTATTATCAGGGTGATGACTATATTAAGCAGGTCATGGCCGATTTCGCCGCATATATCAAGCAGGAAACGCTGTCCGAGCAGCTTGTTGCTGGGGTACCTGGAGAAGGAGTTTATACCGAAAGCTTCAAACTGGATGGCCGCGACCTGTTATTGGGAGTGAAAAGACTGGCTTAGGGTGGCGGGCTTTGCGCCAGTACTGCTTCAGTAGTGTTTTCGGTATCGTTTCGCCAGTAGGTGATTTCTACCACCTCTCCAATTTCAGACGTGTGTATGGCTCTTATCACTTCTTCGGTGGTGGCTATTTCTTTACCCCTAAAGGTGGTAATGACATCACCGGCCTTTAGTCCAGCTGTGGCTGCCGGGCTGGCAGAAGCCACTTGAGTGATTAAGACTCCTTTATCTACCGGTAAGTTATACCTGAGGACGGCAAACTGGTCTACGGTATAAAGGACTATGCCCAGCCAGGGGCGGACTACATACCCGTTGGTGACCAGTTCCTCAATAATCGGGATAGCCGTTTCGGTACTGATGGCGTAACCCATACCCTCAACACCAATAGTGGCAATTTTAGCGCTGGTGATACCAATCACTTCTCCAGCCAGGTTGACTAACGGCCCGCCGCTATTACCCGGGTTAATGGCGGCGGTGGTTTCAACAAGGTCATACAGTGTTTGCCCTGGAGAAACTGGTATGGAAACTCCCTGGCGACTGACTATTCCCTCGGTGGCTCTTATCCCCTGCCCCAGGGCATTGCCGATGGCGACTACCCACTCCCCAACCCTCAGTTTAGACGAGTCCCCAATTTCAAGTGCCGGTAGATTCTGGGCGTCAATCTCAAGTATGGCTAGGTCGTTGAGACTGTCAGTGAATACAGTGCTGGTGTCCACGTCAAAAGTGCTGCCGTCATCCATGGTTACGGTGATACTGCTGGCACCTTCAACTACATGGTTATTGGTCACAATGATGCCATTTTCATCTATAATCCACCCCGAACCAGCCCCCTGCTGGGTAAAGGGACGATTAAAGAAGTCAAGACCTACCACCTCTGTGTTAATGGCGACCACTGACGGCTTAACCATGGCGACGACATCGGCAATGCTGGGCAGTACCGGTGTCTGATTCTCTGAGGTGGCCGGGGGTGGTGTCCAGGCAGGATTGATTGGCTCTGGGGGTGGAGATGGTGCCGGTGGTGGCGACGGTTGCTGGCTTGGTGCCGGTGTCGGGTTTATCTCTATTCGTGGTATGGCGCACCCCGCACTCATCACGAGTGCAAGAACGAGAACGAGGCAAACCGCTAAATATTTCAGGTTTATCTTTCTCACATATTAATTGTAACAAATAAGTGAAAGTGGGACAAGATAAGGGGCTAGGTATCCCCCAGCCCCTTATCTTTTAGTTGATTTATACCTCCGATACCTTGGGCAGGTGAGCCAGTGCTTCCTCTACCTTTTCCTTGGGATACTCATAATCAGTGAGTTTACCGGAGAGGTAGGCATCGTAAGCAGCCATATCAACATGCCCGTGTCCGCTGTGAGCCAGCAGGATGGTCTTGGACTCGCCAGACTCCTTGCACTTGAGGGCTTCGTCAATAACTACCTTGATGGCATGGTTGGGTTCCGGGGCACTGATAATACCCTCAGTCCTGGCAAAGGTTACCCCGGCTTCAAAAGTAGCCAGTTGGTGCTCAGCCCTGGCTTCAACCAGTCCCAGTTTGTAAAGGTGGCAGATGATGGGTGCCATCCCGTGGTAGCGCAGTCCCCCGGCGTGGACTGGCGGTGGTATAAACTCGTGTCCCAGGGTGTACATCTTCAGCAGTGGGGTAAGCCCGGCCACATCACCAAAGTCATAGGCGTAGGGTCCCTTGGTCAGGCTGGGGCAGCTTGCCGGCTCTACATTGATGATGCGCAGGTCGGGCTTGGTGCCGTCAATTTTATCTTTGACGAAGGGCAGGAATAGTCCGGCGAAGTTTGAGCCGCCGCCGATGCAGCCAACGATGATGTCGGGGTAGGCATCCGCCTTCTCCATTAGTTTCTTTGTCTCCAGACCGTTTATGGTTTGATGCAGCAGGACATGGTTGAGCACGCTGCCCAGGGCATAGTGGGTATCATCGCGAGACACGGCATCTTCAACTGCCTCACTGATAGCCAGCCCTAGGCTGCCGGGACAGTCGGGGTCTTTGGTCAGCATAGCTCGTCCCGCTTTGGTGTCGGGGCTGGGGCTGGGCACACACTTTGCCCCCCAGGTCTCCATCATAACCCGACGGTAGGGTTTCTGATGGTAGCTGATGCCGACCATATATACCTTTAACTCAATGCCAAAGAACATGCAGCCCATAGATAGAGCACTCCCCCACTGCCCGGCTCCGGTCTCCGTAGTCATCCGCTTGATGCCTTCTTGCTTGTTATAGTAGGCCTGAGCTACCGCAGTGTTGGGCTTGTGGCTCCCCGCCTGGCTGGTTCCTTCGTATTTGTAGAAAATCTTGGCCGGCGTATCCAGGAACTTCTCCAGCCGATGTGCCCGGTGAAGTGTTGTTGGCCTCCAGGTGCGGTAGATAGCCTGCACCTCTTCCGGGATTTCAATATGGCGCTCCGGGCTGAACTCCTGCATGATTAAGGCCATAGGAAAGAGGGGTGCTAGGTCATCAGGGGCTACCGGCTTGCCTGTGCCTGGATGCAGCACCGGGGGCAGTGGCTCCGGCAAATCGGGCAGGATGTTATACCAGGATGTTGGCATCTCCTCTTCATCTAGAATAAACTTTGTTCTCTCCATATCTTCCTCCTTTATTTTTTGTTTAAAAACTGGTTCTCTCGGTTAATTCTTTTCCTTTGCCCCTGGTGGGGGCCACCTCCATGACATGGTAAACATATTGTTAACCTCCTGAGTATTTTCTTTTTGTCCCGCCTGTTGGTTATGAAATTAAAAAACCTCCCATCCCTTGAAGGGACGAGAGGCTTACCTTCGCGGTACCACCCTTCTTGGTCGTCTGAATAAAGGAGAATAGCTGACCATCTCTATCGGGTACGGAGTCTTACTCAATACCCTGGGGCTTGCTAACGCTCCCCCTGCGTCAAAGCCTACTCACCTGTTGGCTTTCGGTTTGCGGCTCCCAAGTCCATTCAACTTCAGCGCTGGCATCGGCTCACACCACCCCCGACTCTCTGAGCCTCGCTTTGAAGCCTACTAGTCTCGTTCACAGCCTTTGCATATATATTTCTGCCAGTTTAGCAGTTATGTAAATAGTTTGTCAAGTAGTCTACCGCTGTTGCTGCTTACTAGTAGGGTATGCTATACTGTTAAGCGGCAAAAACTATTATTTGGGAGAAAAGGGGGGAGATTTGCCGAAAACGACCACAATTAAAGAACTTTTGGAAGCCGGTGCTCACTTCGGGCATCAGACCGGGCGCTGGCATCCTCGGATGAAGAATTACATCTTCACCAAGCGCAATGGCATTCACATCATTGACCTTGAGAAAACAGCCGCCATGCTTGACAAAGCCTGCGAATTTGTTCGGCAGCTAGTCGCTGAAGGTGGCACTATCCTCTTTGTTGGCACCAAAAAGCAGGCTCAGGAATCAATAGTAGATGAAGCGCAGCGCTGCGGCATGTTTTACGTTGACCAGCGCTGGCTGGGCGGGATGCTGACTAATTTTACTACCATCCAGGCTCGTATTGACTACCTGGTTCGTTTGGAAGACCAGCAATCCAGGGGAGAATTTGGGAACCTGTCGAAAAAAGAAGTCCTCAAGATTAGCGAGGAAATTGAGAAACTCAATAAGCAGATGGGTGGCTTTAAAGAAATGACCAGTCTACCCAGTGCCATCTTTATTGTTGACCCGGTAAAAGAAAATATTGCCCTCGCTGAAGCCAGACGTATGGGAGTACCGGTGGTTGCCATCGTTGATACCAATTGCAATCCCGATGAAATAGACCATCCTATTCCCGCCAATGATGATGCCATTCGAGCCATCAAACTTGTCTGCACTAAGATGGCCGAAGCGGTTCTGGAAGGTAAAGCTGGCCCGACTGAAGTTCCAGCGGAAGAGGGAGTGGCGGAAGAAGGTCTGGAGGCGCCGGAGATGGCTGAAATTGCGGAACCGTTTATTTTTATCCCGGAAGAGGAATAATGGAGGTAAAGCGTTGGAAATCTCGGTAGAGATGGTCAAAGAATTAAGAGAGCAGTGTGGCGCTGGTATTATGGAGTGCCGGAAGACCCTCATTGAAGTAGCAGGAAATATGGAAAAGGCGCTCGAGATTATGAAAGAAAAGGGACTGCTCAAAGCAGCCAAAAAAGCGGAGCGTGCTACCACCGAAGGGTTAGTTGAAGCTTATGTCCATACCGGTGGACGCATTGGTGCTATGGTTGAGGTAAACTGTGAGAGTGACTTTGTCGCTCGTACTGATGAATTTAAAGAGCTGGCGCATAATCTGGCCATGCAGGTAGCGGCACTATCGCCTCAATTTATCACTCAGGAAGAAGTTCCTGAGGGGTCTGATATTGAGCCTGAATCGGCTTGTCTGCTGCTTCAACCCTATATTAAGGACCCAACTAAGACGGTTCGCGATGTTGTTGTCGAAATTATTGCTAAGGTAGGTGAAAATATCAGAGTAAGCCGGTTCGCTAGATTCGAATTGGGCACTTAGGAATTGAGAGGATGGCTAACATCAGATACAAGCGGGTAATGCTCAAACTTAGTGGTGAAGCTTTTGGTGGTAAGAGTAGCTTTGGTATTGAGATTGCCACCTTAGTTAAGATAGCCAAGCAGGTCAAGCAGGTGGCGGAAATGGGGGTTGCTGTCGCCATTGTCGTTGGTGGTGGCAACTTCTGGCGTGGAGACAAGGCTGAAGCCAATGGTATGGACAGGGTAACTGCGGACTATGCCGGGATGCTTGCCACGGTGATAAATGCTCTGGCTCTCCAGGATGTGCTGGAAAAGGAAGGGGTCATCATCAGAACCCAATCATCTATCGGTATTAATCAGGTAGTGGAACCGTATATCAGACGCCGCGCCATCCGTCATCTGGAGAAGGGTAGAGTGGTTATTTTCGCCGGCGGTACCGGCAATCCATACATGACCACTGATACTACGGCAGCGCTCCGAGCAATAGAGATTGGCGCTGAGGTGCTATTGATGACCAAAAATAATGTCGATGGCATCTATAGCGCTGACCCGCGCAAAAAGCCTGATGCCAAGAAGTTTGAGCACCTTACCCATTTGGAAGCGCTCAATATGCGTCTGGAAGTAATGGATGCTACAGCTCTGTCTTTATGCCTGGAAAACAAACTGCCGATAATCGTCTTTGACCTGCAAGCGCCCCAGAGTATTGAGAAGGCGGTAGCCGGCGAGGCAATTGGCACTCTAGTATCAAGTGAAGAATGAAATGGCTAGTGATGTTTTACAGGGTGTTGAGGGAAAGATGCAGGCTTCCGTCGATGGTTTTGGTAAGGAATTAACCACCCTCCGCACCGGTCGGGCTACCCCTGCCTTGGTTGAACATGTCAAAGTGGAATATGCTGGCGTTCCCACATCACTGAACCAGATCGCCGGTATTTCAGTACCTGAAGCCAGACTCCTGGTCATCCAGCCCTGGGACAAAAGCAGCATACATAGTATTGAAAAAGCCATCTTGAAATCTGACCTTGGGCTAAATCCGTCCAGCGATGGTAATGTGATTCGCATCAGTATCCCGGAATTATCGGAAGAGCGGCGGCAGGAGCTGATTAAGCTGGTGCGGAAGAGGGCTGAAGAAAGAAAAATAACCATACGTAACTTCAGGCACGAAGTCATGAATGAGCTAAAAGGTCTGGAGAGAGATAAAGAAATATCGCAGGATGAACATAAGCGCGCCCTTAATCAACTGCAAAAGATTACTGACGCCTTTATTGCTGAAATCGACCAGATTGGACGAGATAAAGAAGTTGAACTCATGGAGGTCTGATTCATTTCTTAACATCCCCTCAATATTGAGCGATTAGATGAAAACTGCCGCATCAACTAAAAAACAAATTAAGCGACTGCCAGTCCATGTTGCCATTGTGCCGGATGGTAACGGTAGATGGGCCGAACAGCGTGGCTTACCCCGGCTTGCCGGGCACCGGGCCGGCGTGAAAAAAATGCGCTCTCTCATTGAATATCTTAGTGATTGGCAGATAAAGTACGTAACCCTTTACGGGTTTTCTACGGAAAACTGGGGCCGACCAACGGAAGAGATCGGCGGTTTATTCCGCATCTTGGAAGAAACGATAAGTAAAGATGTCCCCAAGCTGCATAAAAAGGGGATAAAAGTTCGCCACCTTGGTCGCCTTGGGGAACTCCCGGAATGGCTGCAGAAATCAATAACAAGCGCCGAGGAATTAACCAGGAATAACACTGGACTGACGCTTAGCCTCGCCTTCAACTACGGTGGGCACGTTGAGATTATTGATGCGATACGTCGCGTTGTTGCTGACGGCATCCCCCCGGAAAAAATAGATGAAAAATTGTTCAGTAATTACCTTTACACGGCCGGTTTACCTGACGTTGACCTATTAATTCGTACCGGTGATGAACTCCGCCTGAGTAACTTTCTGATATGGCTGACTGCTTATAGTGAATACTACTTTACTCAGGCTCTATGGCCCGACTTCACTGAAGAAGACATTGACAAAGCATTACTTGACTATAGCCAGAGGGAAAGGCGCTTCGGTGCGCTGTGAATATCAGGTATGCTCAAAAAAAGGGCTATAACGGCATTCTGTAGCCTTCCTCTCCTTATCGTAGCCGTCTGGTTTGATGAACCATTACCGTGGTTCACGATACTGATGGCTATTTGGGGGCTTTTGGCTGTCTTTGAGTTCTACCGATTGGTGGGGACCTCCAAAGCGCTATCACTCACCTGCTTTGGACTGTTCTGGACTCTTTTGCTCATCCTGAGTCCGCACTGCACGTATGAATTTGTCGTCCCCTTTCTATTAACTTCAGCGGTATCTCTTTCTTTAATATTACTGGTGTTACGTCCCCAAAAAGAGGGGGCTTTTCCTGGTTGGGCATGGACAATGGCCGGGATTCTCTACGTCGGGTTGCTTTTAAGCTATTTGGTGGCATTACGATTGGACGCCGGTAGAAACTGGCTGTTTTTTGCCCTGTTCACCACCTTCGGCTCTGATACCGCTGCTTTCTTTGTCGGCAGAGCGTTCGGCAGGCATCGTCTTGCCCCGGGCATCAGTCCCCGTAAAACCTGGGAGGGGGCTATAGGTGGAGGCTTTGGGGCTATCATCATCAGCCTGCTTTTTCTACTGCCCACCCCCCTCAATTTGCCCCTGAGTTACGGGCAGGCAATACTCCTGGGCTTACTGGTCAGCATTTTCGGTCAGTTCGGCGACCTGGCGGAGTCCTTGCTGAAGCGCAACATGGGAGTCAAAGAATCGGGTAGGCTAATACCGGGACATGGCGGTTTTCTGGACCGCATGGATAGCTTGGTCTTTGCTGGTGTCATCGTATACTTATACTGGATTCTTGTTATTCTCTAGCTTTCAGTTCTTGGCCAATACTGAACCCTTTAGCCACTACCTCACCGAAGGCAATATATTCCGCTGACTCAAGATTGAAGATAAGCGGCTTAATTTTGTGCACATCCGGCTTACCATTGGTAAGGCAACCCTCTGTGACGTAAGTCCCCTCTACCTGACCGATAATAAAGGAATGGCTTCCCAGGTTCAGAATGTGCACTACCTTGCATTCCAGATTCACCGGGCATTGTTCTATCATTGGTGCACTCTTCAAGTTACCATAAAACACTTTGAACTGACAGACCTTCACTTTGTCGACTTTGGCGCCTGAGGTGATACCGCAGTAATCTACCTCCCTCACCAGGTCTCTTGAGGGCGTATTTACTGAAAAGGTCAGGTTTTGATGGATGCCTTTTAGTGTGTAACAGTGGTGTCGTATGAGCACGCCAATCATCGGCGGCTCACCGTTGGCGACGCCGCCCCCACCCACCGCCATAAAATTTGGCTTGCCATCAACGTTGGCGCCGACCAGGAGGGTTGGTCTGGGGTACATCAACCTGTCCGGGAGCATGGTGACCTTGTTCATAGTTATTTTCTCCTTTACGAATGACGACTCCAGTAAATTAAACTATCTCTCTAAATAGTACAGATTCAGTAGTTTTGTGATAATTATAGCTGCTGCCATTTCAGGTGGCAACCGGTATTCTGTTTTAGAGCAGTGGTGCTATAATTAGCCTTATGAAGCAGCTTGAATCTGGGGCCAGAAAGTTGGGTCTAGAGCTTACACGGCGGCAGCTTGAGCAGTTCCAGACCTATTATCGGGAGCTTATAGACTGGAACCAGCGGATGAACCTCACCCGTATTACCGGCTACCAGGAGGTGCAGATTAGGCACTTCCTTGATTCGCTTACCGTAGTTCTGGCGCTGGACCTGCCTGTGGCTAAGGCTGGCTTCCGACTTATTGATGTCGGCACCGGGGCCGGCATTCCCGGAATCCCGCTCAAAATTCTATTGCCCGGCATTAAGCTGGTGCTGCTTGACGCCACTGCCAAAAAAGCTGCCTTCTTGCATCACATCAAAGATGAGTTGGAACTGGATGATGTTGAGGTCGTCATCGGCCGGGCTGAAGAAATTGCCCATCAGGCACGGTATCGGGAGAACTTTGAGCTGGTGCTTTCCCGGGCGGTAGCGAACCTGCCTGCTCTCGTTGAATTAACCCTGCCCTTTTGTGCTCTCGGTGGCAGCTTTATCGCCCAGAAGAAAGGAGCCATTGACTTGGAAATAGAAAGTGCCGCTCGGGCGATTAGTCTGCTGGGGGGTAA
>CAZWYS010000065.1:0-680 GCA_964638295.1 uncultured Dehalococcoidaceae bacterium
CATACGGGATGCTGCTGGTAAAGATATTTCCGCAGTTGAAATTGAAGCTGTTGCCCTTGAGAAGGAGGAACTCTACCGTCAGAAAGTGGCCGTGGATATAAAACCATTACCGGGAGCAATCGAGCTGGTAAAATCGCTGCGGGAATACGGGATAAAAATAGCCCTGGCGTCATCAGCGCCCATGGAAAATATTCAGTTGGTTACCCATAACTTGGGCATAGACAATTGTTTTGATGCGGTTGTGTGGGGCAGGGAGGTAACCGAGGGTAAACCCAGTCCGCAGGGCTTTTTGCTGGCAGCGGAAAGATTGGGGGTTGAGCCTCAGAACTGTCTGGTTATTGAGGACGCTGTAGCTGGCGTTGCGGCGGCTAAAAGAGCTGGAATGAAGTGTCTGGCAGTTACCAGTACCAACCCAAAGAGGAGTCTGGCGAAGGCTGACCTGGTGGTTGATACGCTGGAGACGTTAAATGTGGCCGATTTAGCCGGGCTTTTCAATTCTACAAGGGAAAGCTGATAGTCTTAGTAAAGGAGTTTCTATGGAAAGGTCTCTGGTTCTTATCAAACCTGATGCGATGCAAAGAGGATTGGGCGGCACTATTATCAGTCGCCTGGAGAAACTCGGGCTCAAGTTGGTGGCGCTCAAGATGCTTCACATGGACAGTGCCCTGGCCGGACGACAC
>CAZWYS010000065.1:690-9374 GCA_964638295.1 uncultured Dehalococcoidaceae bacterium
ACACTATGCCGTCCACAAAGATAAGCCCTTTTTTGAGAGCCTGGTAAATTACATTACTTCAGCGCCGATAATTGCCGCTGTCTTTGAGGGGGAAGGGGCGGTGGCCGCAATCAGGAAAGCGATGGGGGCAACTGACCCCGCCAAGGCTGAGCCGGGCACTATCCGGGCTGACTTTGGCCTGAATATTGAACATAATTCGGTTCACGGTTCGGACTCAGTGGAAACGGCTGAGAAAGAGAGCAAACTTTTCTTTACTGAGGACGAAATCTTTTCCGGGGAGGGGAAATAGCCAGCTTATTGAATCCTGAGCACGAGGTTCGCCTGGTTCCACAGCTTATCCAGCTGGTAGTATTCCCGTTCCAGAGTGGCAAAGATATGCACGATAACATCGCCGTAGTCGATTAGCAGCCACCCGGAATCAACCGTGCCTTCGTGGTGGGTGGGTGAGACGCCTGCCTTCTTTAAGGCGTGCTCAACTTCTTCATAGATAGCCCGAATCTGCCTTGTAGAATCACCGTTGCAGATGACAAAGTAATCGGCAAAGCTACATACCTTCTGGGTATCCAGTAGCGCAATATCGCCAGCCTGCTTGTCACTGGCGGCTTCTACGGCTTTGCGTGCCACTTCGATTGCTTCCAGGATTCAGGCCTCCAGCAAAATACTTACCAAATAAATTATAGCATAGTCGCGGTAATTGTAAATTTAGCATAGGGGGATAAAGCTCTCTTTCTTTTCTGCTCCTCATATTGTATTGACAAAAGATTCAGGTTATGCTATGTTTAACATAAAAGAGCGATTATTAGAGAATGTTGGTTAAAATGACCGAGCGAAAATTTAATTCATTTTATTATTACTATTATTACTTTAGCTGGCGCACCAGCGCTGGGGAGGGTATGCTTTGATAAATTAGTTCGACAATAGAATAAAAGTAAGAATTAGAAGAAAAGCCCTCCCCAAAAGGGCTTTTTTGTTTTCTGGTAATAGTTATAGGACAAGGTAAAACGATGAATTTTCTAAAGACAGTAAAGAATACTAAGGAGATGGAAAATGATAATAATGAAGTCGGAAGCAACCAAGGAAGAAGTTACTAACGTGGTGAAAGAGATTAAGAAATACGGGCTGAAGGCTGACGTTTCCCGGGGGGAATTCCGGACCGTAATTGGACTGGTGGGCGATGAGACCAAGATAGATTTTTCTCATTTTGCCACCCTCCCCGGGGTGAAAGAAGCGATGATGGTGGAAAAACCGTATAAATTAATCAGCAAGGAATACAGCAAGCGCTTTGGCCTGGAGGGTGAATACAGGGTGATTCAGGTTGGAGATATTAAGATTGGCGGTGATGACCTGGTATTTATCGCCGGGCCCTGCACTATAGAAAGCAAAGCGCAGCTGTTCCGGATTGCCGAGGAGGTTAAAAAGGCCGGGGCTCATATTTTACGGGGAGGTATCTTCAAACCGAGGAGTTCCGTCCATTCCTTCCAGGGGCTGGGAGCGAATGGTCGGGAAGAAGCTGAGGAAGCTCTGAACTGGCTGCACGAAGCCGGGCAGAAGTTCGGGATGCCGGTGGTAACTGAAGTGAGGGGAGAGGCCCACATTGACCTGGTAGCGGAATATGCTGATATAATACAGGTAGGTGCCCGCAATATGTATAATCAGGACCTGCTGGCCAATGTTGCCAGAAAGGGGAAACCGATTCTATTAAAGAGACATTTTGGTGCCGGCATTGACGAGTTTTTATCTTTTGCCGAGTATATCGCCGCTGAGGGCAACAAGGATATTGTCCTGTGTGAAAGAGGCGTACTCCCGGTGGGGAAAAGTAAAAATTACACCCGCTATACCTTCGACTTATCTTCGATACCGGCGATTCAGAAAGAAACTTATCTGCCCATAATCGCTGACCCCAGTCATGCCACCGGGCGTCGCGACCTGATTTTCAATATGAGTTGCGCGGCTATTGCGGCGGGAGCGAGGGGAGTAATGATTGAGACTCACTACAATCCCTCAGAGGGGCTGGTTGATGCCCAGCAGATGATAACCCCTGATGAACTCAAAGAGATTATCGGTGCCGGCAAGAAAATCCAGCGGCTGATTACCCGTTAAAAAGTAAACAAAGGTTGGAGTTGGATGAAAGAAGTTAAGGTGGCTCTAGGCGGTAAAAGTTATCGTGTTTATATTGGGCCCGGTCTGCTGGCCCAGACTGGAAGTTTGCTGAGCGAAAGCGGGTTTTCCGGCCGGCTGGTTATGATTACTGACCCGACCGTAAAAAAACTGTACGGCGAGGCTTTGAGCCAGCGTTTGACTGAAGATGGTTTCAGGGCAACTACTCTGCTGGTTCCCCGGGGGGAGGAGCAAAAATCACTGGAAACCGCCGGCAAACTCTACCAGGAATTGACCAGTGCCTACACAGAAAGGGCAACCCCAATTCTGGCTTTGGGGGGTGGGGTTATCGGTGACTTGGCCGGCTTTGTTGCCGCCACCTACCTGCGGGGGGTGCCGCTGGTGCAAGTCCCAACCACCCTGCTGGCGCAGGTGGACAGCAGCGTTGGCGGCAAAGTGGCGGTAGACCAGGGTCAACTGAAAAATATGATTGGCGCCTTCTACCAGCCGAGGCTGGTCATCGCGGACACAAGTACCCTGAAAACTCTTCCCGGGGAGGAGCTATCCAATGGATTGGCTGAGGTCATCAAAAGCGCCGCCATCGGGAATAAAGAATTCTTCGCCTTTCTTGAGGAGAATATGGAACGGATAAAATCACTTGATGAGGAGGCACTTGAGGAGGTCGTTTTCCAGTCAGTCAAGATTAAAGCTGGCGTGGTCGAAAAAGATGAGCTGGATACCGGTTTAAGAAATATCTTGAATTATGGTCATACCGTCGGGCACGCCATTGAGTCGGTTTTAGATTTCAACGTGGGGCACGGCAGGGCTGTGGCGGTTGGCATGCTGGCGGCAGCCAGAATTTCTCATGACGCGGGGCTGCTTGCCGGAGACGAAATAACCAGGCTGAAAAGTGTTATTGAAAAAGCTGGCCTGCCCACAAAAATGGCAGGGCTGAAAGCGGAAGCAGTGCTGCAAGCGATGAAACACGACAAGAAAGTCCTGGGTGACAAAATCAGGTTCGTCTTGCTTAAATCCCTGGGTAATCCCATAGTTACGGAAGTAAATCCCTCTCTATTAACGGAGATTTTGTCGGATTATGAATAAACCTAAAATTTGTGCCTGTATAGTTAATAGTGATCTGGAATCAGTCAGGAGTGTCGAGCCGCTGGTTGACCTGTTTGAGGTCCGCATCGACCTTATCGGCAATGGCTGGCAAGAACTGGCTCAGCAGCTCAAGAAACCCTGGATAGCCTGTAACCGAAAGGTTGCTGAGGGCGGTAGCTGGCAGGGGAGTGAAGCGAAAAGAGTGGCAGAGCTTCTCACTGCTGTTGACCTGAAGGCGGATATGGTTGACATCGAGCTTGGCACGGAGAAATTAAAAGAAGTAGTGCCGCTGATTAAAAAGAGGTCACAATGCCTCATGTCATTCCATGACCTGGCGGGGACGCCCTCTTCAGGCAGAATGAGGGAAATCGTGCAGGGGCAGCTGGAAGCAGGTGCCGATATCGGCAAAGTAGTTACCACCGCCCGAAAATTTGAGGACAACCTGGCTGTTTTACAGCTTATTGCTGACTTCCCCAGGGTAAGAGTGGTTTCTTTTGCCATGGGACCTCTCGGTTTTGCCAGCCGCATTTTGTGTCCGCTGGTGGGCGGAGATTTTATTTATGCCTCAATTGAGGCAGGTAAGGAATCTGCCTCTGGTCAGCTAACGGTGAAAGATTTGAGGCAGATTTATAATATGGTGCCAGAATGAGCTTAATCTCAGGAAAAACTAAGGTCTGCGGGATAATCGGCGACCCGATAGAGCATACCATGTCGCCGGTAATGCACAACGCTGCTTTTAAGAAGCTGGGAATGGATTACGTGTACCTTCCTTTCCAAGTCAGGAAAGAGGAGCTGGATAAGGCAGTTGCCGGTGTGAGAACCCTGAACCTCAGGGGTTTAAACGTGACCATACCCCATAAAGTAGCTATTATCCCGTTTCTGGACAGGCTCGACCCTCTGGCGGAAAAGACAGGCGCCATTAACACCATAGTGAACGACGATGGAGTGTTGACCGGCTACAACACCGATGCTACCGGCTTTCTGCAGGCATTGCTGGAGAGGGGAGTAAAGCCGGAGGGGAAAAGCGTGGTTATTCTGGGGGCGGGGGGCGCCTCAAGAGCGATTTCCTTTATCCTTGTTGAGAAAGGTGCCAATCTGGCTATCCTCAACCGGAGTCTGGCACGAGCGGAAGAACTGGCTCATCGGGTTTCGCAGGTTTTTAATAGGGAAGTCAACGCCTTGACACTAAATGAGGAAAATCTCGCCAGAGCGCTAGCCAGTGCTGAAATTCTGGTTAATACCACCAGCGTCGGCATGTTTCCCGATATTGATGGAACTCCGGTTCCGGCAAAACTGCTGAAAAAGGGGCAAATTGTTTTTGATATTGTCTATAACCCGATAAAAACCAGGCTGTTGAGGGAAGCCGAGGAAGCTGGCGCCAGCACGATAAGCGGGCTGGACATGCTTGTCTGGCAGGGCGCGCTGGCTTTTAAGATATGGACTGGTCGGGAAGCCCCGCTGGAACTGATGAAAGAAGAAGCAATTAAGGCTTTGGGAAATGAAAACTAGCCTTGCTTTGATTGGGTTCATGGGGACGGGGAAAACGGTAGTGGGGAAAGCTCTGGCAGAAAAGCTGGGTAAGGCATTTACCGAGCTGGATGCTTTGATTGAGCAGAAGGCGGGAAAAACTATCCCCGAGATATTCCAGCAGGATGGCGAGGTGGCTTTCCGGGAGCTTGAAATTGAAGTAACCAGAGAGGTTTCTCAAAAGAAAAATGTTGTCATCGCCTGCGGTGGGGGCATAGTGCTCAATAAAATTAATATTGACCGACTGAAGAGGGGAAGCCTGATAATTTATCTGACAGCATCGCCGGGGGTAATTTTGAAGCGGACGGCGAGTGATGAAAACGAAAGGCCCTTGCTTGAAGTAAAGAACAAAACTTCAGCAATACAAAAGCTTTTGAAGTTCAGGAAACCGTTTTACGAACGAGCCGCTGATATAACCATAGACACTTCAAAACTGGATATTGGTTCGGTTACCGAGCAAATAATAGCCAAAGTGAAGGCGGATGAAAGTTACCATTGATAAGAGCGACATAAAAGGAAAGGTAATAGCTCCATCCTCGAAAAGCTATACTATCCGGGGTGTGATGTGCGCTGCTCTGGCCAAAGGCGAAAGCGAGGTAGTGCGTCCTTTAACTTCCGATGATACCGAAGCGGCGATAAATGTGTTAAGTAAGATTGGAGTTCGTATCCGTCGGGAAAAGGATTTATGGCGAATAACCGGCGGGGACTTCCATGCCCCAAGTGGCGACTTATCCTGCGGCGAGTCGGCAGCGACCTTGAGGTTTATGACCGCCATCTGCTCCATAGTCCCTGGAACGTGTCGGCTGACTGCCGGTCCTTCTCTGGCGAAAAGACCGGTCAAACCCCTGGTTCAGGCGCTGAGGCAATGGGGAGTAGACGTTTCCTGCCAGGATGAGGTCGCTCCGGTAGTGGTCAACGGGGGTGGGCTGAGGGGTGGCATGGCTGGATTGCCCGGTGATATCAGCTCCCAGTTCGTTTCCGCTTTACTATTCGTGGCGCCCTTTGCTGAAGAGAGAGTCAGCATCAGGCTGACCACGCCTCTGGAGTCGAAGCCGTACGTTTTGATGACTTTAGCTTGCCTCAAAAAATTTGGCATAAAGGTAGAATGCTCCGGGGCTCTTGGTAAATTTGAAATCAGCAACCAGAAATATCAACCCGCCAGGTACGAAGTAGAAGGGGACTGGTCATCAGCCTCTTATTTGCTGGCTCTGGGGGCTGTTTCCGGGGGGGTGGAGGTGGCAAATCTAAATCCAGACAGTTTGCAGGGCGACAAGATGATGCTGGACTTTTTGAAGGACATGGGTGCCTCGGTTGAGGCGAAGCAAAATTCGGTGGTGGTAAGGCAGTCAAGATTAAAGGGGATACACGCTGATTTGTCCAATGCTATTGACCTGCTGCCCACCATGGCGGTTCTGGCGGTCACTGCCGACGGAGTAAGTGAGTTTGCTGGTATTGAAAGGGCGCGGCTGAAAGAATCAAACCGGGTGGCAGCCTTGAGAGAAGGTCTGGAAAGAATGGGGGTAAAAGTCGCCGAGGAAAGGGACAGGATGACTATTGCCGGCTCAAAGCCAAGGGGTGCGGTTGTTGATAGCAAGGGTGACCACCGCATTGCCATGGCTTTCAGTCTTCTTGGCTCACTGGTCGGTGGCACGACGATAGATGGCGCGGAGTGTGTCAACAAGACATTTCCCGAGTTCTGGGATATACTAAGGAGCATTGGAGGTAAGGTGACGACAAATGGGGAATAGTCTGGGCAAAATTTTTACCATAACCAGCTTTGGCGAAAGCCACGGCAGGTGCGTGGGGGTTGTCATTGACGGCTGCCCGGCTGGCCTGCCTGTTACTGAGGAGGATATTCAGGGGGAGGTAGATAAGAGAAAACCGGGAGCAGGTGCCGCCGCCACCACGCGGGGGGAAGAAGACAAAGTCGAGATTCTTGCCGGCATCTTTAATGGTATTACTACTGGCGCCCCGGTCTGTCTCCTGGTCTGGAATAAAGACGTCGATTCCAGCGATTATGAGAAAAACAGATTTTTACTCCGGCCGGGTCATGCCGACTATACCACCTTTATGAAATACGGGGGGTTTAACGATTTCCGGGGTGGCGGCCGGTTTTCGGGGAGAATCACCGTTGCTTTGGTCATGGCGGGAGCGGTTGCCAAGAAATTACTCGGTCTCTGCGGCGTTGAAGTCCTGGCACATACCGTTGAAATCGGTGGCATAAAGGCTGACTCTAAAGAATTTGACATAATAAAAGAAAATGTGGCGAAAGACCCGCTCCGCTGTGCTGACCCGGAAGCGGCTTTGAAGATGACGGAATTAATAGCAAAAGTCAGCCAGGAAGGTGATAGCCTCGGTGGCATTATTGAAGGCATCGCCCTTAATTTACCCGTCGGTCTGGGGGAGCCAGTCTTTGACAGTCTGGACGGGGAGTTAGCCAAAGCCCTGCTGGCGATTCCAGCGGTCAAGGGTGTGGAGTTTGGTGCCGGCTTCTCGGCAGCAGAGAAGAGGGGGTCAGAGAATAACGACCCGTTTGTCATCAGGAACGGTAAAGCAGTCACCATGACCAATAATGCGGGCGGCATACTCGGGGGCATCAATAATGGTATGCCCATCGTGGTCAGGGTTGCCGTCAAGCCAACGGCTTCTATTGCTAAAAGCCAGCCTACAGTTAATATTGAAAAAATGGAAGAAGTCAGTTTAGCCTTAAGGGGAAGGCATGACGTTTGCATCGTGCCCAGAGCGGTACCAGTTGTCGAAGCAATGATGGCGGTAACCCTTTGTGATTTCGCCCTGAGGGCAGGACTGATTCCGGGAGTAATAAAGTGAATCTGGAAGATTTAAGGAAAGAAATAGACAAAGTCGATGCCAGAATAGTTGAGCTTATTGGCGAGCGGATGAGAATAGCCGAAGAGATAGGCAAAGGGAAAAAGGTGCAGGGCAAGCTGATTGAGGATAGAGAAAGAGAAAGTAGAGTTCTGGAAAACATCAAAAGTGTCGTCCGAAGCAAGAAGATAAAGGTAAATCAAGAAGATATAGAGAACATCTACCGGCGCATCATTGCCGCCTGCAAAGGTGTGCAGGCAGGGGAGGTTGCTTTTCAGGGTGAGATTGGTGCCTACAGCGAAGAAGCGGTCTTTCAATTCTTTGGCTCTTCAATTCAGATTCAGCCCCGTGAAACTCTTGAAGAAGTGTTCAAGTTGGTGGAAGAAGAGGAGGTGCAGTATGGCGTCGTCCCGGTGGAGAATTCGCTGGAAGGGATTATCAGCCGGGTGTATGACCTGTTGCTGGATTCAACTCTCTGGGTATGTGGCGAAATAGAGCTCCGGGTTATTCATTGCCTGATTGCCAGTCCGAGCGCCGGGCTGGACACGATTAAAAGAGTTTACTCTCATCCGCAGGCTCTGGCGCAGTGCCGTAATTTCCTGAAACACTTGAACGCGGAACTAATCCCCACCTATGATACGGCGGGTAGTGTCAGGATGATACAGGAGAGCAAGTTGCCAGATAGCGCGGCTATTGCCAGTGCCAGAGCTGCTGAAATTTACGGGATGAAGGTAATTGCTCAGGAAATAGAGGATAACCCGAATAATTTCACCAGATTTTTTATTTTGTCTAAAGAAGACTCTGCTCCTTCCGGGAATGATAAGACTTCTATCGTTTTTTCGGCAAAAGATAGACCTGGAGCATTGTATAAAGCCCTCAGAGAGTTTGCCGGTCGGAGTATCAATCTGACCAAGCTCGAATCAAGGCCCACGAGACAGAAGCCCTGGCAATACAATTTTTATCTGGATTTTGAAGGTCACCGCGAGGATGAGGCAGCCCGATTAGCCCTGGAGAACCTGGAAAAAATTTCTATCTTCGTTAAAGTGCTGGGTTCGTATTCCAGGGCGAAAAGAGGGCGTGAGGTGACCCGGTGAGAGTAGCCATAATTGGTGGCTCGGGGAAAATGGGGC
>CAZWYS010000066.1:0-9218 GCA_964638295.1 uncultured Dehalococcoidaceae bacterium
GTCAGCTATCATGTCAGCAAAAGAGACTGCCCCCGGCTCAATATAGGTGTTGGTCATGCGGACGATGGGCGGGTAGCGATAATTGAGGGCGCGGGCATTACCGGTAGGCTTTTCCCGCATCTTGGCGGCTGTCTCTCTGGAGTGGAGCCTGCCCACTAATTTCCCTTCTCGAACAAGATAGGTCTTGGTGGCAGGCATGCCTTCATCATCATACTTATAGCTGCCACGCAGGCCGGGTAAAGTTGCCGTATCAACGATATTGAGCTGCTGGCTACCAAATTGTTTACCCAGGGTCATAATCTGGCGCAGGCGGTCATTTTCATACACGAAGTCGGACTCAGACAGGTGCCCAAAAGCTTCATGAACGAAGACACCCGCCAGAATCGGGTCCAGGACCACGGTATACTCTCCCCCTTTTGCCTGTGGCGCCGACAGGAGCTCCACCGCATGCCCTGCCATCGTCTCTACCTGCTGGTGAAGGCTTTGGATTTCGCCAAAATCACCCCGGCTACCCACGCTCAACCCTACCTGCTGGACATCACCATCCCTGGTAGCTAACGCTGCCAGGCGGAGAATAATGTCGGCTCTCTCCTGCTCTATATAACTGCCTGATGAACTTAGAAAAACAGTCTTTTTATGGCTATCGGCATAACCAATGTTTGAGGTCTGTATTTCAGGAGTGCGCCAGATAATATCATTATACTCATCCAGCATCTGTTTCTTTTTCTCCAAAGGCATCGTTACCGGATTTTTATCGGCTGCGGCGGAAACAATGTCAACTACCGGGTCGGCGGCTGCCAGCTTGCTTGCTTCACGACCAATCAACTGGGCCTGCTTCACGGCCAAATCAACCCTGCCGGGCAATTCATCAAAGTTATTAAAGCTAACGAAGCCCCAACCACCCCTTACCAGCACCCGAACATTACCTCCGATAGCAGTCGCCCGGCCAATGGACTCCAGCTTCCTTCCACGGTAGGTAATGTGGCTGCTCTGGCTCTCTTCAAGATGAGCTTCAATATAATCGGCGTCATATCTCTTAATTAATTCAGCCAGCTCCTGCGCAACAGCTTCAATCTTCATTGCTAATCCTACTCCAGATGGGAAAATTCTTGGGGGCAGAGCTTTGACGAAGTCAGTTTACAAAACCACCATGTTATTTGTCAATTTACGGTAGTGACGTTACGTGATATAATTAAAAGTTACTGGCAAATTCCCTTGCCTTTAAAAAATCAGTTATGCTATACTGGCACAATTAATTTAAAAAAGTGAGGTCATAGTGCTAGCAAACTACGGGTATATTGGTCTTTTTCTCATTGCGGTTATTCTTTTTACTCTTACCATGATTACCCTTCCCATCGCCCTTAGATTTCTCAAAATTGTCCCCAACAAGCCTAACCCTACCAAAAATTCCATCTTTGAATGCGGTATGGAAACCATAGGGAAGACATGGGTTCAATTTAATTTTCACTATTACTTTTACGCGCTGATTTTCCTGGCCCTTGACGTCCTGGTTGTTTTCCTGTATCCGTGGGCAGTTAATCTCAGGAAACTGGGTATTTTTAGCTTCATTGCCGTCTTAATTTTGATTGCCATCGTTCTCGTCGGCTATCTGTATGCCTGGAGAAAGAAGGTTCTGGAATGGAAGTAGATAACGCCAGAAAAGATCTATATTCTGCCACGGAGCTTGACCAGACCGAGGGCGAGATTATTGAATCGCTGAAAGCAAGCAGTCAGCAGCCAATTCCCGACCCCGATAAATGGTTGGTTGAGGAACTGAAGGAAAATATTTTTCTCACCACAGCAGATGCGGTGATTAACTGGGCGCGGCGTTCTTCACTCTGGCCAACGATATGCTTTCCCGCCTGCTGCGCCTTTGAACTGATTGCTACTTTTTCCTCGCGTTTTGATATGGCTCGCTTTGGCATGGAAATCCTCCGTGCCTCGCCCCGCCAGGCCGACCTGATGATTACCGCCGGCACACTGACCTGGAAGATGGCGCCCAACGTATTGCGTATTTACAATCAGATGGCTGAGCCGAAATGGGTAATCGCCATGGGGGCATGCGCTATCAGTGGTGGCATTTTCGCCTCAGCGTCTTACGCCGTGGTTCCGGGATATAACCGTATCATTCCGGTTGACGTCTATATTCCCGGATGCCCACCCCGTCCTGAAGCCTTGATATACGGAATACGGATGCTGCAGAAAAAGATAGCCAGGAATCAAAACATTAGCTTAGAAAGGTTCAAGTAACGAATGACGGTAGCTCTCTCCGGCAAAGAAATCGCCAGTCAAATAGAAGAGAAATTTCCCGGGAGCATCATTGAATCCGGTCCGGGTAGCTTTATCGTGAAAAGTGATTTCCTGCTGGCGGTAGCCGCCTTTCTCAAAGAAACCGCCAGTCTTGATTTTGATTACCTCAACTATATTACCGCGATTGATTATTATGAGTACTTTGAAGTGGTCTACCAGCTGACTTCTATGGAACACAACCACAGTGTAATCATGAAGACAAGATGTTATGGGCGAGATGATGCGGCGCTGCCTTCAGTGGTTGGGCTGTGGCGGGGAGCCGATTTTCAGGAGCGAGAGATATATGACCTGATGGGGATTGGATTCGAGGGTCACCCCAATCTGAAGCGCATCGTTCTCTGGGACGGCTTTCAAGGACATCCACTGCGAAAGGACTATTTCTGATGGCGCTGAGAACAGAGCCTTTTGTTCTCAATATAGGTCCGGCTCATCCGAGCACCCACGGGGTGTTCCGGATGAGGGCAACCCTTGATGGGGAAGTCGTCGTTGATATTGAGCCGATTTTTGGCTACCTGCACCGCGGGGTTGAGAAGCTGGCCGAGCAACGCACGTTTACCGGGGTCATTCCACTAACTGACCGGCTGGACTACCTTGCCTCAATGAGCAATAACCTTGCCTATGTTCTGGCGGTAGAAAAGCTGGCCGGGATAAAAGCCCCTGAGCGCGCCGAGTACCTGCGGGTCATCATTGCCGAGCTACAGCGCATCGCCAGCCACTTAATCGCCGTGGGTGCTTTTTTGAATGACTGCGGTGCTTACTTCACCCCTTTCCTGTATATGTTCCGGGAAAGAGAGAAGATTGTCGACCTCTTTGAGATGGTCAGCGGTCAGCGGCTGCTTTATAACTACATGCGGGTTGGCGGCGTCAGCCAGGATATTCCCGGTGAGTTTCTACCCGCTTTGCGTAAGTTCGTTGAGCAAATGCCTGGATTTATTGATGAGTATGACCGACTGCTCAAGGAGAATGAGATACTGCTGGCCCGCGCCAAAGGTGTCGGCATTCTGCCCAAAGAATTGGCGATTAATTGTGCGGCGAGTGGCCCGGTGCTCCGCGCCAGCGGGGTTAAATGGGACATACGAAAGGTGGACCCTTACTCCATCTACGACCGCTTTGAATTTGATATCCCCACCGGTATGGCTGGCGATTGCTACGACCGCTACCGGGTAAGAATGGAAGAGATGCGGCAGAGTTTACGCATCATCAAGCAAGCCATGGCGCAAATACCTCCGGGGCCGGTGAAAAGCGAGGTACCGCACCTGATTCATCCGCCAGCGGGAGAAGCCTACGCCCACATTGAGGCTCCCAAGGGCGAGCTCGGCTTTTATCTGGTATCAGACAATTCTATTGCTCCCTACCGCTGCCATGTCCGCCCACCAAGCCTGATTAACCTGACCGCTCTCCGCGATATGGTGCGGGGATGGAAAGTAGCCGATGTTATCATTATCTTCGGCAGCATTGACATTACTATGGGCGAGGTTGACCGGTAATGGCCATAATTGACCTGAGTATCAATAACCAGTTCCATCTACAGGCAGTGCCCCCTGACTGGCCGGGCGGGTTCTGGTTCCACTGGCTGTTCTTTACCGTTGTCATCATCGCTTTTGTGTTGACCATGGTAATGGGGGCAATCTACATTGAACGGAGAGGCATGGGGCGGATGCAGGCGCGGCTTGGTCCCAACCGGACTGGCCCCTTTGGTTTACTGCAACCGGTGGCTGATGCCGTCAAGGTACTGATTAAAGAAGACATTGTTCCGATTAAAGCGGACAAAATAGTCCACTGGCTGGCACCAGTGGTTGCCTTTGTGCCAGCACTGCTAATTTTTGCCGTGATTCCTTTTCAGGAGGGAGCGCTTCTGGCCGACCTGAATATTGGCATTCTCTACGTGGTGGCAATCAGCTCCGTCTCAACAGTGGGGGTATTCATGGCGGGATGGGGCTCAAGCAACAAGTACTCTCTACTTGGTGCCATGCGTAACGTGGCGGCAGTAGTAAGCTATGAGATTCCACTAGTACTAGCCATCGTTGGCGTGGTGCTGGTCGCGGGCTCACTATCCTTAAATCAAATTGTAGTGGCTCAGAATATTCCTTTCATTTTGCTGCAGCCTTTGGGCTTCTTCCTCTTCTTCGCCGCCGGCTGCGCTGAGATTAACCGCAGCCCCTTTGACCTCATGGAAGCTGATTCTGAGATTGTCGCCGGCTTTCATACCGAATACTCTGGAATGAAATTCGCCATGTTCTACTTGGTAGAATACGCTGAAGCTATTGCCATCTCCGCTATAATCACCACCCTTTTTCTCAGCGGCTGGAAAGGCCCGCTACTACCGCCCTGGCTCTGGTTTATCATCAAAGTCCTCGTTGTTTTCTTTGGCATGGTCTGGACACGGACCACGCTGCCCCGGATTAGAATCGACCAGCTGATGGCGCTCGCCTGGAAATTCCTCTTTCCTTTAGCTTTAATCAACCTGGTTATCACCAGCCTACAGGTACTGGCCTGGCCAACAGCTCTACCGTGGGCAATAATACCGGTTAATTTCGCCATAATGGCAGCACTGATACTGATATGGTCTAAATTCTTCTTTAAGTTAGGATGGGGCAGAATTGAAGTTTGAACATTACGGCATCGGTATCCTTAAAGGATTGACGGTAACTATAAGGCACCTGCTTCGTCATCCGATAACAACGCAATATCCGGAGCAGAGGCTTAATATCTCGCGCCGGTTCCGGGGTAACGAACTAATCTGGAACCAGGAAAAGTGCACCGGCTGTGGTACCTGCGCCAAGACCTGCCCACAGGGAGTGATTGAGATTGTCACCTCAACCAACCTGGCAGAAAACAAATATGCCGTGGAAAAATATGAGGTAGATACTGGCTACTGTATTCAGTGCGGGCTGTGCGTTGAAGCTTGCCCCTATGAAGCATTGTATTTCAGCCACGCTTTTGAGTGCACCAAGTATCGGCGGGGCGACCTGGTGCAGAGCAAAGAAGCAATGCGGGAAACCCCGGACAGAAAAGTCAGCGGTTATTTCTACCCGGGACGCGCCGCCAAATTGCCCAGACAAACCTTGCTGGTCGAAAAGATTACGGAGAAAAGGTAATGGGAGTTACAATTGCCTTCTGGATATTAGCCGTAGTCGGCGTATTAGCCGCCTTGGGTGTGGTTTTCCTGCGGAATGTTTTCCGGGCGGCGCTCTCCCTCATATTGTGCTTCCTGATGGTAGCCGGACTCTATATTACCCTCAGCGCTGACTTTCTGGCCGCAGTCCAGATTTTAATATACGTCGGTGCCATATCAGTCTTAATCATTCTGGCTATCATGATGACCCGAGAAGTCCAGCGGGGCAGCCCACCGAACAAACTACAAATCCCCGCTTTTATCGTCGCCCTGCTTTTTCTGGAAGTACTGGTTTTAACCCTGATTAATACACCATGGCAGATAGCCGGCACGCCACCCGTGTCGCCGACAACGGCTAGCCTTGCCACCAAACTTTTTGGTGAGGGAGGTTTTATCTTACCGGTGGAGATTGCGGCAGTACTTTTACTGTCCGCCATTCTGGGAGCTATCGTTCTGGCCAGGGAGAAGTAAAATAATGACTTTGAGTTTGGAACATTATCTGGTACTATCCGCCGTTATGTTCTCCATAGGGCTCTACGGGGCTCTGGCAAAACGCAATGCGGTAATCATCCTGATGTGCATTGAATTAATGCTCAATGCGGTCAATATCACTTTGGTTGCCTTTTCCCGCTACGTTGTGCCGGCACTGCTTACCGGACAGATTTTCGCCATTTTCGTCATTGTCGTTGCCGCCGCCGAGGTAGCCGTTGGCCTGGCCATAATACTGGCTATCTACCGTGGCCTTGAGGATATAGATGTCACCAAAATCAACTTAATGAAGTGGTAGAGAAAATGTGGGTAGAAGTTAAAAAAGCGAAAAGCTTAATGGTCGCCGAAATGTGGAAGGAACTCTTTGAGGGAGAGGGAATTCCCACCCGCATTATGCCCGCTTCCGGTTTTCCCATAGGGCAGGAGTTCGCCGAATATTCTGTCCTGGTGCCTAAAGATAAAGAACACGTCATTAAGGATGTACTGAGGAAACTGTGATGCCGCATCAGTTAATATGGCTTATATTTTTCCTGCCGCTCTTCTCGTTCATCATAATTTCCTTTTTCATCAGGCCTTTCGTCAAACCTGAGTCGAAAGTGGCTGGCTATATCCTGATTACGGCACTTTCCGGCTCCCTGGCACTGTCTATCTGGGCGCTGGTGGCGCTAATGGCGACGCCTCACCACGAGTTACCGGTGCCTGATGTTAGCTGGGTAGTTATTGAGGGTGGGGTTGCCATTCACCTGGGTCTGATAATGGACTCGCTGACAGCGGTGATGCTGATTGTTGTGACCGTCGTCAGCCTGATGGTGCAGATTTACTCTCAGGGGTATATGCACGGCGACCCGGGCTATCATCGCTACTATGCCTTTATGTCGCTATTTACCGCATCCATGATCGGTCTGGTGCTGGCGGATAATCTTGTGTTCATGTTTGTCTTCTGGGAGATGGTCGGCTTATGTTCCTATCTGCTCATTGGCTTCTGGTTCCACCGGCCGTCAGCGGCGGATGCCGCCAAGAAGGCTTTTATCGTTACCCGGCTTGGCGACTTCGGCTTCCTGGCCGGGATATTGCTCCTGTTCCTGAACACCGGCACCTTTGATATCGGCGAGCTTCACGAGCTGGCTATTGCCGGGACTCTGGCCGGAACGACCCTTACCTGGGCAGCTATTGGCATCTTTTCCGGGGCGGTGGGCAAGTCAGCCCAGTTCCCGCTCCACGTCTGGCTGCCCGATGCCATGGAAGGCCCCACACCGGTGAGCGCCTTAATCCACGCCGCCACCATGGTCGCCGCCGGCGTTTTCCTGGTCGCCCGTATGTTCCCGCTCTTCGAGCACTCAGCAGAGGCATTGACCACGGTAGCCATCATCGGTGGCGTTACCGCCATCTTCGCCGCTTCCATGGGTCTGGTGATGAACGACATCAAGCGAGTCCTGGCTTACTCCACCATCAGTCAGCTGGGCTATATGATGCTGGGGCTGGGGGCTGGTGGGGTGGCAATCGGTATCTTCCACCTGTTCAACCATGCTTTCTTTAAGGCATTGCTCTTTTTGGGAGCCGGCAGCGTCAACCACGCCACCGGAACCTTTGATATGCGGCTGATGGGCGGACTGCGCAAGCTAATGCCGTGGACTTATCTTACTTTTGTTATTGCCGCCTTGAGCATCGCCGGCATCTGGCCTCTTTCCGGGTTCTGGAGCAAGGATGAGATATTAATCGGTTCTTTTGCCAGCCAGCCGGTTCTGTTCTATCTGGCCATGATAACGGTATTTATGACCGCCTTTTACATGTTCCGTGCCGTATTTATGACCTTCGGCGGGGAATACCGCGGTGGTAGCCCGGATGCCCACGGGCACGAAGGCCACAGCAGCCATCCCCACGAATCTCCCCGAGTGATGGTACTGCCAATGGTGGTCCTGGCAGTCCTTGCCATGGTCTCCGGCTTCTGGAACGTCACCGGCCACTTTGGCGCTTTTATGAGTCACGGAGAGACCCATAGCTTCATTGAAGGTCTTTTCCATCCGTTCACGCAGCCATTACCCTGGCTCTCGCTGATACTGGCGGTGCTGGGGATTCTACTCGCCTATGCCATGTACAGCAAGCGGTTAATCTCGTCGGAGAGAATCGGCAGCATGTTTAAACCGCTTTATACCCTCTTCTCCCGGAAATACTGGTTTGACGAACTGTATGAAAATATCATCGTGAGAATAGCCCTGTTAAAGGGACTTTTTGCCGGCATGGAGCAATTTGATAATCAGGGTGTTGATGGGATAGTCAATGGCGTAGCCAATACCGCTATAGCCGGAGGCAGAGCTATCAGGCACGCCCAGACCGGGCAGCTCCAGCTATACGGCCTGTTCATCGGCATAGGTGTGCTGGCGATTATTCTCTTCGTATTCTTCCTGGGATAAATATGGGTAAGGAGTTACTAATAATTTGAGTCCTGGCTATTTGACAACGATACTCTTCCTGCCAGCGCTGGGAGCCGCTTTAATCGCTTTTGCGTTCCGCAGCCACCGGCTGATTAAGTGGACGGCAGCGATATTGACTTTTATTCCCCTGCTGCTGTCAATTATCCTTTTCATCAATTTTGACCAGTCTCCAGTAGCGGCTGGTCTAATCCAGTTTGAGGAAAAGGTGCTCTGGATTGCCCCGCTTAACGCCCACTATCATCTGGGGGTGGACGGGCTGAGTTTACCCCTGACTATGCTGACGGCATTCCTGGGTTTCCTAGCAGTTCTCATCTCATGGAAGATAGACCTCAGGCCCCGTGAGTACTTCGCCTGGCTCCTGCTCCTGGAGACAAGTATTCTGGGGGTATTTCTCTCCCTTGACCTGCTGCTGTTCTTCATCATGTGGGAAATAGAAGTCATCCCGATGTATTTCTTAATCAATATCTGGGGGGCAGGCAGAAAAGAATACTCAGCAATAAAGTATGTTGTGTATACCCTTTTTGGTAGCGCTTTCATGCTGGCGGGTATCCTTTGCCTGTATTTCACCACCGGCAGCCTGAGCATGCTGGAGATAGCGGAAGGTGGACTGGCCATGGTACAGTCAATTATGCCAGCCGCGGCTATTTTCTTCCTGCTTTTAATTGGCTTTGCAATCAAGCTGCCTGTTTTCCCGTTTCATACCTGGTTGCCGGATGCCCATACCGATGCGCCGACGGCGGTCAGCGTCATGCTTGCTGGCGTGCTGATTAAGATGGGCGGCTATGGCATGATCCGTTTGTGCGTATCCCTTTTCCCTCAGGTAGCGCAAACGTATGCTCTTATACTCGTAATACTGGCGGTAATCGGCGTGC
>CAZWYS010000067.1:0-9105 GCA_964638295.1 uncultured Dehalococcoidaceae bacterium
GCAGATTTCGAAAAAACTTTGGAGTGACATGAAATACTCACTGGTAGCAAAGAGGCGTGGAATAGCTGAGAAAGGAAAAAGGGTATCTTTTGACACTGCAAATCAGGTTCCCGTAGCCTGAAGTCTAGAATAATGGTGATTGTTGTCGGCTAGAAAATAAACCCTGTGCTATCTAACCATGTGTGTTTATACTCACTCTAAATACTCCCTACTAATTCCTCCAGTATATCTTCTAACGTAATAAGACCAGTTGCATATAGTTTGTTAGAACCTTCGCGAGCGAATTAATATTCGTATTCGGTATCCTTGAGGAACTGTAAAATATTAATTACTGTTTCTACATCGTTCCAGCCTTTACTCCCCTTTTTATCACGTGCTTTTTCAAGGGCACTGATTAACCAGCCTGGCCGGTCAGATATGAACTTTTCCATGTCGTCTTTCAATATTGGCCATAATTCTAATATTGTATTTTTCTCTCCAGTCATAATGAACCTCCTGTTTTGATTATACAACAAATTATACTTAAAAATGCTTCATACTATTCCCCAATAATCGTTAGAAAAATATTCTACTTGATAGCGGGGTTTTCAATTACATTAAAGAGCGGAGTTCTTAGTTATTTTGCATTTTTTGTAGTTTATACTAGCTTTATACGTAGTTGTATTCTGCCAGATGGAGAAATCTTTAATGAAAAATTGAGAACCCCATAATAAATAATAATAAGATGCAAAAACTTCAAGTATAAGAAAATGCAGATTTTTCTATCTGTGAACTCATGATTGAAAACAGAAGGTTATCTTTTCAAAATGGTAAGCTTAATACAAAATGAAAGATTAGAAGGATTGGTAATTTTTGTTGATCATTATGCCTATTTACTATAATGAAACCACAGATAGCCGGATTGTAACCCTCTTAACATTTCATCTTTTTGTTAACCCGTAACATTCAGCCAAAATATTATTAACCGTTAATTCTTATTCCATATAATTGAGCAGTTTTTTGCTACCAGATTTGCTAACGAACTTTTGAGACTACCAAAAATTTTAGCTTCAAAACGCACTTACTAGCAATAATGAGTTTTAACCGTTTTGAGGCTAATTTACCCCTTTTGCATACCTACCCTAAGAATGGGGTTCAGGTGGTCGTCGGTTCAAATCCGACCACCCCGACCATAGACCGTATAAATGAAAGAGAATTGAAAGTGGGGAGAGCTGAAATGCTCTCCCTTATTAGTATGTATTGATTTAGCGAGAGGCAGGCGTTATAATATCGTGCAAAAGGAGGCAAGCAGCCTCCGCCTTTTCTACTGGCTACATGGGGTTTAGGAATATTTGGAAGCAGGTGACACAAATTAAAAGAAAGTATGTAATTTTTTTTTATAGTTTAATTGTAATCCCTCTAATACTTCTGGGTTGCAATTATCTTGATAGTGGTTATGCTGAAGCTATAGACAGTGATGGAGATGGCTGGAGTGATGTTCAGGAAGAAAAGGCTGGAACAAATCCCCATAAGACAGATACCGATGGTGATGGATATTGGGACCCCAAAGATGATAATCCGTTAGACCCCAATATTCCATCTATAATCCAGCCAGCACCAACGCCAACTCCGGATGAAACAGAAGCGGCAGCTACTGAGTTCAGCAACGTCCAGACAGCCGTGGTCTCCATGATGGTAGATAACCAGTTGAGCACACTGCCGAATGCGGTAGCCGTGGCTACCAGTGACATGAGTGCCTTCCCTGATTCCACCTCGGACTGGAACAACACCGGTAAGGTCACCGACCTAGATGGTGGTTCCTTTGGCGCCGGCGATAAGGCGGGCTACGTGCTCTACCAGCATGATATGCTGGGTGACATCGCCAACACCACCCTGGTCAACTACGTCGCCACCCAGACCACCAAGGGCACCTACACTGTTGATGCGGGGGGAAAGGTGACGCAGGTGACTACTGGATACTAGTAGTTACTTTCGTATATTTTCTATACCAAGGATTACCAGTAGGAAAACGAGAGGGAACAGAATCCAGCCCTTATATTAGGTGACATTAGCCTTTATTTGTTGCCAATAAAAAAGGAAACTATTTACAGCCGCGAGTTTTGCAACAGGCTATATATTGATTGTTGAATAAACAAAGGCTATAATAATGTCTCGAAAAGAGGCAAGCGGCCTCCACCTTAATCAATATTTACCCGGACTATCAGGTGCATTGGCTCTCTTTAAGATACGGCGCGCTAATCAAATTTCCTCAGCTCTACAGCGGGAGTAAGCTACAGGTAACGCTATGAAACTTTACGAGTTTGAAGGGCATGAATTACTTCGCCGGGAGGGTATCTCTACCCCTGATTATGCGGTGACCGACAGTCCTCATGAGGCACGCCAGAAAGCGGGAAAGATTGGTTTGCCTGTGGTCATCAAGGCCCAGGTGCTGAGTGGGGGGCGGGGGCTAGCTGGAGGAGTTCAGGTAGCAGAGTCCCTGGAAGAAGTGGAAGAAGTTACCCGGCGTATCTTAACCTCGTCAGTCAGAGGTCTGCCGGTACACCGGGTTATGGTGGCCCAAAAGGTGGCGGTGGCGCAGGAGTTCTACCTGGGAGTCACTTTAGACGGATATATGGGCAAGCCCGTAGTTATCCTCAGTACTGCCGGTGGCGTATCCATTGAGGAAACGACCATCGCCCATCCCGAACTGGTTATTTCCAGGCAGGTTTCCGTTGCTGCCGGACTTCGCCTGCCTGAAGCAGAGCGTATGGCACGGGAAGCAGGCTTGGATGGTGAGGAACTGGTGACGGTGGCTAATACTCTTCACACTCTCTACCGCATTTTCCGCAAGTATGACGCCTTGCTCGTCGAAATCAATCCCTTGGCTCGGACTTCGCTGGGAAACTACCTGTCGCTCGACGCCAAGGTGGAGATTGATGATTCCAGTCTGTACCGCCATCCTGAGCTCCAGGTATCGCTGGAGGAGCGCATCCAAAATTCCCTGGAGAGGAAGGGCAGGCAGATTGGCGTCACCTACGTTGACCTGGATGGCGATATAGGCGTCATCGCCAGTGGTGCCGGACTGGGCATGGCCACCATTGATATCATCAGCCGGAGGTTCCGTCCGGCTAACTTTCTGGAAACAGGAGGCGCTATCTCCGCCGACCTCTTATACCAGGTGATGGAGCTGGTTACGCAAAAGGAGGGGTTGAGGGCGGTTTTCATTAATCTCTACGGGGGAATCAACCCCATCCACGAAGGAGCTAAAGGCATTGTTCACTATCTGAAAGAACATCCGACCGCCGTTCCTATTATCGCTAGGGCCCTGGGGAACCGCCAGGAAGAGACCTGGGAGATACTGCGGGGGGGAGGAGTTAAAGTGGTTACTGAGGTCGCCACGGAAAAAGGGATAGAAGAGCTTGCTCACCTGCTGGAGGGAAAACGTTGAGCATCCTTTTGAACGGTGAGACCAGGGTTCTGGTGCAGGGTATTACCGGACGGGCGGGTCGCGCCCAGACCAGATGGATGCTGGAGTACGGAACCAATATCGTCGCAGGGGTTACCCCGGGTAAGGGAGGTGAGGAAGTGGAGGGTGTCCCCGTATATAATAGTGTTGCTGAAGCTATCGCTGAGCGGGGAGCAGAGGCTTCGCTGTTCTTGGTGCCCCCGCCTGTGGTCAAGGATGCCGCCCGGGAAACCATAGAATCTGACATTGGACTCATTGTCATCGTTACCGAGCACGTGCCAGTCCACGATGTCATGGAGCTCAGGGCTTATGCGGTGGATAAAAAGACACGGCTGCTGGGTCCCACCAGCCCTGGCATCATCACCCCGGGCCAGGCCAAGATGGGGATTATGCCGGGGAACATGTTTTTACCCGGTCGTGTCGGGGTAATTTCCCGGAGTGGCACTCTCGCCTATGAGATATGCGCCGACCTGGCGGCAGCCGGTATCGGTCAGAGTACCGTGGTTGGCATGGGAGCCGACCCGGTAGTGTTTACCAGTATGCCCGAGTTGCTGGAGCTCTTTGAAGATGACCCGGATACTGATTTGGTGGTAATCGTCGGTGAGGTGGGTGGCACCCAGGAGGAAAATGCCGCCCGGTTTATCGCCCGGCGGATGACCAAGCCAGTGGTAGCCTATATTGCTGGCCACAGCGTCCCGGAGGGAAAACGGATGGGGCATGCTGGTGCCATTATTCAGGGAAGCACGGGTACGACTCAAAGCAAGGTCGCTGCTCTTAAGCAGGCCGGTGTAGAGGTGGCTGAGTATCCCCTGGGGGTGGTGGCGCTGGTGCGGAGACATCTGATTATCCATCGAACCGCTTAAGGAGGTTAAACCATGGGGGAACGTCTTAAAGGCAAGGTGGCAATCGTAACTGGAGCTGGCTCGATTGGTTCCGGTATGGGGAATGGCAAGGCTACAGCCGTTCTTTTTGCCCGGGAGGGCGCCCGCGTCATGCTGGTTGATTTGAATCCTGAGGCAGCCGAAGAGACCAGGCATATCATTGATGGGGAAGGTGGCAGTAGCGTTGTGTTTAAGGCTGACGTGTCAGAATCAGGCGATTGTAAACGCATGGTGGAAGAATGCATCCGGGCTTTCGGCAGGATTGATATTTTACATAATAATGTGGCACTGGGCGGACACGGTGGGCCGGTTGAGACCAGTGAGGAAGATTGGGATAGAGTGATGAAAGTTAACCTGAAAAGCATGTTCTTGACCTGCAAGTACGCTTTGCCCTGCATGGAAAATCAGGGGAGCGGCTCTATAATCAATATCTCTTCAATTAATGCCGTAAGGTCTAGTCCGTATCCAACTCTTGCTTATTCAGTTTCAAAAGCTGGAGTCATTGCTTTCACTCGTGAAGTAGCTCTTCAATATGCCGCCAAAGGGATTCGGGTAAATACCATCTTACCAGGCCTGATGAAGACCCCCAGAATCGCCTATTACTATAAAAGTACCTCAGGTGGGGATGTTGAAGAACTGTATAGACGCAGGGATGCTATGTCGCCTACCGGAAAGCAGGGTGATGCCTGGGACATCGCTTATGCCGCCTTGTTTCTGGCTTCAGATGAGGCACAATACATAACGGGGACAAGCTTAATCGTTGATGGCGGTATAGCGGGCACGATGAAACATTACTCAAAGTAAAGAAAACCGCCCCGGTAATGTTTGAACTGAATTCATCGGTACTCTTGCAAGATATCAATACGATACTATTTCTCAGGCTTTAATTTTATTGTTCTGATATTATATGTCTGGCTCTTGACGGGCACTAAAGTAATGGTTTATTCTACCCCTAGAATATCTAGGTATTTTGTAGAGTGCAGTCGGAAATATTATATTTGGTATTATTAGCTGTATGCGCCTTCGGGTTAGGTGCCTGTCCCTTTTCAATATGGATTGGCTGGTGGTTGTTGGGTAAAA
The DNA here is from genome assembly GCA_964638295.1 of uncultured Dehalococcoidaceae bacterium. Lineage (GTDB taxonomy): Bacteria > Chloroflexota > Dehalococcoidia > Dehalococcoidales > RBG-16-60-22 > CAZWYS01. The sequence continues at coordinate 5,407 of CAZWYS010000067.1, forward strand.
ATATAAAAGATTATGGGGACGGTAACCCGGGCGCAGCCAACGTGTTTAGAGCTGGAGGGCTTAAGTCAGGTTGCCTGGCAGTTGTTCTGGACATAGCCAAAGGTGTACCTTTCGTATTCCTGGCGCATTCATTTTTTGGCTTCCCGGGGATAGTAATTATGGTCGTGGCACTAAGCGCCATATTAGGACACGCCTTCTCTCCCTTGCTTGGCTTTCGGGGCGGGAAATCGGTAGCCGTAACTTTTGGTGTCCTGTTAGCGTTACCTCAGCATGAGATGCTGATGGCATTTGTTATCTTTATTGTACTTGGGTTTCTATTCGTAGAAAACGATGCCTGGACAGTGATGCTTGGCCCAATCGGTTCACTGGCTTATCTTGTAGCTATCGGGGGCAGCTCGTGGGAATCACTGCTCATGCTGGGTGTGTTGATAATACTGGTGATAAAACATTTTGATGAACTGAAGACCATTCCCCGGCTTAGAGTAAAGCCCGTTCATTGGTTCTAATCAAAAATACGGAAGATATAAGTTAAAAGGCAGGACCGAGAGTATGCTCTATCAGATAATCATTGCTACCGGGCTGGTCGGCTTCTTACTTAACCTTATCCTTAACTTGAGAAGTCTCAAAAAGCCGCTCCCGAATAGCAAGATACCGGAGCCAGCACCTTTTATCTCGGTGCTCGTTCCGGCCAGGAATGAGGAGTTAAACATCAGGACTTGCCTTGAGTCCCTGCAGAAGCAGAACTACCCGAACTTTGAGATTCTGGTGCTGGATGACAATTCTTCAGATAACACCGCTGATATTGTCAGTCAAATGGCTGCCGGGGACAGCCGTATTCAGCTAATCAGTGGCGCACCACTTCCGAAAAGCTGGGCGGGCAAGCCTTTTGCTTGCTATCAGCTGGCCCAGCAAGCCAGCGGTTCCTGGTTGCTATTTGTTGATGCCGATACCACCCATGAACCTCATATGCTGCGCAGTGTGCTTGCCATGGCGCTGAAGTGCAAGCCCTCTTTGCTCTCCGGGTTTCCCCGCCAGCTAGCCAATTCCTTACCACAGAGGGTGGCAATTCCGGTACTTTACTTTGTCATCCTGAGCTGGTTACCGCTGTGGTGGCTCCAGCGCTCTAAAGAGCCAAAGCCATCGCTGGCCATTGGGCAGTTCCTCCTTTTCCCGAGGGAAGAATACTGGCGAATTGGCGGACATGAGGCCGTAAAATCCAGAATCATAGAAGACGTCTGGCTGGGCGTTGAGATAGTCCGGCATGGTGGCCGACATTTGGCGGTTGATTTATCACCGGTAGTTTCGTGCCATATGTACCACAATCTGGGGGCGATGTGGGAAGGATTTCTTAAATGGATGTATTCGGTGGCATCATTATCACCCGCGGCGCTAATCGGGCTTATGGCCGCTGGCTACTTTTTCTTTCTAGCCCCGTTCTACTGGCTCTGGAATGATTTGTTTGTGGCGAGGGTCCCCACCGAATGGCATAACATCGTTATCTTCCAGGTAGCGGTTATACTATTTATGCGCTGGCTGTTAGGCAATCATTTCAAGGAGTCGCTCATCTCGACGCTGCTACACCCGCTTGGTTTCTCCTTCCTCTTTGTCGCCAGCCTGTATGCCAGTTCTCGGCGAATGGTTGGCAGTGGCGTACGCTGGAAACAACGGCTGTACAGTCGCGATTCATTTGTGGAATAGTTATCATTTGGTAGCTTAGCCTGTGTTATTGAGCACACATTGGTTAAAGGAAATAAGAAACGGTTCGAGAAAGCCGAGTTGACACTTGAGTTGTCTGCATTTTAAAAACCGTGTAAAAATTACCTGCAAGCCCAGAAAACGGCTCTAAATTTTAGAGTAGAAAGGAGCTGGCGGTGAAAATTACCAGGGTGGAAGCGATTGAACTCCGTTTACCCGAAAAAGAAGTTGACGCCGCAAAATTCTCCTCAGCTCAGGATGCGGTCGTTGTCAAAATCCATACCGATGAAGGCATTACCGGTATCGGTGACTCATATTCATCACCGCACATGGTAAAAGCGGCGATTGAGGCGCCGCTGAGCGGGGCGAGTGCGACCGGGCTGGCAAGGCTGCTCATAGGGATGGACCCTCTGGACATCAGGCCCATCAATTACCTGCTGCAGGCGAAGAATCTCCGGTTGGGGCGGCGGGGAATAATCTGCCATGCCATTGCCGCTATTGACATTGCCCTCTGGGACATTGCGGGTAAATACTATAATAAGCCGATTTACCAGCTTCTGGGCGGTGCCTTCCACAAGAAACTCCGCGCCTACGCCAGCATCCTGTTCGGCAGGGATGGCAACGAGACCTGTGAAATCGGCAAGAGGTGGGTGAATGAAGGTTTTACGGCGGTAAAGTTCGGCTGGACGCCGATGGGGCAGAGTGAAAAACTGGACCTGGAGCTGGTGGAGGGAGGTCGGCGGGGCGTTGGCGACAAAAATGACCTCATCATTGATGCCGGGTGTTGCTGGGACACCAATACCGCCATAAAACGAGCACAGCAGTTTCAGGACTATGGCGTGCTCTTTCTGGAGGAGCCACTGAACCGGGAAAATGTGGATGGTTACCGCAAGCTGACCAGCGTTTCCCCGATTCCCATCGCCGCCGGTGAGGGCGAAGCGGGGAGATTTTCCCACCAGCATTTTATCGAGCGGAGCGGAATTAACATTGTCCAGATAGACACCGAAAATACTGGCATCACTGACGCCAGCCGGGTGGCTGATATCGCTGAAGACCATGGCGTGAGGGTGGTCAACCACTTCTACACCAATTCTATTGGCTTGGCGGCGTGTTTGCACTGGCTGGCATCCCGCCAGAGCGCCTTTATTCTGGAATATTGTGTCGAAGAAACCCCGATAAGGCAGGACCTGACCAGGCAAAAATTGCCCGTGGTGGACGGCTATATTGAGGTACCGGAGGGGCCAGGGTTGGGCATTGACCTGAACGAGGAAATTATTGAGCGCTACCGGGTTGCCTGATTTGGTGGCTAGGAATAAAGGGATAGGAACTACCTGCGTATTTGGAACTGTAATTAAAGTTGAAAATCTCAACAGGTGTGCTGTCTGCTTGAATACTAAGAAGGTAATAAATAGTGGATGGACAGATATTAAGCGATAGAGTGGCTATCGTTACCGGGGCATCACGGGGTCTGGGTGAGGGTATCACCAAAGCACTTGCCAGAGAGGGTGCCAATGTAATGCTCTTTAGTCGCGATATTCGGCGTCTTCAGAAGCACGAAAAAGATATCAGAAACCTGGGTCAAAAAGCGGCTGCTTTTAAAGTCGATGTCTCCGATGCCAGCCAGGTGGAACAGGCAGTCGGGGAGGTGTTAGCACGGTTCGGGAAAGTGGATATACTGGTCAATAATGCTGGCATAGCACCCGCAATGTCATTTCTTGAGATGCCTGACGACGTTCGGGATAGCGTCATTGAGGTTAATCTGAAAGGTGCCTGGAATTGCACCAGAGCGGTGCTGCCGGGTATGATAGAGCACGGGTACGGCAAGATTATTAATATATCATCGGTTACCGGGCCGATGGTTTCGGGTAAAGGAATGACCATTTATGCTGCTTCGAAAGGAGCCGTGTCCGGTTTTACCAGGTCACTGGCGTTAGAGGTGGCTGAGCATGGTATAAATGTGAATGCTATTTGCCCCGGCTCTTTTGACACGCCAATGTTGAGAAG
>CAZWYS010000068.1:0-9005 GCA_964638295.1 uncultured Dehalococcoidaceae bacterium
TTTCCCTGGAGGTGAGGATGGGGTGCGGGCTTGGCGTCTGCTACGGCTGCACGGTCAAAACGAAAAACGGGCTGAGGCAGGTGTGCAAGGACGGACCGGTCTTTGAGCTGGATGATATTGTTTGGGGTGAGTTAGGTTTATAGAGAATATTAAATTGCGCACCAGAACGGGAACCGCCTTCGGAGAGCAATAGCCAGTGTGGCCCGTTCCTGTTGGATTTCAATCTTTCTTCTCAAATATAAATTTACCGTGGCCTTCCCCGTAAGCAAAGGAAATTTATACGGCAGATTACAGGCAAGTAAGATTAAGTTTCCTCACTGACCTCTTCTGACTCAGTTTCGGCCGCAGATGAAGTCAGAGCCTGATTTAGCTTTTTCATCAACCGTGATTTGCGGCGGGCGGCGTTGTTGGGGTGGATAATCCCCTTCTCTGCCGTCCTGTCCAGAGAGCTGATAGCCGTTACCACCGCTTCCTTAGCCGCTTCTAACTCACCGGAAAAGATAAACTTTTCCGCCTTGGTTATATTAGTTTTAGTCCGGCTGCGAGCGGGCCGGTTACGTGCTCGCCTCTTTTCGGCTACTCGCACCTGCTTTTGAGCTGATTTGGTACGTGGCAAGATCTACCCCCTTAAATTTATTATTCTCTATTTCCCCACATCTAAAGGACAGGGTAATCATTTAAGAGAGGGTTCGCCTCTCTTAGTCTCTCTTATACTATAACTTATCCTCTGCAGGCTACGTCAAGTTTTGTCGTCAGTTTTTGCTGATGCCTCATTCCCAATCCGGGTAATATTTGTTATTCCCCTGACGGCATCAACTTTTTTCAAGAGCCGACTTAACTGGGCTAACCCCTCTGTCTCTAGGGTAAAATCTACGGAAACAGCTTGGTCGTCATGGTTAACCAAGCTTACCGAAGAAATACCAACCTTTTCTTCAGCCATAATAGTGGTTATGTCACGCATCAGCCCTACCCTATCCCAAGCTTCAACTTTAATCTTAACCGGGTACCGTGAATCGGTCTTCCCCCACTCCACCGGGACCAGCCTGTCTTTCTCGTCCTCATGAACTATATTGTAGCAATCCTGGCGGTGAATTGTCACTCCGCGGCTGCGAGTAATATAGCCAATTATCTTATCCCCAGGCACCGGATGACAACACTGGGCCAGGTTAGTGACTAAATTTCCAACACCAAGCACCTGAACCACCGATGGCAACGGCTGGGGTGGGGTAACTTCCACCGCCACTTTAGCCGGTTCCTGCCGGGCGGCTAGCTTCACGGCAATCTGGTGAGTAGTAATGCCACCGTAACCGATAGCAGCCAGAAAGTCATCTACATTACCATAGTTAAACAGGTCAGCCAGCTCTTCACGCTCAATAGTTATCCCCAGATGCCTGAGTTCTTTTTCCAGAAGCTGACGGCCTCGCTCAATATTTTCCGTCCGCTCCTGTCGCTTAAACCACTGCCGTATCTTTTCCCTGGCGTGAGAGGTTTTGACAAAACCCAGATGGGGGTTAAGCCAGTCGCGGCTCGGCCCCTTCTCCCCCTTAGTTGACATGATTTCGACGATATCGCCGTTCTTAAGCTCGTAATCAAGCGGCACCAGCCTGCTATTCACCTTGGCCCCGATGCAGCGGTGCCCCAACTCAGTATGAACCCGGTAGGCAAAATCAAGGGGGGTAGAACCTCTGGGCAAATCCTTTATCTCTCCCTTAGGAGTGTAAACGAAGACCTGGTCAATGAAGATGTCTGTTTTAACTGACTCCAGAAACTCTTCCGCCCCACTGAGTTCCCGATGCCAGTCAACTAACTGACGCAGCCAGCCTATCCTCTCCTCAAAATGCAGGTCCTTCTTTTCGCCTTCCTTATAGCGCCAGTGTGCCGCCAGACCATATTCGGCGACATGATGCATATCACGAGTGCGAATCTGGACCTCCAGAGGGGTAGTGCCGAAACATATTACGGCGGTATGGATAGCCTGATAGCCATTGGGTTTGGGATTGGCAATATAGTCGTCAAATTCGTCAGGCAAAGGGTGCCATAAACTATGGATAACGCCCACCGCACTGTAACAATCAGGCACCGTGGCAACCAATACCCGAAGGGCAAAAAGGTCATGGATATCATCAAAGTGCTTACCCAAGGCGGAATACCGCTCCATTTTCTGATATATGCTGTAGATATGCTTCGGCCTGCCTGATATCTCGGCTCTCAGACCAACTCTCTCAAACTCTTTTCGCAAAACCTCAATTACCTGAGCGATAAAATTCTCTCTTTGCGCACGCCGGGCAGCAATCAATCTGACAATACGTTGATAGTTCTCTGGCTCCAGATACCGGAAAGATAAGTCTTCGAGCTGCCACTTCAGTTCCCATATGCCCAAACGGTGAGCCAGGGGAGCATATATCTCTAAAGTCTCCTGAGCAATACCATGTTGTTTTTCTGGAGATAGCGCGTCCAGGGTGCGCATATTGTGCAATCGGTCAGCCAGCTTGATAAATACCACCCGGAGGTCCTCCGCCATCGCCACCAGCATTTTCCTCAGATTCTCTGCCTGCACTTCCCCATTCACTTCCCCGGGAGCTTGCCAGGAGACCTGACCTAACTTGGTGGTACCGTCAACCAGTTTGCCTACCTCGGGGCCAAACTTGGCTTCAATCTCAGAAATTGGCAGGCCGCAGTTCTCCGGGATATCATGCAGCAATGCCGCTACCAGAGAACTGGCATCAAGCTGAAGCTCAGCCAAGATTAACGTCGTTTGCAGCGGATGCTCCACATAGGGCTCACCTGACTTACGTACCTGCCCCCGGTGTGCCTCGGCGGCAAAATGATAAGCCTCTTCCAGCGCGGCTATCTTCTCTGGCGGAAGATATTCCTCAGCCTTCTCCTTGAGTTGACTAAAACCCACTACTTCAACGGTAGCCAAGATCTGGAAAACCTCCCAAACTACAACTCAAACTATACTTAAAGTATAGCCTAATCCGGGCACTTATGTAAATTTACTTTACCAGTTGCATATTAGCCCAGAACCATATTGACACGGACAATATCTGTGCTATACTCCCAGTAAAATGAATGAATGGGGCTTGACAATCACCCCTAGATTTGGTTAACTTACGGCTGCAAAATCTGATGTAGGGTGGCTTTTTAAGTTAAACGGATTCAAATTCTTGCATTAGGGCCCCGATTAGGGAAAAATCTTTATTATATAAAAAATCTATAAAAGGAGGCACCAAAATGGCAGGAGGATATGCTGGTAAGCTCTTGAAGCTAGATTTAACCGCAAGGAAGGTAAATACCGAGCCAATAAACGAAAAAGCCGCCCAAAAATACATTGGCGGGAAAGGTTACGCCGTCTATCTCCTCCACCAATATCTCAGAGAATACGAAAAGCAGGGCATTTCCGTGAAGGACATGGACGCCCTAGATTCGAGAAACGTACTGATCTTTGTCACGGGGCCTGGAACAGGTGTCCCCAGGTTTCCGTCGCCTAGCCGATACCATGTAATGACTCTCAAAGCACCGCTGACAGGTTCTATTGGCAGCGGTAACAGTGGCGGAGAATGGGGAGCATTCCTAAAGTTTGCCGGCTTTGACGGGATCGTGGTAGAAGGAGCCTCAGATACGCCGGTATATCTGGCGGTCGTGGATGGGAAAGCGGAAATCAGGGATGCCAGAGAACTATGGGGCATGAACACCATGGACACGACCAGAGCTCTGATGAGCGCCGTTAAGGGTAAAAACACCAGCGTAACCTGCATTGGTCCCGCCGGCGAAAACCTGGTTCCAATGGCAGTGGTGATGAACGATGAATACCGGGCTGCCGGTAGAGCGGGATTGGGAGCAGTGATGGGTTCAAAGAAATTAAAGGCAATCGTCGTTTCAGGAGACAAGAATGTCCCGGTGGCTAGACCTGATGAATTCAGAAAAGTGTCCGACAGATGCCTGGATACCATGGCCAAAAATGCCGTCACCGGAGAAGGATTACCAACCTATGGAACCGCAGTACTGGTAAATGTAATCAATGAAGCCGGGGCATTTCCGTATAAGAACTGGCAGTCAGGAGTAAACCCGGATGCCAACCGCATCAGCGGGGAAACCTTGACCGAGAAATACCTGGTACGCAACAGGGCATGCTGGGGCTGCACTATAGGCTGCGGAAGGATCAGCACAGTGAAGTCAGGACCATTCCAGATAGTTACCGCTGAAGGTCCGGAGTATGAAACAATATGGTCTCTGGGGAGCGCTTGCGGGATAAATAACTTTGATGCCATAGTGAAAGCCCACCACCTCGGCAATGAGCTGGGACTAGAGCCCATCAGCGTAGGGTCAACCATAGCCGCAGCCATGGAACTGAACGAGAAAGGATACATTCCCGAGGAAGATTTGCAGGGCCTGGTTCTCGAATTTGGTAACGCGGCAGCAATGGTTGAGGCAATGTGGCGTACTGCTTATAAAGTGGGGTTTGGTAAACAACTCGCCCTAGGCTCTAGAAAGCTTTGTGAGCTTTACGGTCATCCCGAGCTTTCCATGAGTGTCAAAGGGTTGGAAATGCCGGCGTATGACCCCAGAGGAATCAAGGGCATAGGTCTGGAATATGCTACAGCGAATCGAGGAGGATGCCACGTAACGGGATACACTATTTCGCCAGAAATAGTGGGCATACCCGAGAAAATAGACCCGTTAACAATTGAGGGTAAAGCGCAATGGGTAAAGACGTTTCAGGACTTCACCTCCACGGTTAACTCCACAGTCAACTGCCTGTTCACCACCTTTGCCCTTGGTGCCAAGGATTATGCCGACCTTCTGTCAAACGTAATCGGCTGGGACATAAGCGAGGATGAAATAATGAAAATAGGCGAGCGAATCTACAATCTCGAGAGATTTATCATGGGAAAGCTCGGTTTCAGCGATAAAGACGATACATTACCCCCGCGCCTGCTTAAAGAGCCCATGCCGGAGGGTGCTGCCAAAGGACAGGTGGTTGAGCTTGACAAAATGAAGGAGGAATATTACAAGCTACGTGGCTGGGTTAAAGGTATGCCAACTGCGGAAAAACTGAAGGAACTGGAGGTTGAAGTCTAGAAGGTCTTTCTGCGTTTAATTCCAACCGCGTTCTATCCGGGTATTTGAACGTTCAACAGGAGCTCTCTTCGTCATCATGGCGGAGAGGGCTTCCTTCTTAGCCGCAAATTAAGTTATAATGCAATTTAATATAGTTACTTGATATTCCAAGGAAGAGGCAATGAATAAGGTTGAAGTCAGGCTATACGCCAGCCTGCGAAAATACCACCCCAACCAGGGAGACAGCGAAGCTTTTATCCTTGAATTAGATAATCAGTCCAAGTTAGGAAGCCTTTTAGATAAATTGAAAGTCCCCAGGGAGGAAGTCGGCATTCTCATGGTGAACGGCAAGTGGCAGAAAGAAGGCTACCTCCTTCAGGATGGGGACAGGATAGGTATTTTCCCGCTCATCGGTGGGGGATAAAGATTCAAATAATCTCCCTTTACAAATTTAGAGGTAATACTGTATCCTAGCTTTGGGATAATAGACTGAGGTAGCAATGTTGTATCGGGCACCACGAGGGACTTCAGACATCCTGCCAGAGGAACAGGCAAACTGGCGCTACATAGAGCAAAAAGCGGTTGACATCTGCCAGCTCTATGGCTATGAGCGCATTGATTCCCCGGCTTTTGAAGATACCGGGCTTTTCACCCGCAGCGTGGGACAGGGAACTGATATCGTCGAGAAGGAAATGTACACCTTTACCGATAAAGGTGGCAACAAGATAACCCTGAGACCGGAGGGCACGGCGCCAGTGAGTCGAGCCTACCTGGAACACGGGCTACATAATCGTCCCCAGCCAGTCAAGCTGTATTATCTGGCGTCTATTTTCAGATACGAAAGACCACAAGCGGGAAGATACCGGCAACACTACCAGTTTGGCTGCGAGGCAATCGGCGATGATGACCCATGCCTTGATGCCGAAGTGATTGATATCGCCTGGCAATTCTTCAGGTCACTAAAACTCAGCCACCTGTCGCTGCAGCTCAACAGCATTGGCTGTAAACAATGCCGGCCGAACTATCTTAACGCCTTAAAAGAATACTATGCCAGCCATAAAGAAGAGCTGTGCGCCGATTGCAAAGTCAGGTTAAAGCGAAACCCCCTCCGCCTGCTTGATTGTAAAAAGCCGACCTGCCAGGAAGTGGCTGACTCCGCACCGAGAAGCGTTGACTACCTCTGCCCTCAGTGCGAGACTCACTTCAACCGACTGAAGGAATATCTGAAGCTCCTGGAAATTCCCTTTGCCGTCAATCACCGGCTGGTCAGGGGGCTGGACTATTACACCAGGACTGTCTTTGAGATTCAGCCCGAGGCAGCCGGCGCTCAGAGCGCGCTCTGCGGGGGCGGGAGATATGACGACCTGATTGAGGAGCTGGGGGGCAAGCCAACGCCGGCGATAGGTTTTGCCATAGGCATGGAGAGAATAATCCTCAACCTAAAGAAACAGGACATCTCCATCCCCCCTCTGCCCCGACCCCGGGTGTTTATCGCCCACCTGGGTGATGCCGCCAGAGACGAGGCAATAAAGCTGGCGTCGCGGCTGAGGCAGGCGGGCACCGGCATCATAATGGCTACCGGCAACAAGAGCCTCAAAGCACAGTTGAGGCAGGCAAATAACTTCGGGGTACGCCACGCGGTCATCATCGGGGAGGAGGAGGTAAGAAGCGGCGCCGTGACGCTGAGGGACATGAGCACCGCCGAGCAGAAAGCCATACCCGTCGGGGAACTGAAGAGGCTGCTAAAGTACCAGTTCTAAAAATTATATTCACTGGCAGCAACTTCTTAATAATTTCTTAATATTTATCTGGTAACCTGAGCATATGATTAAAGTAAGGGGTTCCGCGAGCCAGGCTTCTTAATAGCTTTAAGCTAATCGGCGGCAAATTGGGTAAATTTATGTAAATTTCAAACGCGGGGTCTTGACAAATGAATTTTCTGTGTTATAGTAGGGGTGTATTGAAATTGAAAGGGGGTGATGCACTGGTAAGAGCCCGCAAGGGGAGCGAGTTACAAACTCGAAGTCAGCCACTAAGCAAACTTAGTCTCCATAAAGGAAGAGCTTTATGGAAGGATTTCTTTGTTTATGGAGATGTGAGTATATAAAACAAGGAGGAAAAATAGGTCGATGAAAACAAGAATACATAAAATATGGGGCGTAGGCCTGGCCCTCGTTCTGGCGGCGAGCCTGATTCTGATGGCGGCGCCAGTTTCAGCCGGCACCCTGTCATGGGGCGCTGAGGACCTTCCCGAAGAGTTAGATTGGGATGGCGACGTTATTGACGTTGCCGTGGGCGCTGACGGGGATACCATCTACGCTGTAGACGGTACGAGTACCATCTACCGGTCAACCAACGGCGGCGAGACCTGGACCGAAATAACGGTTATCGCTGATACCAACACTCTAGATGCTGAATTTATCGCCGTGGCTCCGGATGATGGCAACTACATCGCCGTTGCTACCGATAATACAGACGGCATTTTCGTTTACATCAGCGACGACGCCGGCGCCAACTGGGATAGCCTGGATGACGTCGATAGTACTAACATCATTGACTGTCGCGACCTCGCCATCTCAGTGGAGAAGTCGGGCAAGCACTACATTGCGGTTGCCGGTGTGGACACAGGCAATGCCGCCGAGATCTGGGACTACCAGATTGGCGCGGTAGGCGCCGCCTGGGCCGAGACCAGCGCTGATAGCGGTTTTGTCAGTGGCAATGTGACTGGCGCGGTAGAGTTCTCACCCAATTTCGCCTCGGACCAGGTCATGGTGGCGGTCACTGTCAATACCGGCGCCACTACCCCGGTTGTCCAGTTGCAGATGTACAGCTTCAACCAGAGCAACTGGAACTCGGGCGCCTTTGCCGACTACCCGGCGAACATCGTTGAAGAGGATTCAGACGCCGATGTTGACGGCCTTGAATCGGCTTCAATCGCCATGTCGCCGGACTACCTGGGCAGCGACGATGACCTGCGCGTCCTGTTTGTCGGTTTGACCTCTGATACCGCTAGTGCCGCTGATGCTGAAGACGAAGCCGACGGCATCTTCCGCATGGACGATGACGACGTGACCGAGTTGAAGGTAAAGAAGTGGATACACAGCATTGACTTCAACGGAACCGACCTGGTCGCCGGGCGCTTCGGCAGCACCGGTGTTTACCGCTCTGCCGACCCGCTGGCATCATCGCCAACAGTCAGCGGCTCCACCTCAACCAAGGACCCGGGCGGCGACAGCCTCTGTGTTGTTGCCTTTGCCGGCTCTGACGTGGTAGCCGGGACCAGCGGTGATGAGAGCGCCTTTGCCGTCTCCAAGGATGATGGCAAGACCTTCAACGACATCAGTCTGATTGACACCCTGCTCACTACCCTGAGCGACGTCGCCGTGTCACCCGATGGCAGCTCGGTCTTCCTGATAACCTCCGACAATGAATCTGCCCCTGACATGAGCCTGTGGCGCTACGCCTCACGGTGGGAGAGAGTATACTCCGAGCAGGATGCGGGCAGTAACTTTATCGTCCGCATGGCTCCTGATGACCCCGACATGCTCTACCTTGCCGAAGTCGATGGCACCACCATCTACTTCAGCCGGGAAGGCGGAGAGGACAAGTGGTTCACCCGCACCGCCAGGTATGATGTTACCGACCTGGCAGTGGAAGGCGACGGCGATGTCGTCTACGAGATGAGTACCTACGGCTACGTCTCCCGGTCAGAGAACACCGGCTTCACCTGGGACTCAAAGGTGTCATCCAAGCTCACCGGCGGCAGCGAAATGCTGCTCAGCCTGGGCGAGGACCTGCTGATAGCAGGCAGCACCGATGGCTATGTCGCCTACTCTACCAACGGCAACACCACCTGGACCAAGCTTGACGATGACCTCGGCGACGCCGTCCAGGTAGTAGCTACCGGTCTGGAGGACGGCGATTTCGTCATTGCCGCCAGCTCT
>CAZWYS010000069.1:0-8890 GCA_964638295.1 uncultured Dehalococcoidaceae bacterium
ACACCGCCTCCAGCTCACCACCCTGCTCCCCGACACTTATCAGCCGGCAGTAAATTGGCGAAAAGATTCGTGGATGTTTGCCCAGAGCTTTGGAGAGCTGATTGCCGCCGCGAAGGTCTGCGATTACTTCGTTAAGGACTTTCTTCAGGGCGTGGTTGTGTGCCTGCTCCTGCAATAACTCCAGGGAGGTAACAATATCTATGCCGGATTCAAGCAGCATGGCCAGCTGGCGGTACATGAGTATTATTTCATTCGGTTTCACCCGGAACATGCTTGCCGACAGCTTATCCAGATTCAGAAACGGGACATACGGTCTGAGGCTGATTGCCTGGTAGCCAGCGTAGCCCAGCAGGTCACTGGCTGTCTCTTCATTGACGGCGGGTAACTTGCCTTTGACTACCTCTCCGCTCTCGTTGTAGGCAATATATTGATAAACCATTTATCCCACCTTGAAATCTTTAGAGTACTCTTGGAAGGAATCGGCTAGTCCACGGAATAAGTATTGCGCAGGATTTCAGCCGGGGTAGTCATATCGGCTTTTACCTTTAACATCCCATCCCCAATCAGAGGTATCATCCCCTCTTTAACCGCCTGAGCTCGCAGTTGAGCTGCCGTAGAATTCTTGAGTAGCATCATTCTTATCTCGTCACTGACCGTTAGAATTTCAAAGATTCCAGTTCGCCCCTGGTAGCCAGTATCGGCACACGATTTACAACCGCTACCACAAAGGAATTCATTTCGCTTCTCCCCGGTTTCCTTGTTGTAGCTCACCTTTTCCAGCCAGGGGACCTCAACTCGCCGGGCACAATCAGGGCAAATCCGCCGTATCATTCTTTGCGCTACCACGCCAATAAGTGCTGAGGCGACCAAGAAGGGCTCGATACCCAGGTCAAGCAGGCGGAAGACCACCCCTACGGCATCATTGGCGTGGATTGAAGATAGCACCAGATGTCCGGTAAGCGCTGACTGAACGGCGATTCGGGCAGTTTCGCCATCGCGTATCTCACCAACCAGTATCACATCAGGGTCAAGACGCAGTATCGACCTCAGTCCACTGGCAAAGGTCAGCCCGGCTCTGGGGTTAACCTGAATCTGATTGATATCCTTAAACCGGTACTCCACCGGGTCTTCAATAGTGATGATATTCCGTCCGTCGCAATCAAGGCAGTTAATTGAGGCATAAAGAGTGGTAGTTTTGCCCGCGCCGGTAGGCCCACTGGCCAGAATCATGCCATAGGGGACTTTAAGCATCTCTTCATACTTTGTCATGCATTGGGGAAGAAACCCCAGGTCGGATAGACTCATTGCCGCTCTGGATTTATCAAGGAGCCGCAATGTCGCCATCTCGCCATAGACAGTGGCTACAGTCCCAACTCTAATGTCTATTGTTTGGCGGTCTTTCATTTTCACGGAAAACTGGCCGTCCTGGGGACGGTGGTGGTCGGCAATATTCATATTGGCCAGGATTTTAATACGTGAAATGAGTGACGTAGTCGTCTTTAACGGCAGGGAAAGAGTATCGTGCAGCGTGCCGTCAACTCTATACCGTACCCGTAATCTGTCTTCCTGGGGCTGGAGATGGATATCGGAAGCTCTGGCTTTCACCGCCTCTTCGATAATAAGTGTTAACGCCCGGGCTACCGGGGCATCGGTAACGGTATCCAGTTTAATCTGTTCTTCTTCGGCTACCTCACTCAGTAGCGAGATACTGGAAATCTGTTTCTCCAACTCATCATAGGATTGATAATTGAAATCAATCGCCTTTTGAATTTCTTCGGCAGGGGCTATCTCGGGCACGATGTGCAACTGACTGTGGGTTGCCAGGGCTTCTAAGGCTAGAATGTCTGACGGGTTCGCCATAGCCACGTGGAGGACATTACCGCTTATTTCCAGAGGTATGACGGCGTATTTCCGCGCCATTGGCTCCGGGACCAGTTGTAAGGCTTCCGGTGGGATTAAATGTTTGCGCAGCTTTGCTCGAGGTTCTTCGACACCAGCTTCCCTAACAGGTAGATTCGGCATCTTCAGTCCTACCCTTCTAGTAGCTTTAACTTGTTTGCAAGACTATCTTATATGTCCCTTCCTTCGTTTACAATAGCTATTTGGTCATAGGTAATTAGGGGTAGAAGGCTACGCCTTTGAGTTGAAGAGAAGCAGAAAAAGCGAGAGAGGAGACTTGTCCCCTCTCTCGTCTGTGCCCTTTTAATAGCTGGAGAAGCTTCTTATCCCTTGACCTTGTGATTGGCCAGCTTTTCCAGCGCTTGCACTAGGGCAGAATGGTCTAGGTCAATACCACCTTCCGCAGCAACCGCATTGAATAGTTCCTGCGCTATGGCTGCGCCAGGTAGGCTCATTCCTAAGGCGCGTGCTCCCTGCAGGGCCAGGTTCAGGTCCTTTTGCTGATGGCGGATGCGGAAACCGGGGGCAAAGGTGCGCTCAATCATTCGTTTCCCGTGCAGGTCTAGAATACGACTCTGCGCAAAGCCGCCGAGTAGTGCCTCTCTTACTTTTTGCGGGTCGGCGCCAGCTTTGGAGGCAAACAAGAGTGCTTCGCTGATTGCCATAATTGTCTCCCCGACTACTATCTGGTTAGCCACTTTACAGGTCTGCCCATCTCCATTGCCACCGATGTGAACGATGTTCTTGCCCATAAGTTCAAAGTAGGGCTTGATTTTCTCAAACAAGTCAGGCTCGCCGCCCACCATGATGGAAAGGGTGGCATTTTGGGCGCCTACCTGCCCGCCGGAAACCGGCGCATCAAGCATCTTCACCCCCATCGCCGCCAGCTTTTTGGCGAACTCTTTGGTGGCAATGGGTGAGACGGAACTCATATCCACCACGATGGAGCCAGACTTAACGCCCTCGGCAACCCCGTCCTTGCCAAACAAAGCTGCCTCCACATCCGGCGTATCCGGCACCATGGTGAAGATGATGTCTGATTTTTGGGCTACCTCCTTGCCGCTGCCGCAAGCCACGCCGCCCTTCGCGGCCACTTCCTTGATTGATTCCGGGACCACGTCATAGACATGGACGGTGTGCTTGGCATCAAGCAGGTGACCAACCATCGGCTTGCCCATTATACCCAGTCCGATAAATCCAAGATTTGCCATTATTTTCCTCCTTTAAGATAAGCTTTGGCCCATCCCAGGCCTTCTTCGGTTATACCCGCCGGCTTGTACTCGCAGCCAATCCAGCCCTTGTATCCTGCCTCGTCAATGAAGCGGAACAGGTTGGTGAAGTTGATTTCACCGGTGCCCGGCTCATGACGCCCCGGATTGTCGGCGAGCTGGATGTGTGCGATACGAGCCACGTTATCGCGAATCGTTTTGGTGAGGTTACCCTCCATGACCTGCATATGGTAGATGTCGTACTGAAGCCAGAGGTTGGGGTGGTTAACTTCCTTAAACAGTTCGAGCACATCGCTTATGTGTACCAGATAGAAGCCGGGTATATCCTGGCTGTTCAGTGCTTCCACCAGCAGGGAAATGCCTTCTTTTTGCAGTGCGGTGGCGGCAAACTTCAGGTTATCCACCATAGTCTGGCGCATTTTTCCCGCTGGCACTTCTTTGGGTGGTATTCCAACCAGGCAGTTCAGGCGGGTACAGCGCAGCGCTTTGGCATACTCTATGGCTGCTCCCACCCCCTCTTTAAATTCCCCCACCCGGTCGGGAATGCAGGCAATACCCCGGTCACCGGCGGCAAAATCACCCGCCGTTATGTTGAACAAGACCTGCTCCAGCCCGTACTTGTCCAGCTTCTCTGCCAGCTCCTCCTTTTTCCATTGGTAGGGAAACTGGCACTCCACTCCTTTGAAGCCGGCTTTGGCCGCTCGCTCAAAGCGGTCAAGAAAGTCCACGTCGGTGAATAGCATGGTTAAATTGGCGCTGAATTTTGGCATAGCTGTTCCTCCTCAAATTACATTTACTTGCCTCGTTTTGCGCGTCCTCTTCTAGAGGGCATTATAGTTAAAGAACCTGCTGATTTCAAGTGCTTGCTATAGTTAAAAGGAACTCGATTTTTCCTCTTAACCTCTATATATTTTAAGCCTCAGGGAAATACTGCACGGTGGCGTCGGGAATTACTGCCACCTTCGCTTTGTTGCCGTAGCGCTTCTTTAGTTCCTGAATTACCTCGGTCCATGTTTTTACCCATCTGACCAGTTCATATGGGGCTACCCAGTCGGCGCCCACTTTATCTGAGTATGGTACCATGATGGTTAATCTCTTGGTGTTCTCGGGCAGGCTGGTTCTGCGGGCTAGTGGCCCCCAGCCTTGGCCACCCAGATTCTTCCCGAAGCTTCTATCAAAATAGTGGTGGATTTGACCTTCCGGCGTCACCGTTATCAATACCATGTCACCACCCTTCTTGGTCAAAAGTGGCGCTGCTACCGGGCTGGCTAGGCACATCTCATTCGCTTTGCAAAAGCAGTTGGCCACCACGATGTCAGCCTCCCGGACCATATCGGTGGCATAATGTTCCTTGGCTAGTTTTACTCCCTCTCTGTGTTCTTCAACCGGGTCGCCGACGAAAAGGGCGGTTACCTCTCTTTTCATATTGAGGATGGCGTCTATCTTGACGTCAAGCCCGGACATTCTTGCCGCCTCCATTATGTCCTGCATTATTTCATTGCCGTCCAGCTTGCCGATGGCGACGGTGTCATCAAGCGCCAGCCGGTTGTGGTTCGACGAGATGGTCTCTATGGAGGTAATACCGGGCAGAATAATCTTGCAGCCGCCGCCGAAACCATAGGGGTGTGGCACGATGGAACCAAGGCCAATCTTGAGGTCACAGGCCATGAACTCACTATTAACCGCTATCGGGGTTCCTCGGCTGGTCACCCCAAGTGGGGTGCAGTTCTCGTAGGGATTATGATTGTAGACCAGAAACCTGCCCATGACTTCGTCGCCGAGCTTCTTCCTGAAGTCTATGCCGTTCATTGAGCCATGAGCCCCGATGGCACCAATGAAGCGTATATTATCATCAGGGATACCGGCGGCAGCCAGTTCCTCCAGAACGTAGGGTATCATCACCGCTGTTGGTGTTGCCCGGGACATGTCATCAAAGAGTATGGCAACCTCCTTTTTCCCCTTAGCTAGTTCTTTTATCGTCTTGGTGCCGATAGGGTTGGCGAAAGCCTTTCTAATCCCATTATCATTTAGGGGTGGCGCATCGTGTCCTTTCATCTTGCAGAAGTGAACTTCCCAGGATTCAGGGAACTCAAGTTCCATTACTTCATCGCCATACCAGGCAAGTGTTGGTATTGTTACTTTTTTTGAGTTTGGCACTTTTTCTCCTTTCAAATAATTTTTAGTTCATCCATTCAACTGCTAAATCAGTGCAGCAGGTTGCGGGCGTTGGTCTGGCACATTAGCTTGACATGCTCATCCGGAACGCCGTTCTGCAGAAAGCCCAATATGAGCATTCTCACGCTGTCTATCGGGTGGGGGTTGGCGATGTGCCCGCAATCAGAGCCGAAGACAATCCTCTCCGGTCCCGCCGCCTTGTAGATGCCCATCAGGTCGTCCATGGTGTAGAAAAGCCCGAAGTCCAGGGCATATATTCCCAGGTAGGCTCCCAGGTCAGCAAAAACCTTGCATTGCTCTGGCGTCAGCCAGGTCAGGGGGTAGTTGACATGGTTTATCTCAATGCGCTGCACGCCCATCTTCACCGCCTCCCTCACCACCATCAGGCGCTCCCTGGTGCTTTCGTGACCGACTCCCAGGACCATGTCGGCATCGGCGATTAGTTGCAGGACTTCTTTCGCCTTGGGAACCACGTTGTCGTTATCGTCAATCAAGTCTATGCCCTGACCGACGCCGTGCCCCACTACCTGGCGGTGGTGATTGGCATCCATGCTTGGCAGCCACACGTATTTACCCCCAATGCGGTGCGCGGCAATAACTGCGTCCGGGTTTAGCCCCCCGACCGGGTAATTGAGGCAAACGCCACCGAAGAGCTCAATCTTTGGCTTATCGTGCTCCTCAGCCCATCGGTCAACCACCTTCTGGACTATCTTCACCGAGCGGACGCTGGAAGTATGCATGTCCTTGAAGACAATGCCTCCTTGCCCCATGTAGCAGCCTTGAATAGCCAGTTCCAGTTCGTCATACAGCCGCTCGGTGTGGACTGAGGGCCCGCTGTGCTGGTGTATGTCGTAAGAACCGCGCAGTAGACTCCACATCCGCTCATTGTCAAAGACTTTTGTCTTCAGTCGGGCTCGCTTTCCCTCAAAAGACTCATCAAGCGGGTCGTAGAAAGAGATGTGGGCTTTGCTCTCACCGGTAACTACTGTCGCCATTTGTTCCATTTTTTGTTTAATTTTCGGGTCCAGAGAAGCTTCATAAATCTCTTCCTTCATTTTTCCCCTCCTGTTACCATCTTTGCCACTACCCTTATTCTACTATGCGCCATGCTCAAGTCAATACATGTTATACCAGTTGCGAAACGAATATCTCTCAGATTTGAATAAAGGCTTGACGCTGGCAAGCAAACTCGGTTAAGATTAGCCGAACTGGATGCAGGTAAAAAACCTCTGATTGTGGTATGTGCCATGATACCCCCTATCGGCCCGAATTGAGTAGAAAGGTTTAGAAATGACCAAACGCCCTCTCTTTTTTTACGGCTGGGTTATCGTCGGCATCGCCGTCGTCGGCATGACTTTAATCTACGGCGTCAGGCACTCCTTCTCAATATTCTTTCCCCCGATTCTGGATGAGTTCGGCTGGAGCCGGGGTAGCACCGCCTTAATGCTCTCTCTTAGTCTCCTCTTCTATGGCTTCACTGCGCCGGTAGCCGGTAGCTTGGCTGACCGCTGGCAGCCGCGTAAGGTCGGGATAATCGGTATCATTATCCTCGGCCTGGCTACAGCTAGCTGTGCCTTTGCCAGAGAGTTGTGGCATTTTTACCTGCTTTTCGGCGTACTGGCTCCTATGGGAATGGCCTGCTGCGGCTGGCCTATCTTTGGTCCAATGATGGCAAACTGGTTTGCCAGGAGACGCGGGCTGGCTATGGGGCTCGGCCAACTCGGAGGCGGTTTTAGCTTTGTCTATGGCATGTACGCTGAATTCGCCATATCTCAACTGGGCTGGCGTTATGCCTATTTTGTCCTCGCCGGCACACTGGTGGTACTCCTCGTACCCCTTTATCTCTTCCTTTTCCAGTACCGCCCGGAGAACAAAGGTTTGACTGCTTACGGCGCTGCCGAATTGCCAGCAACACAAAGCAATGTGCCGGAGGAAAACGTGGCCGGGAAGCGCGCACCCGGAGACTGGACGCTGCGCCGGGCTATGGGCACCTATCAGCTATGGCTCATGGTGTTTTCTTACTTTCTCTACTGGGGCGTCGGGTGCTATCTGGTGCTGGGTCATCAGGTTAAATTCGTCCAGGATGTGGGCTACAGCAGCACCTTTGCCGCCTCCGTTTTTGCCCTCTTTGGCATCTTCCTCTCCGTGGGGCAACTCACCGCAAGTTTATCTGACTGGATTGGCCGGGAGATAACGGTGACGCTGGCAACCATCTTGACGCTTGGTGCTCTAATTGCCTTGCTTTCCGTCCAGGATACCTCCCAGCCCTGGCTCTTGTATCTTTACGCCATAGTCTTCGGCTATGGAACTGGTCTCTACTCACCAACGATGGCTGCCAGTATGGCTGACATCTTCCACGGCGGGCATTTTGGGGCCATAAATGCTTTGTTGCTTACCGGGATGGGAATCGGCGGTGCTATTGGTCCCTGGTTGGGCGGTTATATTTATGATATCTCAGGAAGCTACAGTAGCGCTTTTACTTTATGTATGGTAGGCTTTGCTGTCGCCTGTGTCGCGGTCTGGATTGCGGCACCGAGGCATGCCGCCAGGCTGCGAGCCAGAATGGAAGGAATGCCGCTGTAATTGGCAGAGATAATTGCTCCAGAGGTGTGAAACCGGTGGCAAATCAAAATCTGGAAATTCTTACCGATAAGGTAGCTGACCTGATTATCAACGCCAAAAGAATCGTGGTCTTCACCGGCGCTGGCGTCAGCACTGAATCGGGGATTCCCGATTTCCGCAGTCCGGGCGGGCTCTGGGACAGATTGGACCCCGAAGACTTCACCTACCAGAAATTTATCAGCGACCCTGTTTCCCGCCAGAAACACTGGCAGTTGCTCTGGGGAGGGCGCTTGGCCGTGGAAGTGCAACCAAATCCCGCCCACTGCGCTATCGCCGAGCTGGATAAACTGGGCAAGCTTGACTGTGTCATTACCCAGAATGTGGACAATCTCCACCAGAAGGCAGGAGTTCCTGACGACAGAGTTATTGAACTCCACGGCAATATGCAATGGGTAGTGTGCCTGAACTGCGGACGGCGTTATCCGGTAGCACAAATTAAAGTCAGGCTGGAAAAGGGCGGGGAAGTCCCGGCTTGTGAGGCATGCCATGGCATCCTGAAACCGGACGTTGTTTTATTTGGTGAGCAACTGCCTGAGGGGGTATTCAGAGAAGCGACTTCCCGCTCATATAATTGTGACCTGTTCATTGTGATTGGCTCAACGCTGATTGTTTACCCCGCCGCCTATATGCCCATCTATGCCACTGACGCCGGAGCCAGATTGGTCATTATCAACCTCAGCCCCACCCCTCTGGACCACCAGGCCGCTGTCCTCATCAGGGCTAAAGCCGGGGAAGCAATGACCAGAATAATTGAAAAAGTAACCGAAAAGATTAAGCCTGCCTAGCAACCTGTCCTCTTGTCCCTCTTGACGGGGGAAGGGGGCGTGTGGGTGGGGGAAAGGCAAAGCCATTCCCCAAAATCTCTTTTTCTTCTCTTCTTAATGGAAGAACGTTAAAGGAGAGTTAAAGGAAGGCGAAGCCTCCCTTCTAGTATTCTTCCCCCTCTCCTTTTAAGGAGAGGGGGA
>CAZWYS010000070.1:0-8132 GCA_964638295.1 uncultured Dehalococcoidaceae bacterium
AAGTCGGGCGCCTCCAGATATCTGATGGCTTCAATGATTTCCTCAGCGAAGAAAGTCACCATGCCGGCATCAAGGGCAGGAGCGAGGTAGGGCAGGGGATGCTCTTCCCTTACCGGCGGTGGCAGCAGGGCTTTACACCGCTTCAATATCTTTTCCATATCGCCCAGCTTTTCTACCTTTTCGCCCAGAATCCCGTAAATTACCGGAAGATAATAAGCGGTATTGGGAAAGCCAACCGGCTCGCTGGCTCCCCACCTGTCCATAGCTTCCTGCCACTTCTTCTCCGCCTGGTCAACAATCTTATGAGCTCCTCTAATCGCTGCTGAGGCAATAATCTTTGACATATTTATTAACCCCCTTATCTCTCTTAAGTCTAGCGCTTAGACTGCTTCCAGCTCACGCCTCATCGCCATATCGTAGAGCACTCTTTCTCTGGCTTTATCAATGCCCAGAGCTTTGCGCTTCTTATCAATGTGCGCAATCATGAGCTGGGCGGCCTGAACCGGGTCAGGCTCAAACGCCCACATGCCGCCGTATATATCCTCAAAATCCTTGAACAGGAAGTCGGTTACCTCTTTACTCCCCGTGGTAGGCCAGGTTACACCGAAGACAGTGAATACGCCAGAGGCAACGAAGTACTGTCCGATGGAAATTGCCTTTTCGCTCATCCACTCCGGCGCCGCCCCGGCTATTGGCAGTTCGCTGATGTCATCGCCCAGGCCGCCGTCTTTGACCATGGCGGTAGCCGCCATCAGGATGCGGCTGTTGTCAACGCAGGAACCCATGTGCAATACCGGCGGGATGCCGACCGCTTCACAGACTGAAGCCAGCCCCTCACCGGCATACTGGGTGGCTGCCTCCGGGACCATAAGCCCGGCTTCGGCACTGGCTATGGCGCTGCAGCCGGTCTGAATTACCAGCACGTCATTCTTTATCAGCTCTTTAACCATGGCAATGTGTCCCTCATTATGGGGGATGCGGGCATTATTGCAGCCAACGACGCCAGCTACTCCCCTGATGCGACCGTTGATGATGTTGTCGTTCAATGGTCGGTAGGAGGCACGGAACAATCCGCCCAGCAGGTAGTTTATGGTCTCATGGCTGAAACCGGCAATGAGGTCATGCCGTCCCTTGGGAATGTGGATATTCTTGCCCCTCTTGGGGAAGCTCTCAATCGCCGTCCTGACTACCTCCTTGGCTGACTCCATGGCTTTGTGCTCGTTAAACTCAATGTGCATGGCACCGGTAATTTTGGCTTTGGGAGAGGTGGTGATAATCCTGGTGTGGTAGCACTGGGCGATGTCCGGCAAGGATTCCATGATGCACTGGACATCCACTACCATGGCATCTACCACCCCGGTAACCAGCGCCAGCTCCTGCTGCAGGAAGTTGCCGGCGAGAGGCACTCCGTGACGCATTATTATCTCGTTGGCGGTGCAGCACATGCCGGCCAGGTTTATCCCTTTGGCGCCTTTGGACTTTGCCAGCTCTACCATCTTGGGGTCCTGAGATGCAGCGACAATCATTTCAGACAGCAGTGGCTCATGGCCATGAATAACCAGGTTCACTTCATCTTCTTTGAAAACCCCCAGATTTATCTCGCCGAGCACGGGAGCCGGTGTGCCGAAGAGGATGTCCTGGAGCTCGGTGGCAATCATGCTGCCGCCCCAGCCATCGGCGATGGATGCCCTGACTCCCTGTTTCAGCAGGTTTTTATAGTCATGGTCAACGCCGATATGGGTGCGGTGCATTATCTCCACTATTTCTCTATCTATACCCCGGGGGGCGGCTCCTCGCTGTCGCCATAGTTCCTGTCGTTTTAGCGGCGCTCTCTTCAGGAACAGGATTTCACCTCCCTGTCGCCCGAACTCAGCCAGGGCTTTCTCCCCGACGTCAATGGCTATCTCATTGTTGCTGCGGTCTCCGATTTCAATGTCCCATTCCAGAGCCAGCTGCAGCAACTTTTGCTCATCTTTTATCTCGTAGCCGGGAGCTTCCCCTCTGGCTACCGCCAGGAAGAGTTCAGCGACGCCGCGACCGTGGTCGGAGTGAGCGGCCGCCCCGCCGGCTACCATACGGATGAAGTTACGGGCGGCAATGGTCTCGCTGGTAGCCCCGCAGATACCACGTCTTCTGTTTTTCTCCTCCGGCGTTTCTTCTTTCCCTCTGGGCAGGGGCACCCGGCAGGGTCCCATACCACAGTTCTTACAGCAACTGCCCACAGCACCTATGGGGCAGGGTTTCATTTGCTCGGCTCTATCAAAAGCAAGTCTGACTTGGTCATCACGGGCTTTATCAATTAGCTCGAGACTGGCGGCATCTATGCTTTTTCGGGTCTTTTCTGTTTCTTCTGCCATTTTGCTGTCCTCCCTACCTTTATTTCATATTCAGGAAGCAGTTAATTCAGTGAGCATTTCGCGGATGAGTTTTATGGCTTCCGGATGTCTCATAATCAGTACGTCAGCTCCGGCCATAAGCAGGCACATCGCTGACATTGCTTCCATTAAAATGCCTCTCTTTCTAGCATCCCCCATCTTGGGGTCTTCTTCGGCGGTAATGTAGACTTCCTTGGCTTTCCATATCTCCTTGGCGATATTGCAGATAATCGGAAACTGGAGCTTGTCATCTTGCTGGGTCAGGCCTGCCATTCTCATTCTCTCCATTACCGAGTAAGCATACTCAATGCCGTAGCCGATACCGCTGACGGTGGGGTCCATGATGATTAATTCGTCAGGAACGCCGAGATTACCCAGCAGGATGTTTAGCTGCTTAGCCAGGTTTATGTCTATCGGCGTTGAGGCAATCACGGTGTGCTGGTAGCCGATTGCGGCGGCGCCAATCTGCTTATGGTCAGCTTCCTCAACGGGACCAATAATCAGGTTTTTCCCGTGGCAAACCTCGGCTACCCTCCGGAACACTTCAATATCTTTTTCATGGTTAGCGGTGCCCCAGACAATGAGCGGCACATCAATGGCATCGGCGACCTTTTTAACTACCTCGCTAGCTTCATCAGCCCCGCGGTCAAGTCCATTGGGGTCAGTGCTCAATAGCTGCAGGCATATCATTTCCGCCCCGTAGTCATTGACGCATTTCTTTGCCCAGGCAACCGGGTCTTCAGTAACACCGGCAAAAGGCTCCAGGGCTGCCTCAGGCCACTCCTCCGGGGGTGAGTCATAGACCTCCATGGCTATTGCAGGTAGGCGAGGCATCTCGCCTTCAAAGAGGTAGAAGGGATAAGCTGTCTCACCGCCGATGGTTACCGCCTTATCTCCTTTGCCCAGTTTTATCTCTTTAATCTTGCCACTGTATGCCGTCTTTGGAATCTCAAAAACCATTGTGCCTCCTTTACTCAGGCTGGTGTCTTCCTTTTTTCACTGCCAAACCAGTCTTTTCCATACCAGTATCTCTCGGCAGTTTGCAGGTATTTGAGTTTTTCCTCTCTACTGCCGAGCTTCTGGCGCCATTTACCCAACTCTTCACCATCGGGCTTTCCTCCCTCAAAGGTTGCCCCCAGTATCTCTACTTTGTCTCTGCCGGGAGCGCTCTTTTCCTCAATCTCGTATTCCATATTTTCCTCCTTTCAAGCCAAGCCAGCAGCCAGCTTGGCGGCTCTTACCGTATTCAGCATCAGCATGGTTATGGTCATCGGTCCCACTCCGCCCGGGACCGGCGTAATAGCTTTTGCCTTCTCCTTGACGGCTTCAAAGTCAACATCACCCGCCAGAATAGCTTTGCCTTCCGGGGTCTTGCCAATTCGGTTGACGCCAACGTCAATCACCACTGCCCCTTCCTTGACCATATCGGCGGTTACCGCCTTTGGTTTACCGGCAGCTACAATCAGGATATCAGCCCGCCTGGTATGGAAAGAGATATCACGGGTTCCGGTGTGGCACACCGTAACAGTGGCGTTGGCTCCCGTTTTCTTCTGCAGGAGAATATTGGCGATAGGTTTGCCGACAATGTTGCTTCTGCCCAGAACCACTACCTCTGCCCCGCTAATCTCAATTCCCGACCTGACGAGAAGCTGCTGGATGCCGTGGGGGGTGCAGGGTAGATAATCCGGCTCGCCAATCATCAGTTTGCCCACATTCACCGGGTGGAAGCCGTCAACATCCTTTCGGGGGTTGATGGCAAAAAGGACTTCAGTCTCGTTTAAGTGTTTGGGTAGAGGTAGTTGCACCAGAATGCCGTGAATCCCGGGGTCTTTATTTAGCCTGTCAATCAGTGCCATGAGTTCTTCCTGGGGGGTCTCCACGGGCAGGTCATGTCTTTCCGAATAGATACCGAGGGCAAGGGATGCCTTTTCCTTCTGCCCGACATATACCTGGGAGGCGGGGTCCTCGCCAACGAGAACAGTCGCCAATCCGGGTACCAGATTATGTTTTTCCTTGAGTTCCGCAATCTCCTGTTTCAGCTCTTCACGGATTTGCCTGGCAATTTCAGTGCCACTGATAATCTGTGCCGTCATTTTTCACCCCGCTTAATTAAGTTTTAGTCGTGTAAACTTCCCTGGTCTTGAGAAGCTCGGTCATCAAATTGTCAATTGCCCCGGTTGCTTTGGAGTCGGGCAGGTCAAGAAGTGGTTTTATTTTGAGGTCATATTCGTTTATTTCCTCAGCTACGGGAATGGTAGCGGTGGGCTCAATACCCAACCTGGCTAATTCCTCGCTGACGAGAGGGTCTAGTTTTTCCGGAGCAAAGTTGATTATCACTGATTGTCTTTTGACCACCAGTTTGAGTTCGGTTACCAGGTCTCGTAGACGGGCAATGGCTCGGACACCCTTCACCGAATGGTTGGAAACCAGGAGCAGTTCATCAACATTCTGGGTGGTTCTCCGGGATAGATGCTCCATCCCAGCCTCATTATCCATGACAGTATAGGCATAGTTCGGGGTAAGGCTATCGGTAAATTTCCTCAGGATAAGATTGGGGTAGCAATAGCATTCCGGGCCCTCGCCTCTGCCCATCGTCAGTAAGTCCAGTCCTTTACTTTCCACAATGGCATCGTTTAGTTTGAATTCCAGGTAAGCCTCTTTGGTCATTCCGGGAGGAATATTTATTTTCTCCTCGTTAAAAGTGGCGATTAAGGAACCAACCGTCTGCCTGATACTGAGTCCCAGGCTCTCGCCCAGATTAGCGTTGGGGTCAGCGTCAACGGCCAGAATTGGTTCGAATCCATTCTTAATGAGGGAGCGGATGACCAGGCTTGCCACCGTGGTCTTACCGCTCCCGCCTTTTCCGGCGACCGCAATATTAATACTCATGTTGTTATCCTTTGTTTTGAACCTGGCAGCCTGGCCAGTCTTTTGCATACCGTGGGAAACTCATTAGCGTGGGTGTGAGGTAAGAACAGGGCGGCCACATAATTGTTCATGAAGTCAACGTTTTCGCTTAATTCAAAATTGGTCATCATATGGGCTACTCTTCTGGCATCGTCAAGCAGGTCAGTGGAGAAAGAGGTTAGCCTGGCTCCGAGGAGAGAGCCGTTGCCAATGAAGACGAACCTGTCCGCAGGCAGGTCAGGAAGGAGTCCGATGATGATAGACTTTTCAATATTCATATTACTGCCGAAGGCGCCGGCGATAATTACCTGCTCAAAATCGCAGCAGGGAATACCCACGCTTTCGCTTAATGTCTGGTAGCCAGCATACATCGCTGCCTTGGCCCGCATCAGATTATCAATATCCACCTCGGTGATGACAATATCCCTGCCAATCTGAGTTTCTGACGCCCAGGCGAGGACATATTCATGGCCATCACTGCCCTGCCTGATTCTTTTGCTGGGCAGGTCAGGATTGAATTTGCCATTCTGACCAATTACTCCGGCTACAAGCAGACCGGCGACGGTGTTAATCAGACCTGAACCGCAGATTCCCTTTGGTCTGGCTCCCCCGATGGTGCCAATCTCCGGCTCCAGGTTTGACTGATTGATACTGAAATCTTCAATAGCGCCTTCAGCAGCAATAATGCCGTGCTTTATGCCGCCGCCTTCAAAGGCGGGACCGGCGGAGCAAGAAGCGGTTGCCATCCAGTCTGAGTTACCAATTACTATTTCTCCGTTGGTTCCGATGTCAATGTAAAGGGTTAAATTTTTTCTCTGGTGAACTCCGGTGCCAACAATCCCGGAGACAATATCACCACCAATATAGCTGGCTACAGAAGGGAAGGTGAAGAGATAAACTTGCTTCCCGGCCTTTATACCCAGAGAGGTTGCTCTTATCGGAGGAATAAAGCAGGTCGGTGGGGTGTAGGGGGCAAGCCTTAGATATTTGGGGTCGAGCCCGAAGAGAATATGGGTCATTGTGGTATTGCCCGCAAGCGTAATATGGCCGATATGCCTTAAATCCAGCTGATTCTGGATTAGTAGCTTCTCAATAATCTGGTTGATGGTCGTTACCACTGTCTGCTGTAATTTCTTAAGGCCGCCCGGCTTCTGAGAGTAGGCAATGCGGGTAATAACGTCTGCCCCATAATTTATCTGTCCATTATAAGCCATACTTTCCGCGATGACCTTGCCCCGGTTAAGGTCGAGAAGCTGGCCACAAACGGTAGTTGTTCCGATATCAAAAGCCAGAGCATAGTGTTTATGGGTGGTGTTTCCGGGTTCTACGTTTATTATTGTTGGCCGACGTCTATCGGCTTTGGTCCTGACTGCCTTGACCAGACTGGTGACGGTAACATGCCAGCCTTTTTTGCGCAGGACTTTGGGCAGTGTCTTTATTACCTCAAAGTCTACCATTATGTTGGCCAGGTGGCACTGTTGCTTCAAGCTCCTTAGCAAGCGGGACAGGTCACAGAAATTATCTTCCATGGTAGGCGGCGGCAGTTCAACATAGCATTTGTGGAGGGGAGGTTTGAATCTCCAGCCAGTGGCTACGGTTTCTGATGTTCTTTTCAACTCGTGGGCCAGGACTGCTTTCTCAAGTCTTGACTCAACCGGAATATAAACAGCCAAATCAGTGATGGCACGGCTCTGGCACGCCTGTCTTATTCCCTGTTGATATTCCGCCTCGGAGAGTTTCTCGGTTCTGGTGGTTTCTACCTGGCCCTTTTCAATCATGACCTTGCAGGTGCCGCAAACACCGTTACCACCGCAGGAAGCATAGATGTTCACCCCGGCGGCAATAGCCGCCTGCAGAAGGTTCTCACCCTGTCCCACGACAACGTCAACATTGTCGGGGTTGAAGTGAATCTTTACTTTTTTCTCTGACGAGGTTTTCGCCATCTATCCTTCCCAAACAAAATTCAATGAAACAAATCTAAAAAATGCTAAAAGAGCCCCTGCACTTTACCGGTCTTGGTATCAACCCCCACTTTTCTGAAGGCGGGGTCAGAGCTGGTGCCTGGCATCAGGCTGATGGCTCCGGCACAGGGACAGAGGAATTTTGCCCCGGAATAAATCAGCACATCGCGGATGGGTAAATTCCACTCTTTGGGAACTCCCTTTACCGCCGGGTCATGCGTGAGGCTGAGGTGGGTCTTAACCATCATGGTGGCGTATTCGTCATATTTGGCATCGGACTCAAAAGCCCTGGCTTTGGCTTCAGCCTCCGGGTTCCAGGCAACGCCATCAGCCCCGTAGACTATTTTGGCGATTTTCCCCACGCGCTCCCGCAGTTTCATTTCCGGTGGATAAAGGAATTTGAAGTCGTTTGCATCTTCACAGGCTTCCTTGACAGTGTCAGCCAGTTCCAGGGCACCGTCACCACCGTCAGCCCAGTGGGTAGACACGGCACAGCGTGCCCCGGCGGCTTCGGCTGCCTTGCGGACCATGGCAATCTCGTCCCTGGTGTCAGTGTGGAAGCAATTAATGCATACTACCGGGTTAATACCTGACGTCCGGATGGTGTTGATGTGGTGGAGCATATTGGGTAGTCCCTTTTCCAGGAGTCCCAGGTCTTCTTTAGTATATGCCTCAGGCAAAGGAATACCGGCTACCACCCTGGGGCCACCACCGTGCATTTTAAGGGCGCGGATAGTGGTGGTGAGCACCGACACGTGTGGTTTGAGGCCGCTATAGCGGCACTTCACGTTCCAGAACTTCTCAAAACCAATATCGGCGGCAAAGCCGCTCTCGGTAACGTGGTAGTCGAACATCTTCAGGCCGATGCGGTCGGCGATGATGGAGGATT
>CAZWYS010000071.1:0-7961 GCA_964638295.1 uncultured Dehalococcoidaceae bacterium
CCCCTGGCGCGACTCGAACGCGCGACACGCGGTTTAGGAAACCGCTGCTCTATCCGCCTGAGCTACAGGGGCAAGTCAAGCATCAACATTTTAGCGTTAATCAGCCTTTAGGGCAAGTGAAATTGACCATTTTTTTAGCCCGACACGACTGACGGGGGGTTGACAAAGGGAGCAAAGTCCTCTAGAATTCACCAGTCCCGTTATGTATGCTACGGGACTAATTTTTTATTTAGGAGGTTTTTATTTTTGAGACATAAATGGTGAAGTTACCTGGAATGTCCCAGACGAAAAACTTAAGGAGGTTTTTTAAGTCTTGAAACATAAATTGATATTTTCGTTACTGGTTCTGGTGCTCGTCCTGTCATTGATATTGCCCGGATGTGCTGAAAAACAAACAGAGAAGCATGTTATTTTCGGTACCGGAGCCTGGACAGGCGACTGGCTGGAAATCTACGTTCCCAAGATACTTCTGGAAGAGCAGCTTGGCTATACCTGCGAGATAGCCGACCTGTCTGTTCCCGGCACATGGGCGGCGATGGGCGCCGGCGAGGTTGACCTGTGGACCAACTCCTGGTTTCCCAATCAGATAGATATGGAAATAAAGAATGCGGCCAATACCGAATGGCTGGGTGTTTGTTACGGCACGGCGCATAGGCCAGACGACGTTTGCCTGCAGTTCTGGTCGGTGCCCCTCTGGGTGTCCGAGGAATATGGCATTACCAGTTGCGCTGACCTGGACAATGAAGAATTTGCCGAGCTTTTTGATGTTGACGGTGACGGTGTCGGTGACCTTCTGGGCTGCGATGCCGCCTGGAAGTGCGCCGCAATAAACGATGATATGATGGCCGCTTACGGGCTGGAAGGCAGCTACGAGCAGAAATACGGCGCCGAGGCGATGATGATGGCGGCTATCGAGGGAAGCCTGAAGAAGAAAGAGCCGGTGCTCTTCTACATGTACACGCCACACCCGTTTTTTGTTGACTTTCCGGTTGGGGAAGAAGTCTTCATACTGGATGACCCCCTGGACTACTGGGGCGGCAAGGCTACCATCTACAAGTTTGGCAATGCCGATTGGGTGGCGGCAAATCCGGAGGCGACTAACATAATCCGCCAGATGCTATTTACCAGTGACGCAATCGGCTGGTCAATGGCAGAGATAGATGCCAGGGGTGATGACGCGGCGACTCTGGAAGCAATCGCCCGGGAGTGGATGGCGGCGAACCAGGACAAAGTGAATAAGTGGCTGGAGGAAGCACAGAAGCTAGCGGAATAGAGTAGACAAGACTGGTTTTACGCAGTTAATAAAAAGAAAGCCCCGGCAAATAACCGGGGCTTCTTAATTTACAGTATCTAAGCCTAGGTGGTTGGTTTTCTTCCCCTTTTGCCCAGAGCCTGAGTAATCCTGTCCAGAATCATGGCGACGAGGACAATGGCGAGACCGGCGACGAAGCCACGGCCGATATCCACCTGACCCAGCGCCATGAATACCTCGCGGCCCAGCCCGCCGGCGGCAATCATTGCTGCCAGCACCACCATGGATAGGGAGAGCATTATGGTCTGGTTAATCCCGGCCATGATGGAGGGCATGGCTAAAGGTAGCTGTACCTTGAAGAGGAGCTGCATTTTGGTGGAACCGAAAGTCTGGGCGGCTTCAACCAGGTCCTGGGGTACCTGCTTGATGCCCAGGTTGGTCAACCGTACTGCCGGGGGTACGGCGAAGATTACCGTGGCCATCACCCCGGGCACCTTGCCGATGCCAAAGAACATCAGGGCGGGGATGAGATAGACAAAAGCGGGCATGGTCTGCATGACGTCCAGTACCGGCCGCACTATATTATCGATGCGGGCGCTGCGTGCCGACAGTATGCCGGTGGGGACACCTACTACCACCGAGATGAGCACGGCGGTGGCGATAAGTGCCAGGGTGGACATGCACAGGTCCCACAGGTCGAGCATGCCGATGAAGTACATGGCGGCGGCAGTGAATATCGCCACACGCCTGCTGGCGAGACGCCAGGCTACCAGCACAATAAGTAGCAGTACTGCCCACCAGGGCAGCCAGAGCAGGAAGGCTTCCAGGTTATTGAGCACGGTTCGAGTGACAATCTTTATGCCGTCAAATATCGCCGCCAGATTGATTATGAGCCAGTCCACCCCGGTATTTACCCAGGTGTCCAGGGGTATGATGAAGAAACCGCCTTTGTAGCTGTTGAAGAGCCCGCCAAGCAGTATAATAAACGCACTTATTCCGAGCCAGAACAGCCAGCGGATAAGCGGACGACGTTTAAGCGTTTGGGCGAATTTGTTCGGGGGCTTATTATTTAGCGCCATTGTTATTTTCCTCTCCAGACATACCCAGCAGTAATTCGGTGCGCGGCAC
Source organism: uncultured Dehalococcoidaceae bacterium (assembly GCA_964638295.1). GTDB lineage: Bacteria > Chloroflexota > Dehalococcoidia > Dehalococcoidales > RBG-16-60-22 > CAZWYS01. Next base: position 2,381 of record CAZWYS010000071.1, read on the forward strand.
TTCCCCGATTAATCTTTCATCTTCATCGATGACTGCTACCGGGTTGTCGGTGGCCGCCGCCAGCGGTATTACCTCTTCAATCGGCTGGTCAGGACCAATCTGGAGAGCATTGCCTTTCACCATCTTGCTCAATCTAATGACGCCGTTTTTGGCGGCTTGCTTAGCCTCTTCTTGGGTGACAACTCCCCTCAGCCGTCTCCCCGGGTCCAGTATGAAGGCGTAGGCTACGTTACTCTGTCTCATCTCGTGCAGAGCTACCTTGGGCCCCTGCCAGCTGTACAGGGTAACTGCTGGCTCCTTCATGATGTTTCTCACCGGGACGACCTTGCTGCGGGGCACATCGCGGACAAACTCGGTTACATACTCATCGGCCGGGACGACCACTATCTCTTCGGGAGTACCAATCTGGACTATCTTGCCGTCCTTCATGATAACAATGCGTTCGCCCATCTTGAGCGCTTCACCGAGGTCATGGGTGATGAAGATGATGGTCTTTTTAACCGTTTGTATAAGATTGAGGAACTCGTCCTGCATCTGGCGGCGGATGAGGGGGTCGAGAGCGCTGAATGGCTCGTCCATGAGCAGTACTTCGGGGTCAACGGTGAGCGCCCGTGCCAGACCGACGCGCTGCTGCATACCGCCGCTGAGCTCATGGGGGTAGCTGTTCTCCCAGCCCTTAAGTCCGACCGTGTTGAGTACTTCAAGGGCCTTTTTTCGACGCTCGGCTTTAGGCAGTCCCTGAATCTCAAGCCCGTAGGCGATATTGTCAATGATGGTACGGTGGGGCAACAGGGCAAAATGCTGGAATACCATGGATATCTTGTGGCGTCGGACGTGCCTGAGTTCCTTCTCGTTCATGGCGGCAAGGTCAACGCCGTCAACGAAGATTTGCCCCTTGGTCGGTTCGATGAGCCGGTTAAGGCAGCGGACAATGGTTGACTTGCCGCTACCGGATAACCCCATGATGACAAACACTTCACCTTCGTTAACTTCAAAGGAGACGTCTCTCACCGCAATGACATGACCGGTCTGCTCCAGCACTTCATCCTTGGTCATGCCATCTTCTATCAGGCTCAGGGCGTTTTGGGGGTCAGGGCCGAAAATTTTCCACACATTTTTACACAAAATTTTTACCCTGGGATTTTCTTTTTCATTCATGGATTTTGTCCCTCGTTCTAGAGTGAAATTTCACCAGAGGATATTAAAATGAGGAGGGAAAAGAGGCAACACGAGCATCTGGAGAGAAAACAAGGGGAAAGTATAACAGAGCTCGTTTGCTGGCCGCTTGGCTGATGGAAAGTCTCTCCCGACTCTCATCAGGTATTTGATAAGTACTAGCCAAAACGTCCTATTTATACCAAAGATAACCAGATTAGTCAAATCGGATGATGGGCGGTTAGCGGGGCAAAGGTCGGCTGTTGGGTAAGAAGTAGGTTAACGGGGTCGGATAGGTCAACCCCGGTAACTTACCGGGTGTCCTATAATGCGCTATGCTTGTTATTCAGGCTGGAGTTGGACGGTAAACTCCGACTGGTAAAGTTGTCCATCTGGTTAGACGCCGGGTGCCGGCCCAATCATCTCGGGCCAGATGTCTTCAATCGCGGGCTTCAGTTCCGTCATGAGGTCATCAACCGCTTTTACGGCGGTATCAATTTCTGGCTGCGTCATGGGAGTTGACATGGCGTACAGCCCTCTGGCTGCCGAGAAACAGCCTCGCTCCAGCATACCGAGATAGAATAGGTGTAAAAGGTCTTTGTTAGCCTCACGGGCTGCCTTCCCGTTTACCACCGGTTTGTCGCTGAAATGGATGTTCTGGAGTGAGCCCATACCGGTAACCTGTCCCTTGATGTTAAGTTTCTTGAATACGGCACGGACGCCGTCGGCAAAAGATTCGCCAAGTTTATTGATGCTGTCTATCACTCCGGCGTCAAGTTGCTCCAGAGTAGCGGCACCAGCAGTGGCAGTCATCGGGTTGGCATTTAGAGTCCCGGCATGATAAACCTTGCGCACCTCAGGGGAGAACTGCTGCATTAGGTCTTCACGCCCGCCGATAGCGCCTACCGGGTAGCCGCCACCGATGATTTTACCCATGGTGGTAAGGTCGGGCTTGATGCCGTATATGCTCTGAATGCCGCCCCAGGCAAGCCTGAGGCTAATCACCTCATCCAGGATAAGGAACACGCCGTTCTCAGCCGTAATCCTGCGCAGAAACTCCAGGTAGCCGTCGCGGGGTGGAATCATACCAGCCGCACCCATTGCCCCCTCGACAATAACTGCGGCCATCCTGTCCTTGTTTTCCAGAATTGCCTTCCCGGCGGCCTCTTTGTCATTGTAAGGAACGACAATGGATTCCATCCGGTTACCCTTAGATATGCCCGTAGCATCAGAAGGGTAGACCACGGGGTCGTAGCTTCCGTGGTAACAGCCGTCAGTCTTCAAAATCAGGTCTTTGCCGGACAGGCCTCTGGCCAGGCGTATTGCCATCATCACTACTTCCGTCCCAGAGTTGCCGAACCTGACTTTGTCCAGGGACGGCACCATGTTGCAGACCAGCTCCGACCAGCGCACCACGGTGGGGATGAGAGCGCCCATGGCAGTGCCTTTAGCTGCTTGCTCCCGCACTGCCGCTACTACCCTGGGATTGGCATGGCCCAGGATCATGGTCGTGTAGCAGTTGTGGAAATCGATGCATTCGTTTCCGTCCACGTCAGTAAACCGGCAGCCCTCAGCCTTGTCAATCCAGAAAGGATAGGGCTCGAACCAGATGGAGGTGCGAGTATCTCCTCCGGGCATATACTTACGAGCCGCTTCCAGAGTGGCTCGTGATTTTGGCGTTCTTTTACGGTAGTTGTCCTCGTATTTCTTGGTTACGTCGGCAAGTAATTTTTCCCGGGACATGGGGCATGTCCTCCTTTATTCTTTATTTGCCTCGCCATACTTTGCGTTCATTATTTGTTGAAGTGTAATGCTATCTTATAACAAATTATGTTGTCGGGCAAGGAAGGCAAAAGTGAAGGGCACGGGTTTCAAAGAGGCAGTATTTATTGCTGCCTGTGAAATAGAAACGCAGGAGTTTGCGAAGGTGGAATGAGTATGATGAATGTCCTCTGCCTTACTCTGTGTAAAAGAACCTGGGTGGTCTGAGCTGCTGCCACACGCGGTCGCAGGCGGCGAGCTCTTCTTCGGTTAACTTAATCTCAGCCGCTCCGATATTTTCATCCAGTTGCTCGGGCGAGCTGGCACCGCAGATGGCTGAGGTAATTGTTTTATTGGCCAGCGTCCAGGCCAGGGCAAACCGGGGCAGGCTGTGCCCGTGCTCTCTGGCAATCTGGCTGAGACTGGCAACGGCATTAAAGTTAGCTTCCGACCAGTAGCGGTCACGATACATCTTCCCGATTACCACCTCTTCGAACTTGTAGGGGAGAGCAAACCGGTTGCTTTTGTCCGGGGGTTTATTCAAGTCGTACTTGCCGGTAAGCAGCCCGCCGGCCAGAGGATTATAGACGCACACCCCGATGCCTTCGCTGGCACAGCAGGGGAGCAGTTCATACTCAATGTCCCGGGTGAGCAGGTTATAGGGCGGGGAAACACAGTTGAATCGAGCTAAATTGTGGAGGTCACTTACACATATTGCCTTGCCGAGTTGCCAGGCAGCGAAGTTAGAGCAGGCGATGTAACGTACCTTGCCCTGATGGACCAAATCGTCCATAGCGCGCAGCGTTTCTTCTATAGGAGTATCATGGTCCGGCTTGTGGGCGTAATAGATATCAATGTAGTCCGTATCCAGACGGCGCAGACTGGCCTCGATTGCTTGCATAATGTGCCTGCGCGACAGACCACGGTCATTGATGTTTGGGCCCATGCTGAAGCTCACCTTGGTCGCCAGCACCGCGGCATGGCGCTTCCCTTTCAGCGCTTTGCCCACGATTTCCTCAGACCTTCCCTGGACATAGGAATCAGCGGTATCCAGGAAGTTGATTCCAGCGCCCAGAGCCCTTTCCATTATTTTGACGGACTCGGCTTCACCCAGCTGGTTCCCGTAAATCATGGTACCGAGGCAGATTGCGGAGACCTTTAGTCCCGTCCTGCCCAATTTTCTGTACTGCATGGTAATATCCTTTCCGGCGAATTAATTGATTTTGCGAGGAAAAACCTGGTGGGGCTGCGGTATCGACGGGTGGAACTTTTGCACTGGCTTACGCCTTGCGATATAGCCCCAGCGCTCTCGCCAAAGGTAATTGTAGCAATAAAGTTCAGGGACTGCAACCGGGGAAAACTGTGGCTGATTGTTGTATATTCTAAGGGAGATAGGTGGTGACTAACGGTTTAGCTTCTTCTCTGTCTTATATTCCGGCTGGATCTGCCTTCTCTCTTGTGGCTGCGGGAGTTATTGCTACCGTTGTTGGAAAGAGGGAGAGCCTGAATAACGTCAACCGTCCTGTGCTTTAGCGTTTTCCCATTTAGGGCACTAATGGCGGCTTGACCTTCAGACACTGATGGCATTTCAACAAATCCGTATTCCCTGGATTGCCCGCTGCCAATATACCTATCGTTCATGATGGTTACCGATGTCACTTCTCCGAAAGCCACGAATTCTCGTCGCAGTTCTTCCTCAGTCACGCCGAGAGATAAGTTGCCCACATAGATATTCATATTGCCCACCTTTCTTTGGTGATGGGGCCAGGTTCGGACTACTATTTATTACTAGCGCCTGAACGATTAGCCCTTCGGAGTTATGAATATATTTTGTGTGTCTTAAGCAGAGTTAAAGGAAAGAGAATTAATATCTTCTCTGTCTTCCTCCGCCGAACCCACCGCCGCCCCTCCTGTCTCCGTAAGACCCGCCACCGCCTCTGTCGTCGGAACGAGGGCGAGCCGTATTGACATTAAGTGCCCGTTCCTTTAGCATTTTTCCGTTGAGGCCAGTAATTGCAGCTTGGCCTTCAGATACTGTTGGCATTTCAACAAACCCGAATCCCTTGGATCGCCCACTGTACTTGTCTGTTATAACATCGACAGACGCCACTTCTCCAAAAGCCTCAAATTCCTGCCGTAATTCGTCCTGAGTTACCTCAAAGGATAAGTTACCCACATAGATTTTCATTTAGTACTCCTTTTAGTTTATTTCGTAGCTCCACGCTGATTGCCTCGCCTCAAGTACCTGTGCTGAGTTCGACCAGAGACATCAGTTTACGGGATGCTTTCTGGTTACCCGTAAGAGCGCCTTCGTCGGGCGCTCTTTTGCGCTTTCAAACGTGCCGTCTCTCCCTTGGATAGAAAATGGCGATGGGCCTTTGCCTCGCGCAGAACTCCACTCGTCTGCACTATCCTTTGAAAGCGACGCAACAAGGAATCTTGGGATTCTCCTGCACGTATCGAAACTTCTAATGACATAACACACCAACATATTCTAGGGACATACACGGGCCAATTATCTCAACCCATGTATGTCCTGAGGTCAAACCCCGGCATTAACTACTCATTTTGATTTTGCGGTAGCAATCGCTGCAGTAAACCGGCCTATCACCACGAGGTTCAAAGGGTACTTCGGTGGCTTTGCCGCACTCGGCGCATACCGCGG
>CAZWYS010000072.1:0-7584 GCA_964638295.1 uncultured Dehalococcoidaceae bacterium
CCGGCCGTGATGAGGATGCTGGCTTAAATGCGTTTGTCTATGCCCATGCTTATCGCCGAGATAAAGCTACCAAAACTTATACCGAGTACGGCAATTTTCTCTCCGTTTATCTCGCTTCTACCGCTCGCCCAGTCTATTATCTGCCGCACATCAATAACTGAAATCTGGTAGCTTTCAAACCACTCCTCGGCGGTAAGGTCGGGGAACCGTTTTTTTACCACTTCCGACATGCGGCTGGAGTGGAAGACAAGGTAAAGGACAAAGCAGGCCATCCCTTTCCTGGCCAGCATTTGCGCCAGGGAGCGGCAGGGGATGACACTCTGGTCTCCTATCCCGTGAATTAAAATAACCAGTGGCGCATTATCCGTATTCTGTGGCTGGAAGTACTCACCCCTGACGGTATTATTTTCTTTATGACGGGTTGGGTGGGCGGTGGTGAAATCAACCATATAATGTAGCCAGTTTGGTGTCGTTTCTTTAATATGTGAGTTAAAACATAGTTCACTACTCGAATAATTATATGGATTCATCTTATTCTCATTTCTAGAGCTCCAGAGTTACTTTGCTTTCCTCATCGGAAAGCCTTTGCATGGTGAAACCGAGTTTTTTCGCCAAACCCATCATCTTCCGGTTGTCATTTAACACAATGCCATAGATGCTTTTCAGTCCTTTGTCCTGACCGATGCCGACCAGCATATCAAGGAGTTTCAGACCCAAACCGTTATTCTGGAAGTCATCAGCGACGACAATGGCATACTCACCGGTTTCCCCGTCTGGCTCAGTTATTAATCGGCCAACGCCGACGTTTCTTCGCTTACCATCGGAAGTGTATTCGGCGATAACCGCCATCTCCCGCTCGTAATCGATATTGCAAAATCTACTGAGCATGTCGTGGGTTATTTCTTTAATCAGGTAGAAGAACCGGAATCTAGCTGATTCTGCCGATAGACCGGCGATAAGCTCCCTTTCCAGTGGCTCGTCTTCGGGTCGGATAGGTCTTAATAATACTGACCTCCCATCCCGGCATCTCCAGGGCTGGATATATTTAGTCGGGTAGGGAGATATAATCAAGTGGGCATGTTCTTCTATCTCTTTTTTCAGTACTTCTTCATCAAGGATTATCCTGGCATCCAGGGCGATGGCGCTGTTACCGCATAGTACCAGTGGATTGATATCAAGCTCTTTTATCTCCGGGAAATCAACGATTAAGTTTGAGACTCTGACCAGTATTTCATCCAGCAAAAGCAGGTTGGCCGGTGGCTTCGTCCGGAATCCCTGAGCTAGCATTTTATAAGTCCTGGTTCGTTCTAGCACTCTTCGCGCCAGTGTCTGATTCAGCGGCGGTAAACCTACCGCCACATCTTTGAAGAATTCTGCCTCCGTCCCACCAGCGCCAAACATTATCACCGGGCCCAAAATCGGGTCCTTTTTACTGCCGGCGATAAGTTCATAATCGTAGTTGGTAATCATCTTCTGGATGGTAACGCCTTCAATTCTGGCATTGGGTTGCTTCTTCTTGACCTCTTCTGTCATTTCACTGAATGCCTTTTTCAGTTCGTCGGCTGAGGAAATATTCAACCTTACCCCGCCGACATCCGATTTGTGCGATATATCGGGAGAAGATATCTTCATCACTACCGGATAGCCAAGGCTTGCCGCTACCAGAGTAGCATCTTCAGGATTGGCCGCGAAATGCGGCGTCGTTGATGCGATGCCATAGGTTGTTAGCAGCTTTTTTGAGTCCTCTTCACTGAGCAGCGTTCTGCCCCCTCCCAGTGTATTTCTGATGAGAATCTTGAGGTAGTTTTTGGGGACTCCAGCGTTTAGTGGTAAATCTTCCGGGGTTTCATAGAGCTCTCCCAGATTGCGGGCATATTGATACATATATAAATAAGTTTTGATGGCTTCTTCGGGAAACTCGTAGGTAGGGATATTATTCTCGTAGAATAACTGCCTGGCTTCGGCTACTTCACCACTGCCCATCATTGAAGTTAAAATAGGTTTTCTCGCCTTCTTGGCATACTTGATAACAGACTTGGCGATATCAACTGACTTAGCTACCCCTTGAGGGGTATATATTAGTACGGTGCCATTAACTCCGGGGTCTTTGAGAGTAGTCTCAATAGTTTTCACGTATCTTTGGGGGTCGGCATCTCCGAGGACATCCAGAGGATTTGATTTACTCCAGTAGGGAGGTAAGAATTCGTTCAATGTCGCCAGTGTCTCCTCGCTGAGTTGCGCCAGTTTGCCACCCCTGCTTATCAGAGCGTCGGTGGCTAGTACCGCCGGCCCACCGGCGTTGGTTATGATGGCTAAATTTCGTTCTTTTGGCAGTAGAGAGGTATTCAATATTGAAGCGCAATTGAAGAGGTCTTCAATTTCCTCTACCCTTACTACGCCAGCTCGGTCAAAAACGGCATCATAATATAGGTCCTCTCCCACCATAGCTCCGGTATGGGACTTGGCGGCTTGAATACTCTCCTGAAACTTTCCCGGCTTGATGACGATTACTGGCTTGGTCCGGGCAAAACCTCGGGCGGCACTCATGAATTTCTTGGTGTTTTTTAAGGAGTTCCCCAGAGATTCTAGGTAAATTATGATACTCTTGGTCTCGGGGTCTTCACCAAAGTGGTCGATTAAATCTCCAAAATCTACGTCGAGCATGGAACCCAGGGAAACAAAGGCACTGAAACCGATATCTCGACTAACTGCCCAATCAAGAACTGCGGAGCCTAAAGCACCGCTCTGCGATAAAAAGGCGACGCGTCCCGGTTTTGATACCTTGGTAGCAAAGGTGGCATTTAAATTGGCACTGGGTTTAATCACACCCAGGCAGTTGGGCCCGATTATCCTCATATTATATTCTCTGGCGAGCTTGGCTATTCTCTTTTCGCGTGCTTTTCCTTCCGCACCTATCTCCTTAAAACCAGCGGAAATGATGATGATAGCCTTAACCCCGGCCTTGCCACTTTCCTCGACCATGTCAGGGACAATTTTAGCTGGAGTAACAATGACCGCAAGGTCGGGGGGTTCCGGTAGAGAACTAAGGTCGGGATAGCATTTTGTTTCCAGTACCTTTTCTCTATTGGGATTCACCGGATATACTTTACGCTTATCCTTAGCCGACAGCAGATTTTCGAGGACTATCCGCCCGACAGCACCCTCCCTGTCGGTAGCTCCCACCACAGCGATACTACCGGGCTCGAAAAACAGTTTCATCCTTTCCACGCCTCTCCCACTCCTCAATTGTTCTTGATATCTGGTAACAGGCTTAAAGCCAAAGCAGATGTATCTGCAAATCCGCCTTCTATGGGAAAATAGAAATTCGCAACTTCATTGAAATCAATCATAAACTGGTTCAGGAGCTCTACATGTAAATATATTAGTGGAGATAGGGGGATTCGAACCCCCGACCTCTGCGATGCGAACGCAGCGCTCTCCCTATTGAGCTATATCCCCGGACCACATTGAAATTATACCATAAACAGTATCGTCTATTAACGTGGTGTTAGTGTTCAATTCGTTTAATCTGGTAGCGTAGCTTACCTGCCGGCACCGCTACCTCCACGGTCTCTCCCTCACCTCGCCCGATAAATGCCTTGCCCAGGGGCGAAGCGCTGGAAATTTTACCTTTGGACGGGTCTACTTCCTTGGGGTCAACTATCATATAGCGTAGCTCCTCCCTGGAAGTCAGGTCACGCAGGATGATGCTATCACCAATATTTGCTTTGACCGCCGGCCTTTGGTCGTCATTAATAATGGTGGCTAGCTTCAAGGTCTCTTCCAGTTCTCTGATTCGCCCTTCTAAGTGCCCTCGTTGCTCCCTGGCCGCCGCCAGGGGCGCATTCTCGCTGAAGTCTTTATCGGCGGCAGCCCGGCGCATTTCCTCAATGAGTTGAGGGCGCTTGCTCATAAGGGCAGCCAGCTCGGTTTCCAGTTCGGTGTAACCCTGCTGAGTTAGCTGGATAGTCTCGGGTAGCCCCTGCCGGAGTGAGGGCATTGGCCCGGTTTTCGTCTTCTTAGCCTTGAGGTGGATGGCTAAATTCAACTGGCTCCATCCTGCCTTCTTGGCATGAGTCAGGAAAGCCCGGAGCAGCACCAGCTTTTTGCTATAGTCAGTATCCGATGACGACAACCGCTCGGCGTAGTTAGCCACTTCGGGAGCGGAGAGTCCGGTCAAAGGTCGCTCCGAGCCAAACCAGCGGACAAATTTATATACTTCCGGCTGGCTGGGTTCCCTTTCTGAGGGTGACAGTTTGGCTAGAAAAAGCCTGGCTGCCTCGCCCAGGCTCGGATTCTGACTGCTATTATTCACCATAGTAATCTTCTCTGAGCATTAATTATATATCTTTATCGACTTAAGAAGGAAGCCTGATGACACCTGCCACCTTGGCGACGACGGCGCGTCCAAGCAACATCAATATTGCCTTGCTGTGCCAATCAAAGGATATTTCCTTGGCTTTAAGTAAAGCCTCATCAATACCATTCGCTTTTACGATGTCAAATATACGGTCGAGCTGCTGGTCGCTGAGCCGCTCAAAGAGCTTTCTTGCCCAGTAGCCTATCTTTAGCTCCCGCCCCAGTTTCCGTCTCCATTCCCGCTCATAACTTGCCAGGCTCTTGGCGGAGAGGTCATCACGGCGCAGCGCCTGGTGCAGCGTGTTGGCAGCGATGTCAGCACACAGCAGACCATAGTAGATGCCGCCCCCGCTGGTTGGCTTGACCTGTCCGGCAGCATCGCCGACCACTATTACTCGTTCACCACAGGTTCTGGGTAGTGGTTTTAAGGGAATCCCTCCGTAACTCAACTTAGCTTCGGGCGAAACTATTTTCCCTTGAGCGACGAGGGATTTTAGCAGCTTATTTAAATAAATTCCCGGGGTTTGGCGCGACAGCAACCCCGCCCGGGCGGTTTGTGGTGAGGTGGGCACCAGCCAGCCAAAAAAGCCTGGAGCTACCTCCCCGCCAAAATAGACCTCTACCTCATCAACTCCCGCTGTTTTCACTTCCGCCTGAGCACCGAGGACGGAATCAGCAAAATTACCCAGCCCCAGCTTCTCAGTTAGCCTGGAGCCGAAACCAGAGGCAATGACCGCTGCCCGCGCCTCAAAAGCAATGTTTTCTCCACGACGGGATGCCTCAACCTTAACCCTCTCCTCGGCGACCTCTATATTTCTGACTGCGCTATCTAGCGAGTATTCCGCGCCCTTATCCTGAGCCCGGGTTGCCATGGCGTTATCAAAAGCCCCCCGGTCCAGAACATAAGCCTGAGTCTCTTCCCGCCATAAGCTGAGCGGACTTCCCGAGGGTGAAAATAGCCTGGCACTGTTTAACTTTCTCAAGATAACGTTGTCTTCGATAGCGAAAGAGCGGACGCATTCCTGACCAATAATGCCTGTGCAGCAGACCTGTGCTCCCACCCTTTGCTTTCTCTCCAGTACCAGTACGTGGTGTCCCATATCAGCCAGTTTGCCGGCTACGTGACTTCCGGCTGGCCCGCCACCGATAACTATCACGTCATACAACTCTAATTTCTCCATTTGGAAGGGCAGTTTAATATTACGTTACCGACTTTTATTGACTACTTCTGGTTAATTTCTTGAGGTAGTAAAAAACTACAGGTATAATGGTAATCACAGCAATAATCAGCAGAGCGTTAAGGCCGGTAATTTTGATACCGAGCAGTAAATTGAGGGCAAGGATGCTAAGTGTTACCACGGCAATGGACAAGCCGAGAGAAAGGGCAACTCTTTCGATGACATTTATCTGTTTGAAGAAGACGAGCGTCCAGGCAAAACCGGGCAGAAAGAAGACAAGTATAACCCCCAGAAACGCCCTGATAGCCGGCAAGCGCTCAAAGACAGGTAAGGCAAAATCAAATATCTGTTTGATTGGGGATAACCAGTCCATGCCTTATTTTTCTTCCCCGTTAATATTTAACTGAGTTAGTATATGAATTGGCATAGTTTTCGTGATATACCAAAATCGTTTTACCTGATGTTGCCGGTAATGGGGCTGGCATTCTATATTGCTTTCATTCCGCACCAAGGCTATCCATATCCAGTCCATATTGATGAATGGGTTCACTTAGCCTACTCCAAGGCGATGTTGCAGTCAGGTAGCACCACCTTCGTTGAACCTTTCCTTGGACAATCAACCGTGAGCATCAGTTCTAATTTAGAGTCGGGCTTTCATATCTTCTGGAGTGTATTTCATCAGATTAGTGGTATCTCCTGGCTGACTGTTTTCAGATATTTCCCGGGCGTTGTTTTTCTGGTCACGGTGCTATCGGTCTATGTCCTGGGGCAGCGGCAGGGATTTGGCTGGGAAGCTGCCTTCCTTACCTGTTTGATACCAACCACGGTAGGAATCCTGGGCCCTGGCTTCCTGGCGCCAGTCGCTATGGGTCTGCTTTTTGTGCCCCTGGCTCTTTTTATCGCCTTTAATTTTACCAGCGGATGGAGCTATTTGGTACTTTTTGTCTTCACCTCCTTTTTGCTCTCCATCCACGCCCCCTCGGCAATCGTTGTGGTTATAGTGCTTATTCCTTACATACTACTCAATCTGAAAGGCAACTTCAAGCATAGCCTGGGATTAACATTGGCGGTGCTTATTCCCTTCCTGGCGCCGTTTCCCTGGATATTGGCTAAGTTACTACCTACCGCGAAGGGCTTGTTTCTTTCACAGACTCTTCCCAGGTACATTGATTTCCCACGGGTCTTGAAGGAATATGGTTATCTGCCGATTGCCTCATGTCTGTTGGGCACTTTTCTGCTGGCGATAAGGGGTGGGAAGAAAAATTATGGTCTGGTATTCGGTTTGCTGGCTTTATTGGCAATGCTGGTTACCTTTTATACCTTCCACTACGGGCTCTCCATAATGTATGAGCGAGGGCTGATGTTTATGATGTTGATGACAGCCATTGTCGCCGGGGTAGGACTGGCGGGGGTAGAGAATCTCAGTTTGCCATCCAGGCTCACTACCTGGTTCAGGAGACCTCTCATTACCCGGCATATAGGCAAATTTTTATGTTTGGTCCTGGTTGGGGTGACGCTGGCTATTGCCATCCCAGACCGGCAGGAAATCCCTTACTATCATGTGATTGATGAGGAGGATTACCAGGCGTTTGTCTGGATTGCGGAGAATGTTGATGGGGATTATAAGAAAGCAATCCTCGACCCGTGGAAAGCTACCGCCTTTGCGGCGATAACCGGGAAGCATATCTATACCCGAACGCATACTTTCCCCCGACCGATTGACGAGGAAGCCGCTAAATTCTTGGAAGAAGGCTCCAGTGATACTGCTCTCTTGAGGGAAAAGGGGATTTCTATTGTTTATACAGAGGAGGAGGTCCGCAACCCTGACCTGGTGGAGGTGAGGAAGAATGTCTACTTGCTAAAGGGAGATAATTAGGCCGTCCCGGTTTCGGTGCCTGTTTCTATAAAAGGCATCTGCGTTTTTGTTTTCCTGCTCTTTCATTGCCCTTAGAAGTAAATTATGATAGTATATTTGGCAGAGCCGTGAGCAAATCGGGGTGTAGCGCAGCCTGGTAGCGCACCTGAATGGGGTTCAGGTGGTCGTCGG
>CAZWYS010000073.1:0-7426 GCA_964638295.1 uncultured Dehalococcoidaceae bacterium
GCGATTCATTAAGATTAAATATCGCTCGGCTAGGTTTGCCCGACCTTCTTAATTTTTTTAATGCTTCAAATATTGGATTAATGTTAAGGGTAGGTGTGCCTAACCGAAAGGAAATGAGGAATATCCAAGATTCTATCAGTTACGAATGGGTACTATGCACTGATGATGATAGGCCAGTTGAAAGAACTAATGACCCTAGATTTAATTTTTATAATACGGAAGGTAACGGGATATTTGAATTTTCTACCGCAAAACCAAAAAAGAGTAATAAACTTAAATCTAGTGACCAGCCGAGTTTTTATTATCACAAAGATAGATACCAAATTTCTATTTTTAAGCCACAAGCTGTGTGGATAGGCAATCTTTCTAGATTGGCACACTATAAGATAATTATGCGCTTTACTGATAGTCTAGGGAGTAAAAGCGGTTATGTTCCAATGGCGGAATTCACCATAAATGATAAAGATGCTTTTCGCCATAACATACTGCTAGCAATAATAGGCGTTCTGGCTTTTGCAATTGTGGCAGTTATTTTAAGAATGTGTGGGATTTCTTTATAAATAAAGAGTTAAAAATTGGGGCGCGATAGAACAAAGAAGCCAATGATGAGAAAAATGACGCCGAGTGCAGTTATGGGGATGTTAGCTGCGGAGCCAGCCCAAACGGCCATGATAGCACCTACGATAGCTAAGCCTAAGCCAACCCATCTAAACATATTGGTATTATAGGCAAGAATACGTGTGAGTGTCAATTATGAGTTTTATTAGAGCAAAAGAAATCCCCCCAGGCTCTGGCAACTGGTATGACTATGAAGTAGAGACTATTCATAAGGGTAGTAAAGTCATTCAAAGGCATATCAGGTATATCGGTAAGTCATCGCTTCGCCCTTCACATTCTATGCGTTTTGGTAAGGTTGCTAAACCTTATCCGGTAGTTACTTCCCCAATTCAGATTACTGCTGAAAAGCCTACTAGAATATTCAAAATGAAAACACCCGCTAAACAAATAGCTTCTGCTATGGGAATGTATTATGGGGGGATGTCTCTTGATGCTATTCAACAGCAATTCAGGCAGGACTATGATACCGATATGAGTGAGAGCAACTACTGGAATTGGGTTAAGCGGTTTACCATAGAAGCGATAAAACAATGCAAAGATTTTAAGCCTGAAGTTGGGGATACGTGGGTAGCAGATGAAACTTATATGAAGCTAGGGGATAAGACCGTATATTTCTGGGATATTATTTGCCCTAAGACTAATTACCTCTTAGCTTCCCACGTTTCGTTTAGTAGAGGTGGCAGAGAAGCTAAAGTGTTGATGAAACTCGCAGAACAAAGAGCGGGTAAAACTCCGAAAGCAATCATAACCGATAAGTTACGTTCTTATATTGTAGGCATAGAGGATGCCTTTGGAGCGGATACAAAGCATATTCAAGGCGGGCCATTCAAGACCTTATCCAGTGGCAAATCAACAGCAGAAATAGAGCGGTTTCACAAGACTCTAGAACAAAGAACAAAGGTATTCCAGAAGTACAATGATATTGAGACTATCAGGCTTTTAACCGATGGCTGGTTAATCAATTATAACTTCTTTAAGCAAAACGAAGGTTGCGGGAATATCCCACCCGCTCAGGTGGCAAGTAATGTAGTCCCATTCAAAGACTGGAATGATGTGGTCATACCTGAAGGTGTATCCGATAAGGATTACAAAGTAAGCCTGTATCGCAGGAAATCAGTAAAGAAGGGTAATCCCGTCTTTGATGCCACGCTAACGCCTGTAAAAAGGGAGACTATAGAGAGTGCCTAAACGATTGTACTTTGCCATCGGTGGTATTGTTTGATAGCCCCGGGCAGCTATGCTATGATGGTTGGCGCACAGTGGCTATGGAGATTAATGTTTTAATTGAGGGAGATTTTGAGGGCTGCCCTGAGGTGAGCTGGCTGCAAAGTCTTGTTGAGCGAGTTCTCACTGCTCAGGGTACCGGCTCTAATATTGAGCTTGGCCTGGTCATTACCAGTCAGGAGAGGGTGCGAGAGTTAAATCGGGACTATCGGGGAAAAGACGCCCCTACCGATGTGTTAGCCTTTTACATGACCTCCGTTGCCGGAGAAACCGGAGCAGAGTCACCCTCTTTTGTGGCGCCTCCTGACGGAGTGCTCCACCTTGGCGAAGTCATAATTTCCTACCCTCAAGCCGTAACGCAGGCGCAGGAACACCGGCATTCCATAAAAAAGGAATTAGCCATCCTGATTGTTCACGGCGTGCTTCACCTGCTCGGCTATGACCATGAGAAACCCGGACCGGAAAGAGAGATGAGAGCGAGGGAGAAGGAAATTTTGAGCCGTATTGAGGTGGTGAGTTAATTTCTAGTGCCGGGCGGCGCCAACAAGCTCGGCTATATCTTCTATCCCCTCTTTTTGCATGAATTGTTCTATTCCCTCCAGAACATCAAGCGGGGCGTGGGGGTTGGCAAAGCTGGCGGTGCCTGCCTGAATGGCGCTGGCACCAGCCATAATGAACTCAATGGCATCACTACCGGTAGCAATACCGCCACCGCCGATGACGGGTAAATCCACGGCACCCGCCACCTCGTAGACCATCCCCAGTGCTATCGGCTTTATCGCTGGCCCGGATAGACCTCCGCTTTCGTTACCTAATAGCGGCTGGCGGGTAATGATATCAATCGCCATGCCCTTTACGGTGTTGATTAGGGATATGGCATCAGCACCGGCTTCAGCCACCGCCACCGCTACCTTGACGATATCGGCGGTGTTTGGAGTTAGCTTGACCAGTACCGGGAGAGAGGTGGCTGATTTTACCAGGGCAGTTACCTTGGCAGCTGACTCGGGGTTGGCGCCGAACTCAGCACCGCCAGCCTTAATATTTGGGCAACTGATGTTTACTTCAAGCCCGCTGATGCCGGCTATTCCGTCCAGTTCGTGCGCCAGTTGGGCGTAGTCGTCAGCAGTTTCACTGGCAATATTGACAATAACCGGTACCTGCCAGCTTGCCCAGATTGGTGCTTTTTCTCTGATTAAGGCTTTCACGCCGATATTCTGCAAGCCGATTGAGTTGAGCATGCCAGAGGCAGTTTCGACAAGGCGGGGTTGCGGGTTTCCTTCTCTCGGTTCCAGCGTCGTCCCCTTGCAGACGATAGCCCCCAGTTTTTGAATATCAAACAGGTGGCTGTATTCGGTGCCGTAACCGAAGGTGCCCGATGCCGCCATCACCGGGTTAGCCAGTAGCAGACCTTGCTTGTGTCCGGGGGCTAATTGAACAGAAAGGTTCGTGGCTACTCCTTATGGCATTTTAAAAGTTGTGCCCGCAATATTGAAGAAGAACCTGTCGCCGAATTCCTGAGCCAGAATACTGACCGCTGGCAAGCCGGTGCAGTGGCACAGGCCCAATCTCTGCACTTCAAGCTCTTTTAAAGCCGCAATTGTCCGCCTGATTTGCTCTTTGGAGGCACTGTAAAGGTGAGCACCACCGAGGACAGCGTGTATTGTTTTTATACCCGTAAGCTGCCGGGCGTGATATAAAGTGTTGATAACGCCGCGGTGAGCGCATCCCAGGACGACGACTAATCCCAGTTCGGTAGTGATGATAAGTGCCAGGTCATCAAGGAGCTTATCCGGCTGCAAGCCACCATCAATTTTAACATACAGAGCCGGGTCTATTGCTTCGTAATCGGTCACCATGGGGACTTCGCCGGTGGTCATTATGTTGGCGGCTATCTTCACCGGTTTTGTGGTTAGGGTAAAGCTTGCCCCGAGGCTTTCCAGTTCTTCACGCTGGAAGGGTATGCCGGCATATCGGTCTTTCTTGCCCTTGTGGTGACTGTATTTATTTGCCCACACGTCAGGGTGGGCGATTACCTCTACTTCTTTGCCCATCTTGCGCAGTATTTGGCGCAAACCGCCGGTATGGTCATAATGCCCGTGGCTCAGGGCAATCTTATCAATTCGTTTCGGGTCAATTTTAAGGCTATCAATGTTATAGCTGGCGGAGATGCTTGTTCCGGTATCAAACAGGATATTTTCTTTACCTGTCTCAATGAAGAAACTAATTCCCCATTCCGCCAGAAGGTCACCGGCACCGGCGGTATTTTCACTTACGGTCGTAATACGAAGTCCCATTTTTCTCCTCCCAATTATAGTTTATATGTTTTGCAGCGACAACTCTGGCCGGTTTGGTTAGCCAGTCTCAAGTGGCTGATGATTGTATTCTCTGCTTTTACGGCGTAATTTAGAAACGCCAAAGGAGATGAATAGCGCTGTGCCGCTGACCAGGATAATGGTCGCCCCGGAGGCTAAGTCAAGCCAGTAGGAAATCCACAGTCCGCTGAAAGTAAAAACAACACCGGCCAGGATAGCCAGTAGCATCATTTTCCTGAGGCTGTGTGTGAACTGTCTGGCCAGTGCGGCAGGGATGGTGATAAGCGCAATGACCAGAATGATGCCGACAACCCTTATCAGCACGACTACGGTCAGTGCCACCAGGCACAGCAACAGAAGGTAGAGGCGTTCGGTAGGCACCCCGGTTACGGTGCTGAATTCCTCGTCGAAGGAGAGAGACAGGAATTCTTTGTAAAGCAGGATGACTAATGTGATTATAATCATATCTAAAATCAGCATCAGTATCAGGTCGAAGACGGGCACGGTCAGGATATTGCCGAAGAGGTAGCTAAACAGGTCCGGGGCATATCCGGGAGTCAGACCGATAAAAATAATCCCTAGCGCCATCCCCATTGCCCACAGGATGCCGATAGCGGTGTCCTCCGGGAGTCTCGTCCGCCTGGTCACTAGGCCGATACCCAGTGCCGAGGCAACGGTGAAGAATATGGCACCCAGCACCGGGTTTATACCGAGAAGATATCCCAGGCCGATACCGCCAAAAGAGGCGTGAGCAATACCGCCACTGATAAAGACGATTCTTTTTACCACGACGTATACGCCGACGATGCCGCAGGCAACAGCCGCCAGCAAGCCAGCCAGCAGCGCATTCTGCATAAATTGATACTGGAGTACATCTAACACTTTAATGTTCCTTCAGTACGCGGTGGGGGACGGTACCGTGGGCTAAAAGCTGTATCGGGCACTGGTAGGTCTTTTCCAGTTCCTCAGCCGATACTTCTTTTGAGCCGTGATAGAAGAGTCGGTGGTTGAGACAGGCAATTTCATCTACATAGATGGAAATGGCACCGACATCATGGGAAACCAGGACGATGGCCATCCTTTCCTTTAATCTATCCAGGAGTTCATAGAATTCAGCTTGCATATTCGGGTCAATACTGGCGGTGGGTTCATCCAGAAGCAGTAGTTTCGGCTTGGTCGCCAGTGCTCGCGCAATAAAGACCCGCTGCTGTTCTCCGCCGGAGAGTTTACCTACCTGCCGGTCTTTATAATCCAGCATCTCTACGGTCTTAAGAACTTCGGTGACGATACTTTTGTCTTCTTCACTATACTGATGGAACAAACCGGCGTTACTATAGCGTCCCATCAGCACCACGTCAAAAACACTTGCCGGGAAATCGCGGTCAAACAGGTTGAATTGGGAGATATAGCCGATGAATTTTCTGCCTTTCTCAGGGGCTTGCCCCATTACCGAGACCCTGCCACGGCTCGGCTTTATCAACCCCAGAATAACCTTGAGTAGGGTGGTCTTACCGCCGCCGTTGGGGCCTATTATACCGAGGAAGTCGTTGGCTGTAATGGAGAGGTTTATTGCTTCCAGTACTGGAGTGCCGTCAAGATGCACCCAGACATCCTCCAGCCTGACTAACTCTTTAGTTGCCATGGTAGACTCCATATTATTTTGAACTGTGTTCCTTGAACCATTTTAGCACTTGGTTTATCTTTGCGATACCCAGGGTGGCATCTTCGCTCCGGTTACCGAGTCATATCCGGGGAGGTAAGGTTTGATATCAATTACCGGCGAGCCATCAATGGCGTCAAGACCCTTTACCTTTAGTATGTTACCCTGGCGCTCAAGCAACCTGACAGTGGCTTTTCCTACCGGGTTTGGTCTATTTGGGGAGCGGGTGGCGAAAACCCCTTTGAGTGGCACTTTGTGTTTGCCCATGGGGTGGACTTTGATAGGTGATTGCCCGGTAGCTTTATGTATCCAGTAGAGAACTATGATGTGCGAGAATTCGTCTAAGTTATCCAGAGACTCAGTCAGATTGGTGTCAATGACAATCTCGGAGACAACCTCCTCACTGTCAAACATTGATGGCTGTTTGATTTCATTTCTAACCACACCAATGGCTTTCAGGGTCATGCCGTTTACTTCTTTGACCATTTTAACGCCCGAGTTTATTATATTTATTCAGTAACTATAATAACCTTATTCTTTAGTAATGAAAAGAGGCTGCATTTTAAGCAGCCTCTTGGCTTCAGGCATTATTATCTGGCCGGCTACTCCAGCGGTATCATGGTTAAAAGCTTCTTGGCAATATGAGGATACTTGGCAATAAACTGTAGTTCATCCTCAACCAGTGGCTTGTGTGCTTCCACATTGGCGTACCTGACTAACTCCAGGATCTCTCTGGCGGCTTCTTTGCTGGCAAATGTAACTTCCATCTTCCCCATTATATGGCTGAAGCCGGATATCCCGCTGTATTGTCCGGCAATTATCTCTCTTCCGGTCTCCACGAACTTTGGTTTGCCTCTGCCCAGCTCATTGAAGCTATATAGCTCGTAATTTTCGGGGTCTTTGAGTACGCCATCAGCGTGTATTCCAGAAGCATGGGCAAAGGCGTTTGCCCCAACCCCGGGCTGATTGATGGGGATTGGCACGTCAAAGGCGTAGCTGGCAAACTCGGCAATCTTGGCGGCTCTGGTTAATTTCACCGGGTGTCCCAGTGGATATTTGTCGGCGAACTCTTTCGACTTGGTAACTGCCAGAATGGTCGCCACGAGGTCGGCATTGCCAGCTCTTTCCCCGATGCCATTAATGGTGGTGTTGATGTAGACATCCTGCCCGCCATCTATGGCTCCCTTGGCTCCAGCGAGGGAGTTGGCTACTGCCATACCCAGGTCGCCGTGGCAGTGAATCTCAATTGGCATGCCGGTATTTTCGGCCAGTGCCTTGGTGGTTTCGTAGATGGTGAATGGGTTATCGTAACCCAGTGTATCGCAATATCTGAGTCTATCCGCGCCGTGTTCTTTGGCGGCTCGCCCGAACTTAAGTAGGAAATTCAGGTCTGTCCTGGAAGCGTCCTCAGCATTGACGCCGATTGTCTCAGCACCGGCTGCTTTAGCGGCATCAACTGCCTGTGTCATGTCGTTAATAATATCATCTCTTTTCTTTCTTCCCTGGAACTTGCCGTCAATCATCTGGTCTGACGTTGATATGGAAAGGTTGAGATGCCGGATGTCTGGTACTAATTTAAAGGTCGCCTCGACATCATTAACAATAGCTCTTA
>CAZWYS010000074.1:0-1324 GCA_964638295.1 uncultured Dehalococcoidaceae bacterium
ACCTGCGACACCCTGATTAAAAGTCAGGTGCTCTACCAACTGAGCTAACGGCCCGCTTTAGTAAACAGCCAGGCTATTTCCCTCTTTAGAGCGTTCCAGTCAGGCTGTCAACTCCCTGATTTTAGCAAATCGCTATCGCCAACGCAAGTACGCTATGCCCCGGGTGCACCTGACAACCCCTGACAGGATTATGCCACCACAACTCAGCTAAACTATCGGCTTCCACTATTAAAGAGGCGACTATTATATTGTCACCGATTTACTTTATAATATTAGACGGAGGTTCAATCACCAATTATCTAGGAAGGAGGCAGATAGTCATGGAAGAGGTAGACAGCTTGGTTAAGACAACTCTCGGCGAAATCGAGAAGGTACTTAGCACCAGAACTGTGGTAGGTGAACCCATAACCATCCAGGGTGCAACCCTAGTCCCTCTGATAAGTGTTGGCTTTGGCTTTGGCGCTGGTGGCGCTTCCGGGCGGGGAGAGGCCAAACAAAAAGGAGAGGGCACTGGAGGCGGCACCGGAGGCGGTGCCTGGGTGAAGCCTATCGCTATCGTCATCATTGATAAGGAGGGAGTTAGAATAGAGCCAATCAGGGGAGGTATGGCAACCGCCATAGAAAGAATAGGCGAAACGATACCCGAGATGATAGAGAAAAGTATAGAAAAGTGGAGAGAACGGAAAAAGGAAGGAGAGAAGTAGTTGTGGGTCATCGTTACCCTGACTAGTCTAGCCGTACTGGTCATCCTTGTTCTTTTAATCCCGCTTGATGTCGTGGTTCAGGTGAATATGCCCGGAAGGCCAAGGTTTAGCCTGAAGCTATTTTGGCTCTTCGGTCTGATTGGCAAAGAAGTAACCGGAGGAAAGAAGGTAGTTAAAGAAAGGCGAAAACCCGGAGAGGGAAAGAGAAACTTCAGGTATATAATTGAAATGCTGCCCACTAAAGGTCTGATAAGACAGTTAAACAGCTTGGTAAAAGATATCCTTCGCCGATTTAAGATTAAAAACCTCGTGGCCGACCTTAGCGTGGGACTTGGTGACCCGGCTGACACTGGACTCATTTTTGCCCTCATTGGGCCAGCTGCTGCTTTGTTAAACTCCTCTTCCCCTCTCCAAATCAGGGCGCAGCCCTCTTTTGAGGACGATGCTGACTTTGCCGGCTACTCACAGGGCATGGTAAGATTATGGCCTATCCAGCTGGTCGCTCCCTTGCTGAGATTTACTTTCTCTTTACCCGCAATAGGAGTGGCGAAGAAATTGATTTTAACTAAATTTAAAAGAAAGCGAATGACTGATGGAAAAGTTCTCTAAAATCGCCATCA
>CAZWYS010000074.1:1424-7336 GCA_964638295.1 uncultured Dehalococcoidaceae bacterium
AGCCAGGAGGTAACGCTGGTTTTCACCGAAGCCGAGGTTAATGAACAGGCGGCAAAGCTGCTTACCCGGGTGGAAATACCCGAGGATATACCTATGGAGGTAAAAAGTATCCATATTGACCTCAAGCCAGATAATAATCTGCTCACTGAAGCGGAAACTGCTATTCTCGGCTTTGGGGTGACGCTTAAAGCCAGCTCTCAAGTTGGCATCAGCGAGGGCAAACCTGACGTGACCATAACCGACGTCAGTTTCGGCGCTATCCCGATACCGGGCACGGTGAAAGAGAAAATTGTCGCTTTCATCACCCACAAAATCGACGAAGTACTGGTTCAGCTAACCGAATCAGCCGCCGGCGGTGGCATTGACGCTGAGTTCAAAGACATAAATGTCGCAGAGGAAAAGGTAACGATTACAGTACTGATTGAGAAAGTGGCTGAATAAGCCAATCAAAGGAGACTGACCAGAATTGCTTGACAAAGAGTACCTGAGACGGGCTTTAAAGTTAGCCCGTAAAGGGCTGGGCAAGACCAGCCCGAATCCCGTGGTGGGTGCTGTTATCGTTAAAGAGGACCGTATAATCGGTCAGGGCTATCACCATCAGTTTGGTGGCAACCATGCCGAAGTCAACGCCTTTCAAAGCGCCAGCGAGAGCACAAACGGGGCAACTCTCTACGTTACGCTGGAACCCTGTTGCTATCACGGTAAAACACCTCCCTGCGTGGACGCCATCATCCGGAATAAGATTGGCCGGGTTGTCATCGGGACTCTTGACCCCAACCCGCGGGTCAATGGCAAAGGGGTGGAGATTTTGAAACGGCACGGCATCGAAACTGAAGTCGGCGTTCTTGAAGCAGAGTGCCGCAACTTAAATGCCGCCCACTTCAAGTATATGACCACCGGTCTGCCTCTGGTCACCCTGAAGTTCGCGCAGACTCTGGATGGCAGGATTGCCACCGCCACCGGTGACTCCCAATGGATAAGCTCGGAGAAGTTCCGGCGGCTGGCACATCAATTACGGGCGACCAGCGACGCCGTTATGGTCGGCATAGATACGGTGCTGGCTGATGACCCCCGGCTTACCGTGCGCCTGGTCAAAGGGAAAAACCCGACTCGGATTATCCTGGATACCAGATTGAGAATTCCGCTGGACGCCAGAGTAGTCAGGGATGGGAAAACAGCGCCAACTATCATCGCCACCACTTCTCACGCCGATGAAAAGAAATCATCTCGTCTGAATGAAATGGGCATTGAGGTTCTGGTAGTCCGGGAAGACGATGCCGGGGAGATTGACCTCAGGCATTTACTCCGCCTGCTGGGAGAGCGGGGCGTTTCTTCTCTGCTGGTGGAGGGGGGTGCCGGGGTTATCACCTCGCTGCTGCACCAGAATTTAGCCGACAGGATGGTCGTCGCCGTGGCGCCGAAGATAACAGGGAAGGGTATTGAGGCAGTCGGAGAGTTAAAAATATGTGAGCTCGGCCAGGCGATTAAACTATCTTTCCGGCGGATATACCGGCTTGGCGAAGACCTGGTTATTGAAGCCGGGGTTAACCCTCCTTCAGGTTAGCTACGCTCTAGCATATACTCCAGTACTTCAGCCACGATAAACAGCGAGCCGGTAGCACCGATAAGGTCAGCCGGCTTTGCTTTGGCCAATGCCAGCTCCACCGCGGCGGCAACATTTTCGGCTACTTCGGGAATTATCCCCCTTTTTGAAAATTCGCTGACCAGCCTGTCGGTGGCTAGGGCGCGGGGGTGACGCGACCGGGTAACGATAACGGTATCAGGAAGAGACGCCAGCTCAGCCACCATCCCGGCAATGTTCTTATCGGAAGAAGCACCGAAAATAAGGAACGCCCGGTCAAAATTAAAGTATTGCTTCAGTGCCTTGACCAGCCTCCGGGCGGAGTCATCGTTATGGGCGCCATCAACGACAAACCAGGGCTCACGCTTCAGAATCTGGAGTCGCCCCGGCCAGTGCACTCGCTCCAGTCCGGCAGCAATGCTTCCCGGTGAGACTTCAGCTCCCCTCTCCGCCAGTGCCTCCACCACCGCGACCGCCGTGGCGGCATTTTCCAGTTGATGCTCCCCGGCCAACGGAATATTCAGGGTATATTTGCCACGCAGCCCGCTCAACTCAAACGACTGCCCCCCGGCGCTGAAGTCCTTTCTTTGCCAGGTGACATCACTGCCCACCTTGACCAGCCCCACACCCCTCTCCCGGCATATCCTTTCTATTACCTCCATCGCCCCGGGAGATTGAGGAGCGCCTACTACCATGCTCCCCGACTTTATTATGCCCGCTTTTTCAGTGGCTATCTGAGCCAGGGTATCCCCCAGGACATCGGTATGGTCAAAACTTATGGAAGTGATCGCACAGACCTCGGGCTGTACCACATTGGTCGCATCAAGGCGTCCCCCCAGCCCCGTCTCCAGCACCTGGTAATCCACCTCCCGCTCCCTGAAATAGGCGAAAGCCAGCGTCGTTAGCAGTTCAAAAGTGGTAAGCTCGCCCAGACCACCGGACGCATTCACCGCTTCCACCTCAGGCTTCATCATCTCCACCAGCCCGGCGAAATCACCTTCAGCAATCGCTCTCCCGCCAATCTGTATCCTCTCGGTAATACTGAGAAGATGAGGAGAAGTATAAAGCCCCGTCCGGTAACCCGCCTGGGTCAGTATGGAAGCAATCATCGCCGCGGTGCTCCCCTTGCCCTTGGTGCCGGCGATGTGAATTGACCTGGCTGCTTTCTGGGGATGGCCCAGTCGGTCCAGCAGCATCTGAATACGCCTCAAATCAAAGACGAGCGCCGAACGCGGCATTCGCTCATAATCAGCGAAGCTCAGAATATAATTTAAGGCTGCCTGGTAGTCCATTTGCTTGCTCACCTGATTATCATAATCTTACCCTTTAGAAAATGTCAGGTAAAGTCGTGATTAAATTTTTACAAAAATCAGGCCCGGACCCCCTTGACAAACACTACAGGTTGTGGTATTGTTACCACCGTTCCACTACAGACTGTGGTTTTTGACGATGAACTGTCCTTATTGTAGTTATCACGATTCTAAGGTTATCGACTCCCGTGAGATTAATGACGGGGTGCGCCGCCGGCGCCAGTGCCTGAAGTGTGGCTCCCGTTTCACCACCTACGAGCGCCTGCAACCAGCCAGCCTATTTGTGATTAAGAAAGACCAGAGGCGCGAGGAATTTAACCGTGGCAAGCTGCTCACCGGTATTCGCAAGGCTTGCGAAAAAAGACCTCTGCCCAGCGGTAGTGCCGATAAGATTGCCGATGATATTGAAGCTGAAATTTACCACTCGGGTAAAGTGGAGATACCTACCACTGTCATCGGGGACATGGTGATGGAGAAGCTTAAGAGCCTGGACCACATCGCCTATATTCGCTTTGCCAGCGTCTACCGGGAGTTTACCGACATCACGACACTCAAAGAAGTTGTCGACACCTTAATCAGTGGTGAAACCGGGGTTTCGCACCCTGCCAACCAGCTATCATTGCTCTCCAACGATAAATTAGAAGAGCTGGCTAAAAGTGACCCGAAGAAAGTCAGTATTAAATCTGAGCAACCCGCTAAAAGTAAGGCTTGAAAATAGGAGTTTATGATGGACTCAGCCAGACGACCGGAAAATAAACCGATACACTCCCCCAGTCGTAACCAGATTGCCCGCATTGTCTTTGCGGCTGCCGAGTCTATGGGCATCGCCGATCGGAAACTGGTGGAGCGGCTCA
Source organism: uncultured Dehalococcoidaceae bacterium (assembly GCA_964638295.1). GTDB lineage: Bacteria > Chloroflexota > Dehalococcoidia > Dehalococcoidales > RBG-16-60-22 > CAZWYS01. Next base: position 5,171 of record CAZWYS010000074.1, read on the forward strand.
CCTCCCAGGTTATTGAGCGACTGGAAAAAGAACAGCCGCCGGTGCTGCAGCCGCAGACCCTGCCCGGTATGGAAGACCTGGTGGTAAGACCGCCGCGCCGGCCGGGCCGCTTGCCAACTGATGCCGACATACTAACGGTGGTTGAGGAAATTTTAGCCGCAGAAGAACGAAAACACGCAGAGGAGGAACCGACCAAAATGAAGAACATCGCCACCGCCAGGCGCAAGAGAGAACCCGCTCCTGGCGTTAGTCTTACCGAAAATGCCCTCCATGTCCTGCACAAGAGGTATCTGAAGAAGGACAAGGAAGGCAAAGTTATTGAAACGCCCGAAGAGATGTTCCGTCGTGTCGCGCAGGCTGTTGCTTCGGCAGAACTTGTGTATGACCCCGGGGCGGATGCCAGAGCGAGAGAAGATGAGTTCTACCGGCTGATGGCTAACCTTGAGTTCCTGCCCAACTCCCCCACCCTGATGAACGCGGGACGGGAGTTAGGACAGCTATCCGCCTGCTTTGTCTTGCCCATTGAGGACTCAATGGATTCTATATTTGATTCGGTAAAAAATACGGCGCTCATCCATAAGAGTGGCGGGGGGACCGGGTTCTCCTTCTCCAGACTGAGGCCGGAACAGGATAGAGTCGGCTCCACCGGCGGCGTCGCCAGTGGCCCGGTCTCTTTTATCCGGGCGTTTGATACCGCCACCGATGTCATCAAGCAGGGGGGCATGCGCCGTGGCGCCAATATGGGCATCCTCAACGTTGACCACCCCGACATCATGAAGTTCATCACTTCCAAAGAAGACCCGACTGCCCTGACCAACTTTAATATCTCGGTGGCGGTAACTGCTGAATTCATGGAAGCAGTCAAGGCGGGTACTGGCTACCACCTTGTCAACCCGCGCACCAGAGAGATTGAGGATAAGCTCAATGCCAGAGAGGTGTTCGACAAGATAGTGGATATGGCCTGGAAAACTGGCGACCCGGGCGTTGTTTTCATTGACCGCATCAATCAGGATAATCCCGCCCCCCACCTGGGCAGCATTGAAAGCACCAATCCCTGCGGCGAACAGCCACTGCTGCCTTACGAGTCGTGTAACCTGGGCTCAATCAATCTGGCCAGGATGCTGCGAAACACGAACGGAGCTACCGAGGTTGACTATCCCCGGCTGGCTGAGACCGTAAAAACCGCGGTCAGGTTCCTGGATAATGTTATTGACGTCAACAAGTTTCCGCTACCCCAGATCGCTGAAATGACCAGAAAAACCAGAAAAATCGGGCTTGGCGTCATGGGCTTTGCCGATATGTTAATCCAGCTGGGTATCCCCTATGACTCAGAAGAGGCGCTGCAGCTTGCCACCTCTCTCATGCAATTCATCAATGAAGAAGCCACCAAAGCCTCGGTAGAACTGGGTAAAGAGCGGGGCGTCTTTCCTGCCTTTGAGGGAAGTATCTACGATGTCCCCGATGGCCCCCAGGTAAGAAATGCCTCGCGCACTACCATTGCTCCCACCGGCACCCTGAGCCTTATTGCCGGCTGCTCCAGTGGCATTGAGCCTCTCTTTGCCCTGAGTTATATCAAAAATATCCTTGATGGTGCCCATCTCGTAGAGGTAAACCCCTACTTTCAGGAAACTGCCCGGAACGGTGGCTTTTACTCGGAAGACCTCATGCAGAAGCTGGCTGATGGTACTCACCTCGTTGATATTGATGGCATACCGGATAATACCAAGCGGACGTTTGTTACCGCCCACGAGATAACCCCGGAGTGGCATGTCAGGATGCAGGCTGCCTTCCAGAAGTCCACCGACAATGCTGTCTCCAAAACCGTCAATTTCTCTCATGAGTCCACCCGGGAAGACGTAAACAAAGTGTATATGCTGGCCTATGAGGAGGGACTGAAGGGGATAACCATTTACCGCGATAGAAGCCGTGACGCGCAGGTATTGACCACCGGCAGGCAGGAGAAAGTTGAAGAGGTCAGACGTACCCCCAGAAAGAGGGCTAAAGTAACCACCGGGATAACCGAAAGGGTAACCACCGGCTGCGGCTACATTTATGTAACCGTCAATTCTGATGAAAATGGCATCTGCGAGGTATTCTCCAGCCTGGGTAAAGCCGGCGGCTGTGCCTCCGCCCAGCCTGAAGCCATCTGCCGACTCATCTCCCTGG
>CAZWYS010000075.1:0-7301 GCA_964638295.1 uncultured Dehalococcoidaceae bacterium
GCCCGCCTCTTTGTGAAATTCTAATATTTAAATCCTAAATCCTAAACAAATTCTAATTTCAAAATGACATTTAGTTGTCCGGTAAACAATAGTCCAAACTGTTTAGATTTTTTAACTTCGGTCATTTGATATTGTTTAGAGTTTGCCCGTATTCATTCCTATACGCAAGTATTTATGTCGTCACATATAGCTTAATGCCGGAAATGCCTCACGCCGGTAAAGACCATAGCTATGTTGTGCTTGTCCGCCGCCTTGATTGATTCTTCGTCCCTTATGGAGCCGCCGGGCTGGATAATCGCCGTTACCCCGCCCGCCGCTGCCGCCTCCACCACGTCAGGAAACGGGAACATGGCATCCGAAGCCAGCACACTCCCCCTGGACTTCTCCCCCGCCTTCTCTTTGGCTATCTGAGCGCTGATAATCCGGCTCGGCTGCCCGGCGCCCATGCCCACAACCGTCTTGTCCTTGGCAAGCATGATAGCGTTGGACTTCACGTGCTTGGCAGCGCGCCAGGCAAAAAGCAAGTCCTCTATCTCCTTGGGCGTCGGCTCACGCTTGGTGACCGTCTTCAGGTTCACCTGACCCTCCGGCAGCGCATCCGATTCCTGCGCCAGGAAACCGCCTTTGACCCGCCGGAAATCAAGGTAACCGGCTTCGGCTTTGCCGTAGCCGGGTGGCAGCTCCGCCACCAGAATACGCAGGTCTTTTTTCTTTTTCAACAGCTCAAGCGCCTCGGGTTCGTAATCAGGGGCGATGACTATTTCGTAAAAGACCGGCCTTATTGCCTCCGCCATCGCCAGGGTGACCGGCCGGTTGGCGGCGACAATGCCGCCGAAGGCAGCCACTTCATCGCCGCTGAAGGCGCGGCGGTACGCCTCGGCAATATCTTCGTGGCTGGCAAGCCCGCAGGGGTTGGTATGCTTGATAACCGATACAGTCGGGGCAGCAAAATCGGTAGCCGCTCCCCAGGCAGCGTCGGCATCAAGAATATTGTTAAAGGACAGCTCTTTTCCCCAGAGCTGTTTCGCCCAGGTTATGCCAGTATTCGGTTTGGCGCCTACCACCTGCTCGGAGTAAAAAGCCGCCTTCTGGTGAGGGTTCTCACCGTAGCGGAGCCCGTAGCGCTTCTTCATGGCTACCGTCATTTCTTCGGGAAAGCCCTCCATGTCCTGCCTCAGGTATTGTGATATAGCCGTATCGTAAACCGCCACATGCTGAAAGGCTTTCTGCGCCAGTCGCTTGCGCTCGTCCGTTGGCAAATCGCCCTGCTTCAGTTTCTCCAGAACCGGTTGATAGTCCGCCGGGTCAACGACCACGACAACGCTGGGAAAATTCTTGGCGGCAGCCCGTATCATGGTCGGTCCGCCGATGTCAATGTTTTCCAGCGCCTCGTCAAGACTTACCCCCTCTTTGGCTACCGTCTGGACAAATGGGTAAAGATTGACTGCCACCAGGTCAATGGGTTCAATCTTATTTTCGGCCAGCTCGGCCATATGGGCGGGCAGACTGCGCTTGGCCAGCAGACCGCCGTGGACCATCGGGTGCAGCGTCTTTACCCGACCATTAAGAATCTCGGGAAATCCCGTAATCTCCGAGATGCTCTTCACCGGCACCCCGGCCTCGGTCATTGCCTTCTTGGTACCGCCGGTGCTGAAGATTTCAAACCCCAGCTGGCTTAAACCTCTGGCAAAATCGGCTACCCCGGCTTTATCAGATACACTTACAATAGCTCGCATTAAATTCCCTCCCGTTATTTAAATTCAATTTGCTTCTTCTGGTGGCGCCGATGGCGGAGTCTTCGTAGGCAGGACCGGACCTCTTCTCTGAGGGTAATAGTCAACATACACGCTCTTTTCTTTCTCCAAATCAATGGCGGCCATAATGGTCAGTGCCAACGGTTCCGCAAAATGAAGGTGTACGCACGGATAAATCTCATCTTCCTCGGAAACACCCACCGAGACTATCTTCTCCGGGTAACCGGGTGGAATTATATCAACCGTCCCCCTTGGTATCCCTTCTTTTACTATCTCATATTCAAATATACGATAGCCAGAATAGCCCTTTCCTGTGCTGCTCGGTGTTAAGGCTACCCAGCTTATCCTTGACGTGTATTCGCTTTCCTCTCCCAGACATTCTTGTGCCCTGGGTGTACTCATTGCGATTTCTATTATCCTCTCCTTCTCCTCTTCCGTCAGCCACCTTAAATTTTTGGGGAAGTCAGTTGGATGTTCGGCGGGTAATACTCCAGATACTGGCGCTGGCTGTAGTGGAGCCGACTGTGTGCAGCCACCTGTCAAAAGACCCGCTATCACTAATAAACTTACTACCACCCAAAAGCCATCTCTCACTTTATTCGCACCCCCTTTATCCCCCTTCCCTTTTACCTGATATGTCATTGCGAGCCGAAGGCGAAGCAATCTTACCTCATAGTTTGCTTCGTCGCTCTGCTCCTCGCAACGACTTTTATATTCCAAGAGGGGGAGTGCTCTTTGAAGGGGCTCCGTCCCCCCCAACCTTCCCCACTTAAATGACCGGTAAACTTAACATAACTCTAAAAACAATTCAAAGCTAATCAGCTAGGAATTGTTTCCCTATTTTTAATAATACCCTTGTCCTCCCCCTCCCGAGTTCGCCTATTCGATAACCACTCTCTCTTGCCCCATCTGCTTTACCACCTCCCCGATGACCTTAGCCTCAGGCAGAGCTTTAGTCAGCTGGTCAACCGTCTGAGCTGAGCATATGACCGCCATGCCGATGCCCATATTAAACACCCGGTACATCTCATCCCGGTCAATGTTCCCTCGCTGCTGGATAAGCCTGAAAATAGCCGGCATAGCCCACGACTTGGCGTTAAATCTTGCCGCCATACCCTGCGGCAATACCCTGGGCACGTTATCAAGCAGACCTCCGCCGGTAATATGCGCCAAGCCCTTAATCAGTGGCAGCAATGGCTTCAACTGCTGGTAATAGCACCGGTGAGGCTCCAGAAGCTCTTCCCCCAGAGTCCGCCCCAGTTCAGCATGGTACTTCCTCAGCTGGTCAACACTAAAAATCTTACGTACCAGAGAATAACCATTGGTGTGTAACCCGCTGGAGGGTAAGCCAATAATGACATCTCCAGCCGAAATTGCCTTACCCATGATTATCTTCTCTTTCTCCACCACGCCAACAATGAAGCCCGCTAGGTCATAGTCTTCTTCAGCATAAAGCCCGGGCATTTCAGCGGTCTCGCCACCAATAAGCGCACAGCCAACCTCACGGCAAGCCTTTGATAACCCTTGAACAATTGCTTCCACCTGCTCTGGCACCAGCTTACCCGTGGCAACGTAATCCAGAAAGAAAAGAGGCTCGGCACCGCAGGTAAGGATATCATTCACACAGTGATTGACGATATCAATGCCAATGGTATCGTGTTTATTCAAAGCAATGGCAATCTTCAGCTTGGTGCCAACCCCATCAACACTGGACACCAGAACCGGCTGCTTATATCCCTTAAATTCAAAAAGCCCGCCGAAAAACCCAACGCCACTCAACACTTCAGGTCGCTGGGCATTCTTTGCCTGCTTCCCAATCAACTCTTTGGCTTTGGCGGCAACGTCAATATTAACGCCAGCGGCAGCATAGGTTTGCTTAACTGCTTTGCTTCCCATTCAAGATATCCCCACTGCTTCTAGCTGGCTAAACCCAACCCTTTATATATAGCTTGAAAGTCAAGGTTCTGCTGCAAAATTTCAGCAAGCTTGACTAACTTCTTCTCCTGGTTGAATCGGGCTCTCTCCAGAGCATTCTCAATATTTTCCACTACGGCATTGGTATCGTTCTTGGTTAAAATGATGGGGATGCCTTTCTCTTCTGCCTTATAGCGGACATAATCGACTGGCGCCTTGCCACCGCTGATAACAAGACAATTTGTCGACGTCTCCAGGGCAGCCATCTGCATATCCGGTCGGTCACCCCCGACCACTACCGCCTTATTGGCTTTGCGACCAAAATAGTCCAGACCTGAGTCAACCACCATTGCCCCCACCATAAGATTTTCCACCAACTCTATTGATTTCTCAGTGTCATTCAATACTTCTCCCTGAATACTGTCAGTCAGTTCACCTGTAGTTAAAGTAAATAAAGTTCTATCTTCAGGAAGTACTCCCAGGATGCGCAACTCAGCCTCGCTGAACTTGGAAGTTATCCCTTCACATACGCGCTTTAGCTGACTCCTCGGCACTTTATTCAGCATGATACCCAGTAAGCTTTCCCCAAAGCCTTTATAGCTGTCGACAAACTTCACCGCAGACGAACCATTGGAATAGCCTTCCACAAAAATTACTTTAGCCTTCAGTGCCACAGTTATCTGGTAAGAAGCCTTGCTCAGATCGTCATCAGGGCTCCGCCCACACATACCCTCTATAATAACCACATCTTTATTTTGAGAAACTTCAATATAAGCCTCTCTAATCCTGTCTGCCAGACTCCTCTCGCCACTGAGAAGTGGACACAGAGATTCCACCGGCTCCGTCAACGCCAAAACTTGCTTCATAAATGAAGCGTCACTGTCAGCACTTGCTGGTTTCTTATCAGCTATGACTGGCTTCAAGAAGGCTACCTTTTTGCCTTCACCTAGCAAATACTTGCCCAAGCCAGCACCAATTGCAGTCTTACCCGCGGCTTCTTCCGAAGAGACTATATATAAAGCTACCAAGCCTCGCCTCCGCTTACATTGTCAAAACCTTTAACTTGCCCATCTATTATAATCCCTTACATCTTACTTCGTAAAGTAAAGAGCCTGCTATTTAATCTAACCTCTATATACCTGCCAATCTCTTAAAGATTTACTAACCAAATTGAGAATAACCAATGCGCTTGGGACAACAGCCATAGCTGCTCCTGAACCTTCTGCCTCTGGTCTGTCCTTAAACAGGCTATAATTGACAGTAGCTGAGTGATATAATTAAGTTAAAGAAAAAGGTGACTTCTATGCATGAAGCAATGCTCTATGAAAAGTTACCCAATTCCAGAGTAAAATGTAACGTCTGCCAGTGGCACTGCAATATAGGTCTGAATAAGTCTGGCGTTTGCCGCATGTATCAGAACCGCGACGGCGTCCTCTATAATATGAACTATGCCAAAGCGTCATCGGTCGCCGCTGACCCGATTGAAAAGAAGCCTTTATTCCACTTTTTCCCCGGTAGCCTGGCATTCTCTCTGGGCGGGTGGGGCTGCAACTTCCACTGTCAGGACTGCCAGAACTGGGAAATTTCCTGCCCGGCTATCAATGAACCTTGGCGTGGCTCTCAGGATGTTCCCCCTCAGACAGCTATTGAACTGGCAAAGCACTACCACTGTCAGGGCATTGCTTGGACATACAATGAGCCGACCATCTGGTTTGAGTATACTCTGGACTCAGCCAAGCTGGCTAAAGAGAACAACCTGTACACTGTCTATGTCACTAACGGCTATATGACCCCGGAGGCACTAGATGCTATCGGCCCCTATTTAGATGCCTGGCGGGTTGATATCAAGGGCTTCTCTGACGCTTTTTACCGTGAGTTGGCTAAAATACCCCGCTGGCGGAGCATACTTGAGGTTGCCAAGCGAGCTAAAGATAAATGGCAGATGCATGTTGAAGTCATTACCAACATCATACCCACCATGAACGATGACGACCAGCAACTTGAGGGCATCGCCAACTGGATACGGGAAGAGCTGGGTGAATTGACACCCTGGCACGTAACTAGGTTCTACCCCCACCACCAGATGATGCATTTTCCCCCCACCCCGGTCTCCACTCTGGAGCGTGCTTATGAGATAGGGCGAAAAGCCGGCCTGAAGTTCATTTATGCCGGTAATGTTCCCGGCCACCAGAGCGAAAGTACTGTCTGCTACTCCTGTGGCAAGCCTGTTGTACGGAGGTTTGGCTACCAGACCGAGGTAATCGGGCTGGAAGGTTCAAAATGTAAGTTCTGCGGGGCGGAACTTAATTTCAGGACACATTAAGGAGAGCCAAGATGATTAGGAATCCAGTGGTCGCCGGACAATTCTACCCTTCATCACCCTCACAGCTGAAGTCAATGATTGAGATGCTCGTTGATGAGAAAGCGGAGAAACAGGAAGTAATCGGCCTGGTTTCACCCCATGCTGGCTATGTCTATTCCGGGCCAGTAGCCGGTGCCGTTATCTCCAGAATCAAATTTAAAGACACCTTTATCATCATGGGGCCCAACCATAGCGGCCGGGGCAAACCACTGAGCATTATGACCAAAGGTAAATGGGAAACGCCTCTGGGTGAGGTTGAAATCGACTCAGAGCTGGCGAAACGGATTCTGGCCATTTCCAGTAATTTGCAGGAAGATGATGTCGCCCACCAGTATGAACACTCCATTGAGGTACAGATACCATTTTTACAGTATTTCAAGCCGGACATTCGCATCGTGCCCATCATTCTTTCCTTCGCCAGCGGTGCTACCTATAAGCAAATCGGCAAAGACATAGCCCAAGCCATAAAAGAGCTGAAAAGAGAAGCCGTCATCATAGCCAGCAGCGACATGACCCACTATGAGCCGCAGGAGTCAGCACGTAAGAAGGATACTCAGGCTATAGAGGCAATATTGAACTTGAACGAGGACGAGTTATTGAAGCGAGTTGAGGAACTGGATATATCAATGTGCGGCTATGCGCCAACAGCTTGCCTCATTTCTGCCGCCAAAGAACTGGGGGCAAAGTCAGCCGAACTGGTCAAATACCAGACCAGTGGTGATACCACCGGCGATTATTCCGCGGTGGTTGGCTACGCCGGCATACTCATCAAAGCAGTTGAGATGCACCCTCTGGTAAAACTGGCCAAGAATACGGTGGAGTCTTATGTCAGGGAAGGCAAGATTACCCCACCCCCCGGAGAACTAATCCCGGAAATGAAAGCGAAGGCGGGGGTTTTCGTTTCTCTTCACAAGTCTGGCGAGCTACGGGGCTGCATCGGCACCTTTGACCCTACCCAGCGCAATGTGGCGGAAGAGATTATCAGCAATGCCATCAACTCGGCTACCAGAGACCCCCGCTTCCCCCCCGTTGCCCCCGAAGAACTGGAGCACCTTGAATACAGCGTTGACGTGCTCACCGCCCCAAAGCCAGTGCCGGATGAAAGCCATCTGGACCCCAAGAAGTACGGGGTTATCGTGGAGTGCGGCTTCCGGCGGGGCTTGCTGCTGCCTGACCTTGAGGGGGTGGACACCGTGGACTACCAGATTGACATCTGCCGCCAGAAGGCGGGCATAGACCCCGATGAGCCGATAAAGCTATACAGGTTTGAG
>CAZWYS010000076.1:0-7284 GCA_964638295.1 uncultured Dehalococcoidaceae bacterium
CCAGGCAATTGAAGCCAAAGAGCATGTCAAGGTGCAGCGGGAGACGATGACCTATGCCACCGTTACCATCCAGAACTACTTCCGCATGTATGAGAAACTGGCCGGGATGACCGGCACTGCTGCCACCGAGGCTGAAGAGTTTCACAAGATATATAACCTTGAGGTGGTGATGGTTCCCACCCATAAACCGATGATTCGTGATGATTTTCCCGACCAGATTTACAAGGATGAGAAGGCGAAGTTCCACGCGGTGGCGCGTGAGGTTGAGCAGCTTTATCACCAGAATCAGCCGATACTGATTGGTACCGTGTCTATTGAGAAGTCTGAGTACCTGAGTGACCTTTTCACCAAAAGGGGTGTCCCCCATGAGGTGCTTAATGCCAAGTATCATGAGAAAGAGGCGGCTATCATTGCCCGGGCGGGGGAGCCGGGGGCGGTAACCGTCGCCACCAATATGGCGGGGCGCGGTGTTGACATTGTGCTGGGAGGAAGTCTTGACGGACAAAATGAAGCAGAGTGGCAGGAGAAGCACAGCAAGGTGGTTGAGCTTGGCGGGCTTCATATTATTGGCACCGAGCGCCACGAGGCAAGGCGGATTGATAACCAGCTCCGGGGCAGGGCCGGGCGGCAGGGCGACCCGGGGAGCTCTCGTTTCTACGTGTCATTAGAAGATGACGTAGTGCGCCGCTTCGGTGGCGAACGTATTAAAGGCTTTATGGAATGGGCGGGTATGGATGAGAATACTCCCATTGAGAATAAACTGGTTAACCGCTCGATTGAGGGCGCACAGGTCAGGGTTGAAGGCTATCACTTTGATATGCGCAAGCACCTGGTGGAGTATGATGATGTGGTTAACAAGCACCGTGAGCTTATCTATAGTGAGCGCAGGAAGATACTGGGCGGTGTTGACCTCAAGGCAAACATTTTATCAATGGTTAAAGAAGAGATACGGGGCATGGTAGCGGCTCATATTGTTGATGAGCACGGTATTGGCTGGGACCTGGAGGGCTTGATGGCTGATGTCTCCACTATCTTTGCCTTGCCGCCAGCGTTGAGAGCTGATAGTCTCTCCCAGATGAAGCCGAAGCAGATTGAGGATGAGCTGACCGAGCTGGCTGAGGCTCTTTACGAGGAGCGGGAGAAAGAGCTGGGCGCGGAAAGTATGCGGGTGCTGGAGCGGCTGGTGATGCTGCGCATCATGGATAACCTGTGGATAGAGCACCTGACCGCCATGGAGAACATGCGCCTTCAGGCGGGGTGGCAGACTTTACGCCAGACGCGGGCAGTGGATGCTTATAAGCGCGCGGGATACCAGCAGTTTCAAACGTTGCTGGACACCATTCAGCATGATGTAGTTCATACCATATATCATGTGAGCATTGTCAAGCGTGAGGCCTCGAAGCAGGCACCATCGCCGATGGCGCAGGCGGCTGGGCATGCCGGGGGCAGCGGCAAACAGCGGATGAAGGTCGGTGGCAGGAAGATAGGCCGCAATGACCCCTGTCCCTGTGGTAGCGGCAAAAAATACAAGCACTGCTGCGGAAGGTAAGATTATGATTGCTGATGAAGAATTAGAGCGAACAATCCAGGAAATATCTGAAAATCTAGATAAACTCTCCAGCTCGGAGAAGCCGCTGACCGAAGAAGAGAAAAAATACCGGGCGAGGCTTGTGAAGCGGCAGGATATCCTCAGCCGGATAAAGGTAGCCAGGGAAAAGAACCAGAAGGACGAGGAAATTATTAGCACTGCGGTCTACGATTTACTGGTGCCATGGGGAGAAAGACATCCTTTTCTGATGGGTCTCATGGCGCATTTTATGAGGGTAAAGTGGGCTTCGGGTTTAACTTCAACAATGCTAAGGGATTCGGGTAAGCAAAAAGAGAAGTAAATAAGGGTGGGGGTGAGGTAATATAATGGAAGTTCATTTAGGCGTTATCACCTGTGATAAGTGTGGAGAATTGATGGAAAAGGGGGCATAGAGAATTCAGTATGGTAATCATGGAAATACCTACGGTAATACGTGAAGGTGGCAGTCTTTATAGGACGAAATTAAATATCGGTTATCAAAGAACCTGTAATTGCAAACCGAGCCACATTAATTGTATGACAGCAAAGCAATGGCTTAAAAGTCAGCTTGGTGTGTGGCAGTTTAATTATGAAGCGAGAGATATTCGCAAAAAAACTATTCATCCAGCCACCTTTCCTATCTCTCTAGCTAGGAAGGTTATTGAGTTGTTCACTCATGAGGGTGAGCTTGTATTAGACCCGTTTGTTGGCAGCGGTACTACTCTAGTTGCCGCGGGAGATACAAACAGAAATGCCGTTGGGTTTGACCTGCAGGAGGGTTATATTGATTTATGTGAAAAGCGTCTTGCTCAGACTAGTCTTCTTGGAGGAGCTAAGCAAATAGCTGTTCAAGATGATGCCAGATTCATACAAGAATACTTTGAACCAGGAACAATTAGTCTTATATTGACTTCACCACCCTATGCGAATCTCCTGAACAGGGTACGACAGAACAAGTCCCGAAGATTTAGAAAGAATGAGCAGTTAGGGAAAATAGAGCAATATTCTCAAGACCCCAGAGATCTTGGAACGATGCAGCTTGATGAATATACCAGGGCTATAGGTGAAATATTCGAATCGCTCTTGCCACTACTCCGACCAAGGGCGCATTGTGTAATAAATGTGCCTGATATGTGGTGGGAAAACGCGCGAATCACAATACACGTTTCGCTTGTTGAAGAATTGAGGAAGCGCGGATACGAACTTCGAAACATAATAATCTGGGACAGGACAAACCTTGTCAACCAGATTGGAATATTCGGTTGGCCTAGTAATTATATTACTATGGGAGTAACCTTCGAATACCTTCTAGATTTTTGGAGACCACCCAAATAATGAAGCTATATACGAAAGAAGAACTTATTCAGGCCATACGTGAAGTTTTTCGGCAGGGTTGGCACAAAAGTGTAAAAGAAACTCACGATGTGCGCAATGACGGTGCAGTAGGAAATACTTTAGAAATGCTCCTTGGTATCGAGGAGAATAATTTGCCGATACCTAATACGCGCGAGTGGGAGCTAAAAGGGCAAAGGTCTCATACTAGTTCGTTAATTACGCTAAAACATATTGAACCATCGCCTACTGCTTTAGGCGTTGTGTCGAACCTGTTACTTCCGTATTATGGTTGGAAGCATAAGCAAGCTGGTAAGAAATATCCACAGACAGAGGTGAGTTTCAGGTCAACGACTAGCGCCACAGAATACACCAGCAGAGGATTCAGGATAGTCGTTGATAAACAACAACAGAAGTTGCGACTTGTGTTTGCCTCTACAAAAGCTGACCGAGACGACCCAGAGGTCGCGCAATGGTTGAGGGCAGTAGAAGAAAGAATTGGTCTTGGCTCCCTTGATCCCGAACCTTATTGGGGATTTGAGGACTTAAGGTATGTAATCGGCTCCAAAATTAGAAATTGTTTCTATGTTGTTGCGGATAGCAAAGTAGAGGCTACGAGAGAGTTTTTTCTGTATAGAGAGTTGTACATTCTATCTGGTTTCTCATTTGAAAGGTTTATTAGATGTATCGAACATGGTGTAATTCTTGTCGATTTCGATGCGAGGAGCGGACACAACCACGGGACTAAATTTCGGATTAGACAAGGACATTGGAGAGATTTGTACTCAGATGTCCGGCGTGCCATCTAATTACGGTAGTGAAATTATGAAAGACGAACAAGGTAACATGGCTAAAGGAGAGGCTCGCAACTGATGCGCAACGCTGAAATTGTCAGAGTATTTCAGGATATTGCTGAGCTTTTGAAGCTCAAAAAAGATAACATTTTCAAGATAAGGGCTTATCAGAAGGCGGCGCGCTCCATTGAGGAGCTGCCCGTGGAAGTAGAGCAACTGGTGGCGGAGGATAAATTACGGGAGGTGCCGGGGGTGGGGGAGGCAATTACTAAAAAGATTATTGAGCTGGTAAACACCGGGCGCCTCGGCTTCTATGAAAGGTTGAAGGCTGAATTGCAGGAGAGGAACTCGGTTCAAGGTTAGGATGAAAATGGCAGATTCGGCGAAAAAGTCATCATTTTCTCAGTCGCTTATAACCAGTGATGCTGAGGCGATAAGACATTTGGAGCAGGCAATCATTGATGGCAAGCACTGGTATATCTCTTTACTCGAGGCTATCGGGTTGTGGGGTTCGGTTGAAGAAGTCCATAATGGGCGCATTTATCGCTATCTTATCGGAGGGGAAGCCTTTGACTGGCTGCTTCTGGCGGAGCGACTATGTGCGGAAGTGGACGGATTATTACCGGCGGAGGAAAAGGATGCCCTTCTTTTTTCCGGTAAACCACCACTTGAGCTGAAAGCAGAGCAGGTGAAGGAGCTTATCGGCAGCAGCAAGTACCACCAGTATCTTAACTACTTTTATGGCATTACCGCGGAGAAGGCTTTAGTTCTGGCGGTAGAGGAAGAGGTGCACAAGGAGCGGCTGATATTCGGCTCCAATAAAGAGCCTGAAGTTAATAATGAAGCCTACCGGCGTATATATGGGGCGACTAAATCAGTATTGCTGAAGCGCTTCCGGCGGGAAAAAGGCTACCCTCAACTTAAAGCTATCACCCTAACCGAGCTAAAGGAATTTACCTACTGGCTGTTTAAATATCGACTGAAGGAGTGTGACAAAGCCAGGGTTGCCAGTGATACCAGAAAGGCGTTGGAATTGCTAAAACGCCAGTGGGCGGGAAGAGGTATCTGGGGAGTGCTGACAACTGATAGCCTGCTTGCCGGGTACGGATAGTAATCGCTAAGGGTTCCACTTCACCGTGCATTTTTTAGACGGTTAAGAATTTGCGGTGTCTTTCGGGGCTCTCACCACGAGCACTGGCACGTTTCCGGTTCGTAGCACCTTGTCGGTAACGCTACCAAAAGTCAGGCGGCTGAGGCCTGACCGGCCATGAGTTGACATTGCTACTAAGTCAACCTTAAGTTCGTCAGCGGCTTTAACAATTTCCTCCGCTGCTTTGCCGGCGGTCACTTTGGTCTTGACATTGATTCCCTTACTTGTGAGGGCTTCTCCAGCTTTATTCAGATAACTCCTGGCTCTTTTTTTGATTTGCTCTACCTCTTTCTCAGAGTAGGGAACCTGAACGCTTGCCTCCCCGGCGATGACGTAGTGAGTCAAGGAGGAGATTACCTGCAAGAGGACTACCTCCGTTTTCACCTTTGGTGCTATCTTAGAGAGCAGTCCCTCAACACGGGCCAGGGCTGCTTCACCTACTTTGGAGCCGTCCAAAGGAATCAGGACTCTCTCAAACATCTTCCGCCTCCCTAGAGTTTGTGGAGTTGCTGTTCCAGTCTTTCTAGCTTATCACTTATAGTGTATAATTTTTGGCGCTCCTTTTCAATAACTGACGGGGGCGCCTTGGATAGAAAAGCTTTGTCCTCGAGATGGGCTTTAAGGCGGTCAATTTCGGCTTGACTCTGGCCTATCTCTTTCTGTATTCGTTTTCTTTCTGCTTCCAGGTCAAACATGCTCGCCATGGGTATGATTACCTCGGACTCTTTGAGTACGTCTACCAGGGCATTTTCCCCTTGCGCCCCTTCCTGTCGGTTCTTCAAGAAAGTAATCGGTTTCGCCCGAGCCAGAGTCTGGATAGCTTTCAGGTAGGGGGTGACGGCCGGGGTGAGCTTGCCAGCATAAATCTGTGCCTCAATCCATCTGGCAGTCTCCACCTGGTAATGAGCCCGGGTATTACGGATGGAACGGATTATTTCTATTATCGCTTCCATAACTCTTTCTGCCTTTGGGTCAACGGCGGTCTTATCAGCTTCAGGATAGCGGGCGACCATTATTGACTCAGTTGTTTGCCAGCTTGATGGCAGAGAGTTCTTGAGGTTCTGCCACAACTCTTCGGTAACGAAGGGCATATAGGGGTGCAGCAAGCGGAGCGCTGTCTCCAGAACATGAACCAGGACGGGCAAAGATGATGGCAGCTCACTATCCGGACGGAGGCGAATTTTGGCCAGTTCAATATACCAGTCACAGAATTCGCCCCAGAGAAAATCGTGGATTTGCCGCTGGGCTTCGCCGAACTGGAAATCGTCCATGAGGCTGGTAACACTGGATATGGTGCGGCTGAGACGACTTAAAATCCAGCGGTCTTCCAGGGGGAGGGAATCACGCTTTATTTCCGTGTCAATGCCACCGGGCTCAATGCTTCTAACGACGAACCGGGTAGCATTCCACAGCTTATTGGCAAAGTTGCGGCCGGCTTCCATTTTTGATGTCGCCAGCTTGATGTCATTTCCCGGTGACGTGCCGGTAGAAAGAGCGAAGCGCAGGGCGTCAGTGCCATACTTCTCCAGCGTGTCAATGGGGTTAAGCACGTTACCCCTGACTTTGCTCATCTTTTCTCCCTTTTCATCACGGATAAGGCCGTGGAGGTAAATAGTGTGGAAGGGAATATCGCCGACATCCTCCAGCCCCATCATAATCATCCTGGCTACCCAGAAAAAGAGGATATCATAGCCGGTTTCCATGACTGAAGTCGGGTAAAAGTAGCGAAGGTCTTCAGTATCATCTGGCCAGCCGAGGGTGGAGTGAGTCCACAATGCCGAACTGAACCAGGTGTCCAGAACATCCGGGTCCTGTTCAATTTTGGTTGAGCCGCAGTGACGGCAGGTATGGGCGTCCTCAATGGTCACGGTTAGCTCGCCGCAGTCCGGGCAGTACCACACCGGGATGCGGTGCCCCCACCATAGCTGGCGGCTGATGCACCAGTCGCGGATATTCTCCATCCAGTTGAGGTAGACCTTGGTGAAGCGGGCCGGGATGATATTGATTTGCCCGTCCCGGACAGCGTTTATAGCCGGTTGCGCCAGTGGCTTGGTGCTGATGAACCACTGCTGACTGGCGATAGGCTCGACAATCGTCTGGCAGCGCAGGCAGTGTCCCACCGAGTGGCTGTAAGGCTCAATTTTCTCCAGGAGACCTTCCTTCTCCAGGTCGGCTAGTATCGCCTGGCGGCAGGCGAACCGGTCGAGACCGACATATGGGCCAGCGTTCTCGTTCATGGTGGTGTCCGAATTCAGGATGTTTATCAGGGGCAGGCCCTGTCGCTGGGCTACCTCAAAGTCCACCGGGTCATGGGCGGGAGTTATTTTAACGGCACCGGTGCCGAATTCAGGGTCAACGGCCTCATCAGCAACAATAGGTATTACCCGGTTGACTGCGGGCAGGATAACCTTCTTGCTGAGTATAACTTTGAACCGTTTGTC
>CAZWYS010000077.1:0-7168 GCA_964638295.1 uncultured Dehalococcoidaceae bacterium
AGATTATCGGCAAACACTTTGCTGAAGAGACCATATTAAAGGTTGCTTATGCCTATGAGCAGGCAACCGACTGGCATAAGCGGAAGCCTCAAATTTAATGTAATGCTTGTTTGAGGAGGATGAATATGAGTGACGAAGAAATGATTGTAGAGGAAATTCCATCTGAGCAAGAGGATGAAGAAACTGAACTTCCGATTTATAAGATAGCTGCCTATCCCGCAGACCCTACACTTGAAGTCTTGTATCAAAAATGGCAACGCAAAGAAATATTAATAGAGAGTTTTCAACGCGGTTGGGTCTGGAAGGCGGTACAGGCTAGTCGGCTTGTAGACTCATTCCTCTTGGGCTTACCTGTACCTTCTATCTTCGTTTACAAAGAACCCTCTTCGCAGAAGTGGATTATTATTGATGGTCAGCAGCGTTTACGTACGATTTGTGGGTTCTTTGAAGGCAAATTACCTGATGGTGGTGGTTTTTATTTAAGAGGAGTCAGTCCACAATGGGAAGGTAAGTATTACACAAATCTGGACGAGACAGATAGTATACGTTTTAGAGACGCTGTTCTTCGGGTAATAATAGTGGAACAGCAAGACCCTAAGGATGATACAAGTATATACCATATTTTTGAACGCCTAAATACGGGCGGTACTCAACTTAAAGCACAAGAGGTGAGGAACTGCGTTTACCATGGTCCTTTTAATGACTTCTTGCGCGAATTGAATAAGGATATCACATGGCGTGAAATAGTGGGTATAGGGAACGCTGACCCTCGCATGCGTGATATTGAACTAATTGTTAGGTTTCTCGCTTTACTTGAGAGAGGTGATTCTTACGAAAAGTCAATGAAGAAATTTTTAAATGACTATATGCGTAGGCACCAAAGAGAGGCAAAAAGAGAGCCGTATACAAGCGCATTCTTGAACACGGCTAAAAAAGTCCTCAAAAGCTTGGGGCCGAAGCCGTTTCATCTTAAGCGAGGAATTAATATTGCTGTATTTGACTGTGTAATGATTGCCTTTGCTCGGTCAACCAAAATTCCCGGTGACATTAAGGTCAGGTTTTCAGAGTTAAAGGAAAATCCAAGTTTCCTCGAGGCAATAAGCGTTCACACAACTGATGTCGATAAAGTCAAGACACGAATGAAACTAGCTAGGGAAATTTTATTTAAGTAATGCTAAGGGATCCGTATGTATTAAAAAGGTGCACAGAAATAGAAGGGCTTCTGCATTACGCCGATACTTGGTCTAAGAAAGATGCGAAGCTTGGTGCTCATTTGGCTGCTTATATCTGTGTTTTATTCTTAGGCGTATTAGAAGATTGCATAGAACATCTTATCGCAGCTCGGGCAAGCAAAAGTGGAGACCCGGAAGTGCATAATTTCATTATTAATATTACTGATATACGTTTCAGGAATCCCGACTACGGAGCGATATGCGAATTACTAGGTATATTTAGTAAGGAGTATAAGGAAAAATTTTCACGCAAAATTAAGCATAATGGTTCTGAGGCCACTGCATTAGATGGTATTGTAAAGAATAAAAATTCCCTTGCACATGAGGGCACTGATAAGCTAAATCTATCGGTAAGAGATATGAGTGATTACTATCACCGAGTTGTGCCTATCGTAGAAGCAATAGAGGAGATTATTAGTTAGTGATCGCTTTGTCTAAGTTCTGGGAGTCCAAGAGGGGCGAAGCCCCTCTTCCAAACACCTCCCCCTCCTTTATCAAAAGGAGGGGGACAAAGGGGGAGGATTACCTGATAAAAATATGGAAACCAAAAACCGCTGGCATGACGATACCGCTAAAATAATCAACTCATACCGCGACAGCTTCAGCAAGAAAGAAGTTAAAAAATACAAGCTGGACCTGCTGCTCAGGATTGCCAGGCGAGTGGTCGAATTCTCCGACGAATGCGGACGGTGCCAGCTGTTTCAGCAGGAAATCACCCGGCTTACCGGCGACCTCAGCAATTCGGTTCAAATATCCGCTCTGGTTCCGGTGCCCAAAGCGACACGCCGGCGCTACTTCAAGTCGATTAAAAATATGGTCAAGCATTTCCAGAGCCATCATCAACTGGTTACTAAGGGGCACTATGTCGGGCTTTGGAGTGCCATTGGTTCGGGCGTTGGTGTTGCCCTTGGCACTGGCGCTGGTAATTTCGGTATCGGGATGCCAATCGGCATCGCTCTCGGTGTCGCCGTTGGCGGTTCTCTGGATAACAAGGCGAAAAAAGAAGACAGGGTTATTTAGCACTTAGGAGAACGTTATGTTGGAGCAAATGGTTAACTTCTCCGTATCCTGGTTCGCTAACCCCAGCATACTGGGAATTACTCTGGCGATAGTTTTTGGCGCTATCTGGCTCGTCGGTTACTGGCCGCCGGTCTTGAAGAGCCTCTGGCTCTGGGCGGTTCTCGTCATCAGTGCCATACTGACGCTGATTGCCGCCGCCTTTATTCAAATTCCCCTCCAGCTTCTGGTCGGGCAGGCATTAAGTCATTTTTTCAGCCCGGAAATTCTCACCCGCTGGCTGCTGCTTTCCGGGATACCACAGGTGCTCCTCGGCGGGCTGGTTCAGGAAGGCGCCAAGTTCTTGCCCATAGTTATCTGGTGGTTCGGTGAAGAGAGAAAGCTCGACCCGAAACTGGGACTGATTATCGGGGCTATGGCTGGAGCCGGCTTCGGTATGTTTGAAGCCCAGTGGGTGCATAATCTTATCTTTGCCTCCGGCTGGAGCTGGGAAGCCGTGCAGACCGGCGGTTTTATGGCGCTGGCTGGATTCTGGGAGAGATTTTTCGTCGTTGCCTTTCACATTGCCGTTTCGGCGCTGGCTGGTTACGGGCTGGCTAAAGGATGGGGATGGCAGTTTTATCTCCTCGCCGCTTTCCTGCACACCTTTATCAACTACGGCATTATTTTAATGCAGGCGGGGCTTTTCACCGCTGTCCAGGTGGAGATATTCGTCGCCGCCGTCGCCCTGGCGGTAACCGGGGGAGCGCTCTGGCTCCGCTGGCGAAAAAAATAAGCTGCCGCCGAAAAACAGGTCGGATTGGTTCTACTCATTCTTAGATTTCGTCAAAATCAATTTTTATTATTTTCCCCAAATCAGCATCTAAGTTATTCAACATCTCAGCCAATAACTTTTCGCCTACCCTTTCAACACCTTCTAACATCATGCTAAATTTTATGGGTACGACTTCTTGAACCTTGGGCACTGAACGATATATATGACGAAATAAAATCGTACTATTAAGACCATAAGTTAATAACTTCACCCTGCGTATGTTTTTCTGAGTCAGAACTTTTTTCTTTTTGCCTAGTCGATGCTGTTTCAGGGCTATATCTTCTCTTGCATTTATATATGCCATGCAACCTGATAAATCAGATTTCAAACCATAATCGTTACTGTCCAATATGTCGCTTATATCAACAAGGAATTTTATTAGAGAATCAAGAACACGCTCTTTATCTGATGTGTCAGTGAAACTCTTTAATAATGTTTGTGCACTTCCAGTAATATACTGCGTAAAATCAGACCTTACTTTTTTTGTGGATTCCGCTGAGTACTGTTTCTGAGTCTTCTTATTTGCCACCTCTCTCTCGCAAGCATTTACATTTATTAAGTCAGATTTAATATCATCCAATACTTGGATATTTTCTATTCTCTGCGTTTTTACACCATAAACCCACAGTACAGCCCCAAATAAGATTCCAAAGCCAGTTAATGTTAATATGGGTATATTCCACCCTTGGGGTATTACACTAGGTAAAATGGCAGTGGCGACTGCAAAACTTACAGCCATCACTGCACCCCCGACCTTATAAGCTCTTCCTTTAGACATCGTTGCCCTTCCCTTTTCAAGTCTGGGGCTATTCTACCACCCATCATCCACCCCTCACAAACCAAGATTGAGTAAAAGGGTCGGATTCGCATTGTCTCTTATTTTCCGCTAAAATAAAAGTAGCTTTATTGGGGAGGAAGCGGTCCTTAGATGATTTTCAAACGAGTTAAACGGAAGGACAAAAAGCGTGTGCTGGTCACGGGCGGGGCTGGCCGACTGGGAATCACTGTCTGCAATACTTTTCTGCAAAATGGTTTTCAGGTTCGGGTACTCGACGTGGACACGGCACGCAATCGGAGGAATATCAAAGAGCTTGATGGCAGAGCCGAAATCCTGTGGGGAGATGTTACCCGTCCGGATTCGGTTCGCCGGGCAATGTCAGCCGTAGACGCCGTTGTCCATATGGCGGCTATCTTGCCTCCGGTGGCGGATGAGAAACCGGAACTGGCAGCTGCGGTCAATGTCGGGGGTACCGGCATAATTGTTGACTTGATAAAAGAAAAAGACAAACGCATCCCGCTGGTTTATACTTCTTCGGTGGCGGTGTTCGGTCCCAACCCCGGTGCTACACAGCCCATCAGCGTTGACCGGAGTACTCCGCGCCCTGAAGGTATTTATGCCGGGACCAAGTTTCAAGCGGAAAACCTTATCAAAGAAGCCGGGATTGATTACGTGATACTGCGCTTGACGGCTACCATGTATCCCATTTTTGAAGTCAGCGACCTTAAGCGTATGCTTACCGTTCCCTTGGACAATCGGGTTGAATTCTGCCATCTTGAAAATACCGCTTTGGCGATACTCAATGCGGTTAGAACTTTCAACACGGTAAAAGGTCATACTCTGGTCATCAGTGGCGGTCCGGAGCAGCGGATGCTGTATAAAGATATGATAGGCGCTATTCTCAAAGTCCTGGGCTTACCTTTGCCGCCGGTCCGTAAATTTACCCGGCATCCCTATTACTTGGACTGGTATTATACCAGTAAGTCTCAGCAGCTGCTCAACTACCAGCAGAAGACCTTCAACGACTATCTGATAGATTATGCCAGGGGACTCACCCGCCGGTTCTCCCCGCTCTTCTTGCCCTTTATGCGCTATTTTGTCGGCCCTGTCTTTGGCAGGATTATTGTCGGCTTGATATAAGCGGTAGTCTCTCGCCTTATCCTGCTCATCTTTGGGGGCTTTATCCCTTCAGTCTGCCTTTGCCGGAACCGCCTGCGGACTTAACATAACTCTCAAAACAAATCAAAGCTAAACAGCTAGCAATTGTTTCCTCATATTTATTAATTGTTGTTGTCCCGTGTCCGTCCGCCCGAAGGCTCGCTTACATCTTCTCCGGTGCGTTCATCCCCATAAGGTGAAGCGTCCGGCCGAGAACAATCTTGGCAGCGTCCACTAGCTTGAGGCGTGCCTTGGTCAACGCTTCATTCTGCGAGACGACTCGGCACTGCTTGTAAAAGCTGTGGAAGACTGTCGCTAGGTCCTGGGCGTAATAGGTGAGGTGGTGAGGCTCTAGGGTATTGGCTATCATTTCCACCAGCTCTGGCAGAAGTAGCATCTTGCGTATTAGCGTCAGCTCGGGTTCCGTGGTCAGCAAAGAAACGTCACCGTCACTGTAGTCAATTCCTCTTTGCTGAGCCAGACGAAGAATACTGGCAATACGGGCGTGTGCATACTGAACGTAGTAGACCGGGTTATCTGCTGACTGTCTTTTAGCCAGTTCCATATCAAAGTCCATTTGACTATCCGCAGAGCGAGATAGAAAGAAGAAGCGGCAGGCGTCAGTACCTACCTCATCCATCAATTCCCGCAGGGTGATAATGTCCCCGCTGCGCTTGGAAATACGAACTATCTCCCCACCACGGCGCAGCGTAACCATCTGAGAGATAATTACCTTAAGCTGCTCTGGATTAGCCCCAAGGGCACCAACCACTGCTTTCATTCGGGACACATGACCCAGATGGTCAGCCCCCCAAATATTAACCACAATATCAAATTTGCGCTTCAAAAATTTGTCATAATGGTAAGCAATATCAGTGGCAAAATAAGTTGGTGAGCCATCACTACGTATCACCACATTATCTTTATCCTCACCTAAAGCAGTGGAGACAAACCAGGTGGCATCTTCTTTTTTAGTAATGTAACCTCCCTGCTGCAGCAGAGATAATGCCTCTTGGTATTGCCCGTTATCATAAAGGCTCCGTTCACTAAACCAAACATCAAATTGCACTCCCAGTAGCTCAAGGTCAGCTTTGATTTGGTCTATTATCTTCTTCAAACCAAGTTGTCCTAATTGTGCGGTTGCCTCTGCTTCAGTCAGAGCGCGATACTTATCTCCATTCTCGGCAATTATCTCTTTGGCTAGGTCAACCATGTATTTGCCGAAGTAACCTTCAGTCGGCATCTCAGCGGTAATACCTAGGCTCTGTTGATAACGGGTGTAAAGTGAGTGCGAGAAGGCATCTATCTGGCTGCCAGCATCATTAATGTAATATTCCTTCTCTACTTGATAGCCAGCTGCGTTAAGAATATTGGCTAGGGCGCTACCCAAAATGGCACCACGACCATGCCCAACGTGAAGTGGTCCGGTGGGGTTAACGCTAACAAATTCTATTTGTACTCGGTTTCCTTGCCCCAGTTCAATATTGCCGTAAGAATTACCAGCTTCCAGTACTGAATTTGCTTGGCTGGTTAGCCAATTACTTTTGAGGGTGAAGTTAATAAAGCCCGGCGGCGCTACGGCAATGCGGTCAACCTCGGGAATAGAGGTGATAAGACTTACTATGTCGTTGGCTATGGTCAAGGGACTGATGCCGGTTGCTCGTGACAGTTTCAATGAAAGGCTTGAAGCATAATCGCCATGTTCAGCATTTTGCGGGTGTTCTATGATTACCTCGGGTAAGGCAATTGAGGGCAGCTTGCCGGACTGCTGCGCTTCGAATACTGCCTGCGTTAATAATTCAATAAGTGTCTGTTTTACTCTTAATATTCCTGCTTTAGCTTTATGTTTCATCGATTCCTTAAGTTTATCCTCAAATACCGTCTACGTTCGAATTATAACACAACATTGGCTTGGAGAGGTAACTTGGGTTGGGAAAATCTTAACATGAAGGTATTGACAAAAAAGTGAAATAGTATTATATTATTAGAGGAAATGAGGAGATTAGATACATAAGAGAAATAACTGGTGATTGAGAACCAGGGCGACTTGGTGTCCGTCACCAAGTCGCTTTATTATGTTTAGCACTTTAACAACTGAATATGAGGACTAATATCAAATCTGAAGCAGGTCAAGCGGGAAAGGGCATATGGTGGATGCCTTGGTATCAA
>CAZWYS010000078.1:0-7150 GCA_964638295.1 uncultured Dehalococcoidaceae bacterium
TGACAGGGTGGCATGTTAGTCCGCTACACCACGGGGCCATTCTGAACAGCAAAATTTGGTGAGCTCTAAAGCTGCTGGCTTTCCCCTTTTGCTTAACTAGTAGTCTAGCAAAGGTAATATACTGTGTCAAGATAGTATCGGAACGGCTTGTTAACCAAGCGTGGCAGATAGCTCCTGATGGCATTGTTTGTACTTGATGGTTTGTGGTATAATGAGCAATAACATTTTCTTGGGAGACAAATGGCGGTTAAAAAAAGTGAAGAATTAAAAACAGAAGATAAGCAGCTACATGACTACGAATTAGTGTTTATCGTTAGTCCGGAAGTTGGCGATGAGGCTCTAGAGGCTACAGTGGGCAGTGTAAGCAAGTTTATTATTGACAAAGGTGGTACCATTTCCAGTGAAGACCGGTGGGGCAAGAGGAAACTGGCCTATCCGATAAAGCGTTTTCTGGAGGGTAATTATGTGTTGACCCGGTTTAAAATGAAACCCACATGGAGCAAGGAACTGGAAGCGAACTTGCAGATTTCTGAGGACATTTTGCGGCACCTGTTGATTAGAATGGAGTAGCTAGTTCGGGAGGTTACCCATCTCACACGACGGTGTGGGCGCAGGGTAAAAGGAGGCTTAGGACAATGCCAAGTTTGAATAAAGTGATAATTGTTGGGAATGTTGGGGGCGAACCTGAAATGCGGTTTACCCCTAATGGGAAACCGGTAACCTCGTTTCGTGTGGCCACTAACTGGATATCCACTACTCCTGATGGTGAGCGCAAACAGGAGACCGAGTGGTTTAGTGTGGTGGCTTGGAATAAATTAGCCGAACAGTGTAACCAGTTTCTCGCTAAAGGACGGCTGGTCTACGCCGAAGGCAGATTACATACCCGCACCTGGGAAGGTCAGGATGGACTTCAGCGCTCTAGAACTGAAGTAATCGCCAACAAGGTAATATTTCTTGACCGGCGAGGAGTGTCGCCACTCCCTGAGGAAAAGCCAGAGGAAAAGCCAGAGGATAGTGGTAGCGCCGAGGGGAAGTTAGAGGAGAGCAGTGCCGAGGGAAAGTTGGAGGAGAGCAGCGGCGAACTGGAACCAGATGACATTCCATTTTAGATAAAAGTAGAATTTAGGCGAAAAGGGTAGCGTATGAGGGAAGCTAGAGAAAAGAAGAGCCGAAAATGGGTAAGACCAAGATATGTACCTAAGCGTAAGGTTTGTTTCTTCTGTCAGAATAAAACTGAGGTTATAGACTATAAAGAAGCGGAGAAACTGCGTCGCTACATTTCAGACCGGGGCAAAATTACGCCTCGCCGTAAAAGTGGTACTTGCGCTAAGCATCAGCGCCTTTTAGCTATGGCCATAAAAAGAGCCCGGCACTTGGCTCTGCTGCCGCACGCGCCATCCCATATTCGGGAGACTGAGGGTGCTGGTTTAAGCGGGTAGTGTCGTCTGGTTGAATCTTAGCTCTTTTATCTCCCTTTGAGAGGTAGGAAAAGATATTTTGTTGCTAATAGGGAGTTAACGTGCCGAAGAGGACTTATCAGCCAAAGAAAATACCAAGAAAACGTGAGCATGGCTTCCGAGCACGAATGAGTACTCGGAGCGGGCGTGCTGTTCTGAAGGCAAGGCGACTTAAAGGTCGTAAAAGATTGACGGTGGTCTGACGCTGGGAATAATATATTTATGACCAGGTAAGAGTTTTAGGGTGGCATGGTGAAGGGAGAAGAGTATCTAAAGAAAACAGCCCAGTACGCCCTGGTTTATAATAAAGGTAGCTCATGGGTAAGTGATTTAGTGGTGATGAAAGCTTTGCCAAATGGGCTTAATTTCTCCAGGTGTGGCTTTTCGGTTGGTCGGCGGGTAGGTAAAGCAGTGGTAAGAAATCGGGTAAAGCGTCGGCTTCGGGAAATTTTACGGTTAACACCGCTGCAACCAGGATGGGACATAATCTTTATCGCCCGTCCTATGATAGCTAGTGCGCACTATGCCAGTATGGAGAAATCAGTTAAGGGTTTGTTATCTCGGGCCCAATTATTAGTGGAGAAGTATGAAGAGCTTAGCCTTAGAACTAATTAGGCTTTATCAGTTAACTTTGTCGCAGGTCATGTTACCATCCTGCCGTTTTGCTCCCAGTTGTTCTCAATATACCTATGAAGCTATTACCAAGTATGGTTTTGTAAAAGGGGTATGGCTGGGAATAAAACGGCTAGCCCGGTGTCACCCGTTCCATCCCGGTGGCTATGACCCGGTGCCATGATACAGGTGGGGGATTTTCTTTCAATGTATCTCTGGCAGACAAGTTTTTATTTGGAGGAAGGTGAATAAGTGTTTTCCAGGCAGTTAGTCGGTAAGGTGGTACTCTTGCTGATTATGCTTTTAGTGCTGGTCAGTGGACTGAACTTTCTTGGTTGTAGAAGTGTTAATGCAGTACCAAGGGGTTGGTCAGGAGTGGAGATAGCTGACAGCACTATTTTTTTGGCTTCTATGGAGGGTAAACTGGTTGCCTTGGATGAATCAAGCCAAGAACGCCTCTGGCCTGATGTTCCTTTTAAAGCCGAGAAACAGACCGGTGGCTTTGGCTGTGCCCAGACTCCTCAGGTAGTCGCCATATACGGTACCCCCGCTCTAGGTGAGGATTTAGTTTATGTGGCAGGCTATAATGGTAAGATTTACACCGTTAACGCTGAGAATGGTGCCCTGAGGTGGGTATATCCCCGCGAGGGAGAACTTGAGCCTATCGTTGGTGGACTGGCCGTTGCTTTAGACAAAGTCTATGCCGGTAGTTCTAACGGGAGGCTTTACGCCTTGGATGCAGCTACCGGTGACCGGGCGTGGGTGTTTCAGACCGGGGATAAGATTTGGTCAACACCGTTGGTTAACGGCGATATGCTGTATGTTGGTTCCTTTGATAAAAAACTTTATGCCCTGAGTACAGACGATGGCAGTAAAAGATGGGAATTTAAGACTGAAGGGGCGATTGCTTCTACGCCACTGGTCTATGATAACACGGTTTATATTGGTTCCTTTGACCGGTATCTCTATGCCCTGGACGTTGCTGATGGCAAACTGAGGTGGAAGTTCCGGGCTGAGAACTGGTTCTGGGCGCGACCGGTGGCCTATAATAGCACTATCTATGCTGGTTCCGTTGATGGCAAGGTTTATGCCCTGAAAGCTGAGAACGGGGACAAAGTAGCCGAGTTTGACCTGGGGAGTTCGGTTGTTTCATCACCGGTTTTGGTTGATGGCTCAATTATTGTCGCTTCGCAGGAAGGTCGACTATTCTCTCTGGATACGGCTAATCATCAGAAAAGGGAACTATTGAATCTGGAGGAAAAGATACAGGCTTCGCTTACGGCCAGTGATGGCGTTGTTTACATACATAGTGAGAAGGATGTTCTCTACGCTGTGGACGCTAGGTCGGGAACGAAGCTATGGAATCTTTCCTTAAAGAGCGAGTGAGGTAGGTTTAATTGAGTATTGGGGATATATGGGACTTAATTATCCTGTCACCGATGATAAATGTTCTTATCATGGTGTCGGGATGGTTTTTCAATAACTTTGGACTGGCCATTATTGCCCTGACCATTGTGGTTCGGTTAGCAACACTGCCTCTTACTACGAAGCAACTTGGCGCCACCAAAGCGATGCAGGAGATGCAACCCAAGATGGCCGAGCTTCAGAAGAAATACGGCAGGGATAAGGCTAAACTGGCTCAGGAGCAGATGCGAATGTATAAGGAGTCGGGAGTAAGTCCGGCCGGTTGTATGCTGCCCATGTTAGTCCAGTTACCTATCTGGATAGCACTCTTCCAGTCAATTATCCGGGTTTTAGCCGTCATTCCTGAAGACTTCCTGAACTTGTCCCGGCATCTTTACGCCTCTTGGGCGCAGGTATTTTCTCTGGTGCCTTTGAATAGCAAGTTCCTCTGGTTGGACCTGGCGGTACCGGATAAACTTCTCTTATTGCCCATCCTTGTCGGGGGCACCATGTGGCTGCAGCAGAAGATGGTAACCCCCAGAACTGCTGACTCCAGACAGCAGGCACAGAGTCAGATGATGTTGTGGATGATGCCATTGATGTTTGCCTTTCTCACTTTGCAATTTCCCAGTGGCTTGGCTCTCTACTGGGTAGTTTCCAATATCATTAGCATTGGGATACAATATTATGTTACCGGCTGGGGAGGCCTCTCTCCGGCAGCGGCGAAAAGGCCAGTCGGTCGAGATAAAAGTTATTTAAAACGCATAACCACGGCCGAAGAAAAGCCAACCGATTTTGCTGATGTTGGGGCTGATGTTGGCACTGATGTTGGGGCTGATATTGTGGAACAGCCGACGGCACAGAAGGGAGGCACCACCCAAATCCGCCAGCAAACAAGCCTTAGAATGATGAAACGTCACCCGAAAAAGGGTAAACATCCTAAGCAAAGGTGATTACAGTGAGGTAGCGCATGGAGATGACCGATAATAAGGATGAGATAATCGGGGTAGCCAGAAATGTCCTGGAAAAACTTCTCGACCTGATGGGGATACCAGCTTCGGTCGCACCTTTATCGGAATTTCTGGAGGAGGGTGGAGCTGAAAATGCTGATTTTATCGCCCTTAATGTGGAAGGTGAAGACCTGGGTATTTTGATTGGACGGCGTGGACAAACTCTAGCCTGTCTCCAGTATCTGGTCCGGCTTATCGTTGGTCATCAGACCGAGGCGTGGCTGCCGATAGTTATTGACGTGGAAGGCTATAAGCAGCGTCGCTATAACGCCTTGAAGGATTTAGCTTGGCGAGTCGCGGAGCAGGTGACGACCAGCGGCAGGCAATTCGCGCTGGAGCCAATGTCAGCTTTTGACCGGCGAATTATCCACCTCACTTTGCGTGACCACCCTGACGTTACCACTCAGAGCAGTGGTGAGGGTGAAGCACGCCGGGTGGTTATTCTACCCAGAGAACAGCTCTCGTCTGATTGACTTGTTTTTTCAAGTGTGCTAATCTTTAGCGTGAAAGGCAGTGACGGAGACGAGTAGGGGAGATGGCGGACACTTAGCGAGTCTGGTACGGTGGAAGCAGATGTGGCCGGCTCTCTGGAAATCCCTCCCGAGCCGCCAACTGAATAGCGCTAGGCAAAGCCTGATGCTTAGTAGGCTTGGTCGGTAGCGTCAGCCGTTATCAAAGACGAGGGCATGCAGGTGTGCCTTTAAGGAGTGCCCCGATGTTTTGGGGAAATAGGGTGGTACCGCGGGTTTGTTGATTCCCGTCCCTAGTGGACGGGTTTTTTATATGAAGGGGTTTGATTATGTTTCGTCCCGTGAATAGCCGGCTCAATTTGCCGCAGATTGAGGAAAATATACTCAGCTGGTGGCAAAAAAATAAAATCTTTGAGCGAAGCATTGAAGCTCGTCAGGGTTGCCCTCGCTTTACCCTTTATGAGGGACCACCCACGGCGAATGGTAGCCCGGGCATTCACCACGTTCTGTCTCGCATCTTCAAGGACATTATTCCGCGCTATAAAGCGATGAAAGGCTATTATACCCCGCGTAACGCCGGTTGGGATACCCATGGCTTACCTGTAGAGTTGGAGGTGGAAAAAGAGCTTGGTTTTTCAAACAAGTCGGAGATTGAACAATACGGAATTGACCGCTTTAATGCCCGCTGTCGGGAGAGCGTCTTTCGTTACCTTAAAGAATGGGACGTTATGACGGAGCGCATTGCTTTCTGGATTGACTTGGAACATCCGTATATCACCATGAAAAATGAATATATTGAGACTGTCTGGTGGGCAATAAAGCAGATGTGGGATAAAGACCTCATTTATCAGGGCTACAAGACGGCAGCCCATTGCCCTCGCTGTGGCACCTCGCTGAGTTCACACGAGGTTGCCCTCGGCTATGAAGATGATACGGAAGACCCCTCTGTTTACATAAAGTTTAAGCTTGTCCTCTCCTCGCTGGTCGGCTCTGAGGCACGGGAACGATTGTTTAAACTTTTTGCATCCTCGGATAAACCTGCCTATTTCTTGGCGTGGACGACTACCCCCTGGACGTTGCCTGGCAATACCGCTCTTGCTGTTGCTGCCGATGCTGATTATGCGGTGGTGGAAACTGATAAAGAATACCTTATTTTTGCGGCTGCCTTGCTCGGTGCGGTGGGATTTGACGCCAGTCAGGTCGTGGCAGAATTAACGGGGAACGAACTGGTAGGTGGCAATGGTAAGGAAGCCATTGAGTATGAACCTTTATACAACCCTCACCAGTATGGAGTTGAGCGCAGGCGTTTCGTAACCCTTTATGACGAGAATAGCGGGCATAGTCGGACTGACCTCCAGGTTCAGGAGTCGGACGGAGATTTAACCTATAAAGTTATCGCCACTGATTTTGTTTCTCTGGAAGACGGGACCGGTATCGTGCACGTGGCTCCAGCCTTTGGTGAGGTTGACTTTGAAGCTGGCAAGGAACAGGGCCTCGACTTCGTTCAGCAGGTGGATTTGCAGGGTAACTTGACCGGGAATTATTCCTTTTCCGGCAGGTTCGTTAAAGACGCCGACCCGCTGGTGATGGAGGAACTGAAAGAGAAGGGGTTGCTGTATCGCAGTGAGACGATTCGTCATACTTACCCCTTCTGCTGGCGTTGTGGAACGCCTCTTCTTTACTACGTTAAGGAGAGCTGGTATATCAAGACCACGGCGGTAAAAGAAGCCCTCATTTCCGGGAATAGCAAAATAAACTGGTATCCGGAGCATATTAAGTATGGTCGCTTCGGCGACTGGCTGGAGAATAACGTTGACTGGGCGTTTTCCCGGGAGAGGTACTGGGGAACTCCCCTGCCTATCTGGCAGTGTGAATCGTGTGGTAGCCGTGAATGTATCGGCGGTATTGATGAACTGAAAAAGAAGCCGGGATTTTCCGGCTTTAGGGAACCTCTGGATTTGCATCGCCCCTACGTTGATGAACTGACCTTTACTTGCGCTCAATGTGGCGGCAAAATGAAACGAGTGTCAGAGGTGATTGACTGCTGGTTTGATTCTGGTGCCATGCCTGTCGCCCAGGTGCATTACCCTTTTGAGAACGCTACCTTGCTTGAGGACGGGCGTTTCCCGGCAGACTATATTTGTGAGGCGGTTGACCAGACCCGCGGCTGGTTTTACAGCCTGCATGCCATATCCAC
>CAZWYS010000079.1:0-6979 GCA_964638295.1 uncultured Dehalococcoidaceae bacterium
AAACCGACAATAAACCCTCCCTGTACCTCCAAACCGTAGTTTTGAATCTTCTTGACTGAAGCCACTAAATCACGGTTTTGATTTTGTAACTTAGCACATTCAACCAGGCTTTCCTCATTTGGGGTTTCAATACCGATGAATACAGTGCTGAACCCGGCACCGACCATCAATTTCATTAGTTCTTCATCATCAGTCAGATTTATAGATGCTTCCGTAGACAGGGCAAAGGGATACTTCTTCCCCTTCCTCCACTCAATTATTGCCGGTAGTATTTCCAACTTTAGTTTTTTCTTATTACCGATGAAGTTATCATCAACAATGAATACGCCACCTCGCCAGCCCCGATGATAAAGCGCTTCCAGTTCTGCCAGCATCTGTTCTTTATCTTTAGTTCGTGGCCTATGCCCGTTTAGTATGATAATATCGCAGAACTCACAATTAAAAGGGCATCCTCGCGAATATTGAACATTCATTGATGAATAGTTTTTCATGTTAACGAGGGACCATAGCGGGATAGGAGTCTTACTTATGTCCGGTCGCTTGTTAGAGAGATAAATATGCCGGGCACACCCTCCTTCCAAGTCTTCTAAAAAGAGGGGCAATGTAACTTCAGCTTCGCCGAGGACGAAGTAGTCTACTCCATCAAATCCTTCGTATCCCGTAGTAAAGAGAGGACCGCCGGCAACAATCTTGGTGTTCAGGCTCTTACATCGGGCAATAACCTCCTTGACCGAGTTTTGTTGCACTACCATGGCACTAATAAAGACGTAGTCAGCCCATTTGATGTCTCCATCAGTCAGTCTGGTTACATTCATATCTACCAGCTTTTTCTCCCACTCACCGGGGAGCATTGCCGCTACAGTTAATAAACCCAGTGGTGGGAAAGCTGCCTTTTTAGAGACGAATTTTAAGGCATGCTTAAAACTCCAGAAGGTATCCGGGTATTGTGGATATACGAGAAGTATTTTCATACTCTCCTCCTAGGTTCAATTCTAGCGACCTGTAGAGTAAAAGTCCAGCAGGAAAACCAACATGTTAACAAAGTGGCGGATTGCCGCCACGCTATGTCTGCTAATTCGGGCTTAGGCGTTTTTGGAATATCGGTTCGAATTTTAAGCATTTTCGCAATATTACCACCTAGAATAAGTACCAGATCCTCAGATTTAATAAACTCACAATACTTAGCGAAATAGGTCAGAGATTGTTTATAAGTGCAGTTTCTTTCAACGTTTGGCATGTACTGACGATAATAATCTATGCCATCTTCAGCCCATTGGACTGCACCCCTTGGTCCGAGTGATGGAAAACACCGGGAGCAGGTCGCCTCTGGGATATCGCCATTTTGAGCGTCTCCAGCGTCAGCGCGGTATCCAGTCTGGTGTCAACAGCGTATTCAATCACCTTTCGGTAATAAGCATCCAGATGAGTTAGCTGAGATAGTCAAGTCTATACCGAAGGGAAGGCCAGGCTCTCCATCGGATTGTGTAAGTGCCGCCTTATTCCTGGCATCGGATGAGTCCGATTTTGTTACCGGCCAGATACTATTCACCGACGGAGGCACATCCATCTGCTAAAGCACATTTAAAGGCCTCAGGGTAAAGGACTTAATTACTTCAAACCTAAGTTAATCCCGATTTTTAGTAATTGTATAAATTGCTACCTCCTTGCACAACGTGACGCTTCGTGCCATACCCAACTGGTTGTCTTAATTTTAATATCGGAAGCTATACTCTCAGGCTATTGTGTATTGACAAGCCAACGGACAGTAGTAGAATGGTGTTATAGGTTAGCTTTCAAGCGCAGAATCGGATACTAAAGTAGTGAATTTATGGGGCGGAGGTGGCAGCCATGACAACGTTGGTGCGATGCAAGAGTTGCGGGCATGATAATCCTGCCGAAGCGCACTTCTGCGCCAACTGTGGCTCGAATTTGGTCGCCGCTATTGAGCAACCTTCGCCAGCCGAAATAACCGACGCTGAAACAGCAATACCAGCGGCAGCCGTTGAGTATATGGGCTTCTGGATTCGCTTCGGCGCGGCGATTATAGATGGCATCATAATTTTGCTTATTTTTTCCCTGCTCTCCCGCTTTGCCTTCGATTTCTTTCGGAGGCTTTTCTTCACTTCTGAACTGCTGGTGTTGCTGTTGGTGATTTGCCTGCCCTGGCTGTACCATTGGCTATTTATCGGGCTCAAGGGACAGACTCTTGGCAAGATGGCAGTTGGTATAAAAGTAGTGAATGCCACTGGTTCCATACCGGGTTTGGGTAGTGCTGCTTTGCGAGAGGTGTTGGGTAAGTCTATATCATTTATGGCATTATGCCTGGGCTTTCTCTGGATTATCTGGGATGGGTGGAAACAGGGCTGGCATGACAAAATTGCTAACACCTGTGTGGTAAGAGCGGAGAAAGACAACAGGAGACGGAGGAGCTATGCTGTGTCCTAATTGCCAAAGAGAGAACCAGCCAACCAATCGCTTCTGCATTTATTGCGGCTCTCCTCTCTCAGCACCTCAAACCGAAAGTCCTCAGGAGCATCCGGAAGCGCTTGAGGAGGAGGTGCGCCGCTTGCGGGAACTGGTCTCCCGAATGAACGACCGCTTGGCTACCCTGGAACGAGAACGGGGAATAGCGACGCCTCCGCCACCGCCGATGCCCGCTCCAGCGGCGCCGAGTAAAGAGAAAGCTCCGCCTCCGGTGGAAAAGGTGCCACCACCTCGTAAGCTCAAACCTGTCAGAGTTAAAGAGGCAGAGTGGGAGCAGATTTTTGGGGGCAGTTGGCTGGCCAGAATAGGCATTGTCGCCCTTATCATCGGTATAGGCTTCTTCCTCAAATTTGCCTTTGACAACGACTGGATAGGTCCTACCGGACGGGTAGTCCTGGGTACTCTGGCGGGTCTGGCAATGCTGGGAGGTGGTAATCGTTGGCGAATAAAATACCCGGTCTTGGCTCAGGTTCTCAGCGGAGGTGGGATCGCCGTTCTATACCTCTCTATCTTCGCTGCCTTTTCTATCTATGACCTGGTTCACTTTTATGTGGCATTTGCCTTCCTGCTGCTGGTCAGCGTGGCTGCTGCCGCTCTGGCAGTTTTCTACGATTCCGTTAGTTTGGCTATTATCGGCATCTTTGGTGCCTTCGCCGCGCCTTTTATTCTGGGAGCTTTCGAAACTGCTGTGCCGATGGCCAGAGAGGCCAGCCGGGGGGTTCAATTCCTGGCATACATCATAGTAGTGGACATCGGTGTCCTCGTGCTGTCTACCTTCCGCAATTGGCGCTGGTTCACCCTCCTGGCACTGCTCTGTACACTGGTGGCTTTCGGACTCTGGCACAACGAATTTGGAGGCAGAGTTAGCCTGCTCATTACTGAGATTGGCCTTACCCTTATCTTCCTTACTTTTGTCGAAGCAACCACCATGTTTCACATTATATGGCGTCGCACCCCTGAAGCTTTTGACTGTGCCCTGATGGTGATTAATGCTGCTGCTTACACTGGCATAAGCCTTGGATTGCTGTGGGACGATTTTCAGGTATGGATGGGCGGCTTTATGCTTCTATTGGCCATATTCTACGGTGGGTTTGCCTATGTCGTCCTGCGAAGAGGTGTCTCGAATGTCAGGCTCAGCTTTTTCGCCCTGGGTATAGCTCTGGTTTTCCTCACGGTGGCCATACCCGTCCAGCTGGGGAACAGTGCCTGGACCACGGTAGCTTGGGCTGCTGAAGGCACGGTTTTAGTGTGGCTCTCATTTATTCTTCGCATGCCCCAGCTCCGCTATTACAGCTATGCCACATTTTTCATTGTGGCGGTGCGCCTGTTGTTCTTCGATACTTCGGTCAGCATGCGCGATTTTAAGCCGATACTGAACGAGCGGTTTCTGGCTTTTGCGGTCAGTATTGCCGCTATGTACCTGGTCGGTTATCTTTTTCTGCGGGAGAAAAAGAGTTTCGGGCAGGGCAAGACAGCTGCGGCCGTTTTTCTGATAGCCGCCAACGTATTTTCTGTTTGGGTGCTTAGTTTTGAAGTCTGGAATTACTTCGGCAACCAAATAATTGCCGGCAAGGATTTGTCAATGTCGGAAAGGGAGGCTCTTCAGAGCGCCCAGAATCTCTCTCTTACTGCCTTGTGGGCATTTTACGCGGTCATTACCCTGGTAGTTGGCATTCGCAAACGCTGGCGACCGGTGCGGCTCGGCGCTCTGGTGCTGCTGCTTGTCGCCATCGGCAAGGTCTTTACCTATGATGTCTTTGCCCTGGAGATGGCATACCGCATTGGTGCTTTCGTAGGCTTGGGACTCCTCCTTCTCACCAGCGCTTATCTCTACCAGCGTCATAGTAAAATTATTAGGGGGTTTCTTGTTGAAAAGTAATTGTTTGTCTGCAATCAAGCTATTACTTGTTGTCGCGGCACTGTTGGCACTGGTCTCTTCCAGCGCGGCGGCGGACTTCTCCCTGCGCGACTGGCGGTATAGCAAGGACATTATTCTCCCTTCGGAACTCCAGCAGGAAAGCCTTGTCGAGTTTGTCCCTGACCGCGAAGTATTCGCCGGTGCCGCCTCTGGTCTGGCCGACCTGCGCATCATTGCCGGTGATGAAACGGAAGTGCCTTATAAATTTGAAGTAAGTAAATCCGAACAGAAACAGACCTCTTTCTCGGTGTCTCTTCTTGACAAGGGCTATGTTGCCGGGCGCTACAACATATTTACCGCCGACCTTGGAAGTGAAGGGATTCTGCATAACGAAATCAACATTCAGACTTCTTCCAGCAACTTCCGCCGCACGGCCGGCGTGGAAACCAGCAATGATGGTGCCACCTGGATGAAGGTGGCGGAGCAAACAGTCTATGATTTCACCGTGAAAGAGCGTAATTTTACCACCCGTAACACCCGGGTGAGGTATCCGGACAGCACCGCGCGTTACCTGCGCGTGACGATAGCTGACGAGGGGGAGGGGCCTTTGGAGATAACCGGCGCTACCGTTTTCTTTGTGGAAGAAACCCGGGCCGAAGAGGTACTCTGGCCGGTGTCTATCTTGGGTATAAGCCACGACACCAGCCGCCGTGCTACCCTCGTTGAAGTAGACCTCGGCACACCGGGAATTCCCAGCTACCGCCTGGCCGTTAATGTCTCTGATGTCAATTTCAATCGAGATGTAGCTCTGGAGGCAAGCCCGGACCGGGAGCAATGGAGAACCATCCTGTCGAGAGCCAGTATCTACGCCTTTGACACCCCCAAGTTTGTCGGCAAGAGCCTCACCATTGCTTACCGCGAGACCACCTCTCGTTATCTTCGCCTGGTCATTCACGACCAGGATAACCCACCTCTCAATGTCCAGGATGTGAAAGTCTGGGGCTTCCGACGCAGGGCGGTATTCACCGCGGACCCGCAAAAGTCCTACAAGCTGTATTACGGGAATACCGAAGCCCAGCGGCCATCTTACGACATAGAGCGGGTCTTCCCCTATCTTGTGACCGAGAAGCTGCCTGAAGTTAAGCTTGGAGACCAGGCCTCAAACCCTCACTTCGTGGCAAAGAAGCCACCTGTCAGCGAGCGGTTCCCCTGGCTTTTCCCGACAGTGATTGCGGTAGCGGCTATAATGGTGGCGCTACTTCTGGTCGGCATCATTCGCCAGGCGCGTAAAGTTTTACCTCCTCCCGGTCAGTAATCAGTGCCTAAAACAAAGCGATAGCGCAAAATCGGTCATGAAAGATGGGAGACAGTACTCAAAGGTATGTATCTATGCGCGAGGCGGGCATCTGAACCGTGAGAAGTACGGAATGATATTGACAAATAAATATGTCGCTACTATAATTTTTGCCGCAGGTAGTATTAAAGTAAAGGGGTGCGGTTCAAGTTGGGTTTCTTCAAGAGACACAAAGTATGGTCTGTTTTTCTCGGCATATTCTGCGCCTTTATTGTGGGCTTCTCTCTCTTTTGGCTGGTCATATCCATCGCCGTGAGTAATAGAGACTGCCCGACGGAGAGAAACTACGTGACCTTCATGACGGGGGCTGTTGAGCCGGCATTTCCTTTTCTCCTCGGTAAGGGCGACCTTGCCCGGATGAAAGAAGATAATATGAACACCCTGCAAATATACTTCTCCCAATATTTACCAGCTCCTTTCTACCAGATAGAGAGGCCGTTTATTTTAGGGGTTATCAAGGAAGCCAAGAAGCAGGGGCTGGCGGTGCATGTGGCCGGTCAAACCGGTCCGGCCGGGTCATCAGAAGGCACTACCGAGAAAAAGATAGAAATTTATACCAGGAGAGTCCTTGAGTGGGCTGAGCTGTGCGAAGAATGCGGGGTCGAATATTTCTCTCCGATAGCTGAAGCTGATTTACTATTGGGTAGGGACCGGGCGGTAGCCTGGCATGCCGAGATACTGCCTGAAATTAGAAAGGTCTTTTCCGGTAAAGTACTTGCCCACTGGTCGAACTATGGTGCTGATGACCACGCAACGTCCTTGAAAAGGCATGGAGACTGGGAAATGGTTGACGCCTACTGTTACCGGGTAAACGCCAGCGCTGACTTTGACGGTGTCATGCTTGATATTCAGTCACCGACACCGCTGATGCTGAAATACTACTTCGACCCGTCAAAACCAAAGGAGGAAGCAGACCCCTACCGCCCCAACAGCCTGGAAACCATAGCCATCGCCACCTCCGAGGCCGCCGCCGAGCTGGGCATACCGATATATGTCGGCGAGTTTCACGTAGAAACGGAGCTATCACCTGTCGGTGATAGAGTTAAATTCAGCAAGGAAGAGCAGGCGGAATACGTCGGCAAGTTTATCGACACCTTCGCGCCGCACTACGACGGGATTA
This sequence comes from uncultured Dehalococcoidaceae bacterium, assembly GCA_964638295.1. Lineage (GTDB taxonomy): Bacteria > Chloroflexota > Dehalococcoidia > Dehalococcoidales > RBG-16-60-22 > CAZWYS01. The sequence continues at coordinate 6,817 of CAZWYS010000079.1, forward strand.
TTCACTGCTCATGGTTCTCTTTAATTAACGGTATCGAAGACACCCCCGCGGAGCAGGTGATGAAGGAAAAATTCGGGGCGATACAATAATCAGCTTCCCACCACACCTCCCATATCAGAGACAGTCTGTAACTTTGTGGGCTAAACGCCCGGTTAAAAAATTG
>CAZWYS010000080.1:0-6536 GCA_964638295.1 uncultured Dehalococcoidaceae bacterium
GCCTCTGCTCAGAAAAGATTTTCTCAGTGACCCCTACCAAATCTACGAATCCCGAGCCTATGGTGCTGATAGCTTGCTCCTCATTGTGGCTATCTTGACACCCGAAAAGCTGGGGGAGTTTCTGTGGCTGAGTCATCAACTGGGTATGAGTTGTTTGGTAGAGGTGCATAATGAAGCTGAGCTTGAAATTGCTTTAAACGGCGGAGCCAAGATTCTCGGCATCAATAACCGGGACTTGAATACCTTTAATGTAGACCTAGCCACTACCAGGCGTCTCCGACCACTTATTCCAAAAGACCGAATAGTGGTCAGCGAGAGTGGCATAAAGAATCGTGATGATATAGAAAAACTGAGGCAATGGGGTGTTGAAGCTGTTCTCATTGGAGAGTACCTGATGTCTGCATCCAACATCGCAGCCAAGATGAAGGAGCTATTGTGACTAAGGTCAAGATTTGCGGGCTATCTGAGATAGAGCATGCTTTGGTGGCTGGCGAAGCTGGCGCCGATTTCTTGGGGCTGGTCTTTGCCCCCAGTCAGCGTCAGGTCTCCCCCGAAAAAGCACTGCAGCTAGTTGGGGCAGTTCATAGTCTAAGACCCCATCCGGCGATGGTTGGCGTTTTTGTGAATTCAGCAGCTCAGGAAGTTAACCGCATTGTCAACTACTGCCGACTGGATTGGGTACAGCTCAGCGGCGATGCAACTTGGCGATACTGCCGAAAAATTGAAAAGCCAATTATCAAGGTTATCCATGTATCAGCCAGTAAGAAAGTCGAGCGAATCCTAAAAGAGATAGATACGGGCTACCGGTTACACTCAAAAGATGACCTTATCTGCCTTCTTGATTCACGCGTGGGAGACGCTTATGGTGGGACAGGGCAAGCCTTTAGTTGGCAATTAGCCAAGGAGGTATCGGCAAGGTTCTCAGTGATTATCGCAGGTGGACTTACCCCAGACAATGTTGGTCAACTGGTAAAGGAGATTCAACCGTGGGGGGTTGACGTCTCCACAGGGGTAGAGACCAATGGTCGAAAAGATACTTCAAAAATCAGAGCCTTCATCAAGGCGGTTAGGAGAGCTGAGAAAGATACTGGTAGACCTTCAAATCTGTAGAACAGCTTGCTTTAAGCAAAAGGAGGTGGTTATTGTTGCCTGATAATAAAGGATACTTTGGAGATTATGGGGGGCGGTTCGTCCCCGAGACTCTGATGCCAGCCCTGGATGAACTGACAGCAGCCTATGAGGAGGCAAAGGCTGATACCACTTTCTGGGCCAAGTTTGACTCGCTATCTCGCGATTATTCAGGGAGACCAACACCTCTCTATTTAGCGGAAAGATTGAGCAAATCCTGCAGTGGCGCCTTGATTTTTCTTAAGAGAGAGGACTTAGCTCACACTGGAGCCCATAAGATTAACAACGCTCTGGGACAGGGTCTTCTTGCCCGGCGAATGGGAAAGCGCAGAATTATTGCTGAGACTGGAGCCGGGCAGCATGGGGTAGCTGTTGCTGCCGTCTGCGCTATGCTCAAGCTGAAGTGCATCATCTACATGGGTGAAGAGGATATACGCCGCCAGTCATTTAATGTCTTCCGGATGAAGCTAATGGGTGCCGAGATAAGGCCAGTCTCTGCAGGCAGCCGAACATTAAAGGATGCCATCAATGAAGCAATCAGGGACTGGGTGACCAATGTCAGAGATACCCACTATCTTCTTGGTTCAGTAGTCGGTCCTCATCCCTATCCGCCAATGGTGCGAGACTTCCAGTCAGTAATCGGTAAGGAAACTAAGCAGCAGATTCTGGATAAATTTGGTCGCCTGCCTGACTATATCATCGCCTGTGTCGGGGGAGGGAGCAACGCCATTGGCATTTTCTATCCCTTTCTGAACGACAAGGATGTTGAGCTTATCGGGGTGGAGGCAGCCGGAAGAGGACTTAACACTGGAGAGCATGCCGCTTCACTGGTTGCCGGAAGAGTAGGAGTACTCCACGGGGCAAAATCCTATGTGCTTCAAGACAGCAATGGACAGATTCGGGAAACACACAGCGTCTCGGCCGGACTCGATTACCCTGGTGTTGGACCGGAGCACAGCTACCTCAAGGATACCGGGCGTGTTACCTATGTGGCAGTAAATGATAAAGAAGCCCTTGATGGCTTTCAGTTGTTGTGCTGTACTGAAGGCATTACCCCAGCCCTTGAACCGGCTCACGCTATATTCTATGCTGCTAAGATAGCAGGGTCGTTAAATAGGAAGCAAATCATCGTGGTCAACCTGAGTGGGCGCGGTGATAAAGACATGGACATCGTGGTTGAAGCACTGGAGGCGAAGTGATGAGCCGCATTCTTTCTGTCTTTAACCAATTGGGTCACATAGCTCTAATACCCTATGTTACTGTAGGTTATCCCAGCATTGAAGCCACGTTAGAAGTGGTTCCTCTCCTCGCCAGCAATGGCTGCGATATAGTGGAGCTGGGGATACCCTTCTCTGACCCCTTGGCTGACGGTGCTACCATACAAAAGGCAAGTTTTCAGGCTTTACAGAAGGGAGTTACCCCTAAGCTTTGCCTTGAGGTGGTTAGACAGTTAAGCCAGAAGGTCGATATACCACTAGTGTTTATGACCTATTTTAACCCGGTCTTTAGCTATGGTCTTGAAGAATTTTGCAGTACCTGTGCTAGCTCCGGGGTCAGTGGCTTAATTATCCCTGACTTACCCCCGGAGGAAGGCTCAGGGCTGGAGGCTATAACCCGAGGGCAAAACCTCGACCTCATTTATCTCCTGGCTCCGACTAGTACTGAAGAGCGTATCAGACTTGTAGCTGAGAGGTCTCGGGGATTTATATACCTGGTCTCAGTAACCGGGGTTACTGGCGCCAGAGATAACCTGCCCTCAGGCTTGGAGACATTTGTAACCAAGGTGAGGAAAGTAGCCACCCAGCCGCTCTGCGTTGGATTTGGGATATCTGCTCCGAAGCAGGCAAGTCGAATAGCACGAATAGCCGACGGGGTGATTGTTGGCAGTCGGATAATTCAGCTTATGGAAGCTGACGAGTCAATGGTAAGTGTGGCGGATTTTACTAGAGAATTAAGGTGTGCCCTTAATCGGCCAGAAGTTCAGTGAGAAGATGGTACATGTGGCATGGAGTGTATAATTTCTGATCTCATAGATGATGATTAATATCTAACGGGAGCTAAAAAATAGCTAACATTTAGCTAACGGACCGAATCAAACGGAAGGGTACCGGTTGGTATTTTATGCTCAAAACAGGTTTTGGGCGACTAACACAAAAGTTCTAGTTTGAACGTAAAAGTACCCCTTGGGACACTTGGAAACAAATTTCGAGAGCGGTACCATAAACCACTCGGACACCTCTCCCAGCTTCAAAATTCTACCTCAAAATTTGGTTTTGTATCAAGGTTGCCAATATTTTATCAATGAGAATGAGAAATTGACAAACCGAGTCTAGGAGTTTAATCTTTTAAGAAATACCCAGAATAAGTAACAGTGTTTAAAGGGAGAGGCATTATGGTTAAAGGTTACATGGGCAAAATACTTTTTGTCGACTTGGAAGAAAAAAAGTGCCAAGAAGAGAACCTAAATGAAGAGCTGTGCCGGGATTTCATGGGTGGCTATGGAATCGGCGCTCGCATATTGTATGAGCGGATGAAACCCCGTGTCGATCCTCTGGGCCCCGATAACATACTGGGTTTCATGACCGGTCCTCTTACTGGCACCCCAACCATGTGCAGTGGTAGGTATGTAGTCATTGCTAAGTCTCCTCTTACTGGAACCTGGGGTGATGCCAACTCTGGCGGTGACTTTGGGCCAAACCTGAAGTTTGCTGGTTTCGATGGTGTCTTCTTTACCGGTACTTCATCAAAACCAGTCTACCTCTACATTGAGAATGGCAAGCCAGAGTTGAGAGATGCCAACCAACTATGGGGTAAGGACTGTTTAGAGACAGAGGACATGCTAAAGAGTATTCACGGAAAGGACACTAATGTCGCCTGCATCGGCCAGGCTGGTGAGGGACTCTCTCTCCTCGCTGCCATAATTAATGACAAGGGGCGAGCCGCCGCTAGGTCAGGGCTAGCGGCAGTGATGGGCTCCAAGAAGCTGAAGGCATTAGCAGCCAGAGGTAACATGAAGGTGTCTATGGCTGACGAAGCCAGGGCCAATGCACTTCGGCGAGAATGGATGAAGCAGCTCAAAGGTATGGGATCAACATTCAAAGACTACGGTACGGCTGGAATTACCGAGTCCAGTGCCATGAGTGGTGACTCACCAGTGAAGAACTGGGCTGGTTCTGGCCCCGAGGATTTCCCAACTGCCAAGCGCATTAGTGATGATGCGGTGATTGCAGAGCAAGCGCGAAAATATGGCTGCTGGCACTGTCCCATCAGTTGTGGAGGGCACATGAAAGCCAAACCTGGGCGGGCAAGTGTTTGCCACAAACCCGAATATGAGACACTATGCATGACTGGCACCCTGTGCCTCAATGATGACTTGGAGTCCATTATTCACTTCAATGACATCTGCAATGCTTATGGTCTGGATACCATTTCCGTAGGTTCTACTATTGCCTTTGCCATTGAATGCTATCAGAACGGTATTCTAACCAAGGAAGATGTAGGCATGGAACTACAATGGGGTGATGGGGAGGTAATAGTTGCTTTGGCTAAAAAAATTGCTAAGCGCGAAGGCATCGGCGAACTCTTAGCCGATGGTACCAGACGAGCGGTAGAGAAGTTAGGCAAAGATGCCGAGCAATTTGCCGTCCATGTCCAGGGCCAAGAAATTCCAGCCCACGACCCCAGATTTACCCCCGCTCTCGCAGTTACTTATCGCCTGGATGCTACTCCGGGACGGCATACTCAAGGGGGACGGGCTTGGAACGACGGAGTTAATTTTGTTACTGACGAAAAGGAGAAATACGATTACGCAAAAACCGGTAAGCTTCACAAGCAAGTGGCTAACATGGTCCATGTGGTCAACGCCTCCGGCATCTGTTTATTTGGTTATTTGTCTTATCCTGCACAGTATATCCCTGACTTTCTCACTGCAGTCACCGGATGGGAGTATACTTTTGAAAGTTGCTTGAGGATTGGGGAACGCATTGCCAACATACGCCACCTATTCAACTTGCGCGAAGGGCTGAACCCGCTGAAATATTTTACAAACCCACGGACAGTAAGTGCCCCACCACCTGATAAAGGCCCAGTTGCTAACGTAAAACTTGACGACGATACCCTGATAAAGGATTTTCTTAAAGCGATGGACTGGGACTTAACCACAACCGAACCAAGTCATAAGAAGCTGCAAGAGCTAGGTTTGAGCCAGTTAGTCAGGGAGTTTTAAGCTTATGTGAACAAGATAAAATTACATTATCAAAAATGGCAAACCTCCGGCAATTCCCTGTTCAAATTGGTCAATGTCATCCTTATTCCATCGGCAGGATAAATAAAGTATGGGTTAATAAATGGAATGAAAATGCAAGGTAAATTTCGCAAATTATGCAGGCTGAAGTGCCAGAATTCCTGGTCAGTCTAAAAGTATGAGACAGACGGATTTTTCAGGCGAAGTTGAAGAAATTCCTAGAATCTATGAAGTGAACCAATCCTAGCAAACGAAATCAAATTATAACTCGAAATGATAAATTAGGAAGAAGGTAGAGAATGGGGCTTTTTGATCTCTCTGGAAAGATAGCCATAGTTACTGGTGGTAACCAGGGAATTGGCTTTAGCATTGCTAGGGGGCTTGCCGATGCCGGCGCAACCGTGATTATTGCCAATCGAAGAGCCGTCGAAGGACAGAAGGCAGCCGAATCTCTCAAGGAAGAGGGATTTCAGGCAACTGCCATCCCGACTGATGTGAGCAGCATTTCTTCTGTGGCAATGTTAGTTTCCAAGGCTATCAATGCTTTCGGGAAGATAGACATTTTGGTCAACAATGCTGGGGTTATAGTGCGAAAACCAGCAGAAGATATTACCGAAGAAGAATGGGAACGTGTCATGAGTACAAACCTGAAAGGTCTGTTTTTCTGCTGTCAACTCATTGGCAGAGAGATGATTCGAAATAAAAAAGGTAAAATCATTAATGTTTCTTCTATTATCGCACAAGTAGCGCAACCTATTCGGTCGGTTTATGCCATTTCCAAAGCAGGGGTTTCCCATCTAACACGAGTGCTTGCCTTTGAGTGGGGAAAATACAACATCAATGTCAATGCTATTGGTCCTGGCGTAACTATCACTGACATTAACAAGAAATATTTTGATGAGCACCCAGAAGAGCTTGAAGGGTTTGCTAGTGCTGCTCCCAAAGGTAGGGTCGCTTATCCGCAGGATTATGTAGGCGCTGCCATATTCTTGGCTTCAGATGCATCCGATTATATGACCGGACAGACTCTTATTATTGATGGTGGTATGACTATATCCTGAGCTACAAGCGATTTCCGAAGTAGCACTGCTGAACTAATTGTCAATCAAATCTTAAAGCACACTTGACTAAACTTTTTTAGCGTGGTAGATTTAAAAACAGGATT
>CAZWYS010000081.1:0-6387 GCA_964638295.1 uncultured Dehalococcoidaceae bacterium
AACCATATTGATTGTTTAGGATCACCTGTATTGATTATCCTCAGGGAACCAGAAGGAACTCAAGCCTATCTGGAAGTCTCAATCTGTGGCACCGCGTGACGGTGTCGAGTGTACTACCTAACTTAACAGTAGATGGTCTGACTTTTAATAATATTAAATGGATGTTGCACAAAACAGACTTTGGTGCTATTTAGTGAGTTAGTGTTATCAGTACAATTACATGTGAAACCGGTCAAGATGCCGGCTTATCGACTAAGCTGCTGCGCCCCGTAATAGAATCTGGGTGGTCGGAGCTGGTGCCAGACCTCATCGCAGACCTTCAGTTCCTCTTCAGTCAGGGTTACTTCAACCGCGCCAACATTCTCCTCAAACTGTTTTATGGAATTGGCACCGCAAAGGACAGAAGTGATAATCCTATTATTGAGTATCCAGGCGAGGGAAAACTGGGCCATGCTGTGGCCTTGCTTCTCGGCAGCTTCTTTGAAGCGAGCAACCGCTTCAAAATTACTGGGCGACCAGTAGCGGCTAGTGTAGTTCTTTCCCTGGCGCTTGTTGCTGAATCTGGTGCCCTCAGCCGGAGGCCGACTGGGGTCATGCTTACCGGTAAGCAAACCGCCCGCCAGTGGATTGTAAACACACACGCCCATCCCTTCGCTGGCGCAGAGCGGTAGTAGTTCATCCTCAATATCCCGAGTAATTAAATTGTAAGGTGGTTGAAGGCATTCAAAACGCGCCAGATTTTTTATGTCGCTTACCCACAGTGCCTTACAGAGCTGCCAGGCAAGGTAGTTGGAGCACGCGATATAGCGTGCTTTCCCCTGCCGGACCAGGTCATCCAAGGCACGCAATGTCTCCTCAATCGGGGTGACATTGTCTGGCTTGTGAACATAATAGATATCAATGTAATCCGTCCCCAGCCGGCGCAGACTGCCCTCTATTCCGTCCATAACATGTTTTCGCGACAGCCCGATATCATTGACACCGGGTCCTGACTTCCAGGCACCTACTTTGGTCGCCAATAATACCGATTGCCTCACTCCTCTGAGGGCTTTGCCCACGATTTCTTCGCTCCGGCCATCAACGTACTGATCAGCGGTATCAATGAAGTTAATACCACCGTCAATCGCCCAACTAATCAGCTTTGACGATTCTGCATCATCTATCTGGTTGCCAAAGGTCATTGTGCCCAGGCAGATTTCAGAAACCATCAGGCCAGTTCTGCCAAGCTTTCGGTATTTCATATCTTACCTCCTTAATTTATAGTCCCTTATCATATAACAACCAAATACAGTATAAAGCAAACTCATCTCATGTTCACTCAGTTTCAAATTATAGACCTATTTGAGTAATGGAATTCTCTCAGGTCCGTATTTCAAAATCATTGCGTTCAAAGCAATATGATAACTCTTTTCATCGATGATTAAAATCTCTGACCTGCCCGGTTAATTTATCCTTATTTAAAGTTAGTGTTAACGATGTTGTAGCTTTTGTAGCATGTCTTCCTGATTAACCCAATTTTGTGGTGGTCTATCTTTGAGAACGTTGACTATCTCAGCGAAGAGTTGCCGATAGGTTCTGGGCATCATCTCTTCAGAAGCGCTGGCAGCATGTGGAGTGAGAAGCACGTTGTCCAGGGTGAAAAGAGCCTCGTCAGCTTTAGGTGGTTCCTCTTCCAGCACATCAAGACCGGCACCGGCAATCTTCCCCGCTTTCAAATTGTGCCAGTAACGAAGCTTACCCCGTTATCGCTGCTTAGTTCTAGAGGCTGGCAAGTAAGCCCGGGAAGTATATTTCCACTTCCTCCTTAAGTCTAGGGAAGTCAAGAAGCCTTACGTCCTGCATAAGTAGAATTTGTGATTTCACTGCCTGCAGGGAAATATCATCCTTCTCCCACCTGGCGGGCGTCAAGGAAATTTTCGGGTAGTTGAGGTAAAATTAACTGCGGAAGAACTGGCTGTTGGTAATGATGTCTGGGCTGGATTAGACCACGACTTATTTTGTGGTCAACAGCGGCTTCGAAATTAAAGCGAGTCATAAAAGGAAGGAGAATGGCTTATGGGTAAAGTTACCATGGGTCCGCAGAGATTCACATACTCCATGCCGGTGATACTCGTCGGAACGATGATTAATGCTAAACCCAATTTTATGGTGGTTGCTTCATGCGGCGAGGTGAATGCTGAACCTCCTATGATTTCAATAGCCGTAAGGCATCACCGGTACTCACACCGTGGAATCAGGGAAAACCTGACATTTTCCGTGAACCTGCCTTCTCCCGACCTAATTAAGGAAACCGATTACTGTGGTATGGTATCTGGTGCCAAGGTTGATAAAGTGGCCGCCTGTAAGTTTGATGTTTTTTTCGGCAAGCTGGGTGGCGCTCCACTTATCGCACAGTGTCCGATAAATCTGGGATGCCGCGTGGTTCATATGCTGACATTGGGGAGTCATTCACTGTTTATCGGCAGCATCGAAGAAACCTATGTGAACGATGGATTTATCACCAGCGGTAAACTGGATATTGGTAAAGTGAAGCCCCTGATTTACACGATGACGATGGCCTGCCAGTATCACGCGTTAGGGGAGGCAATCGCGCCAGCATTCAGTATTGGCGAGGAACTGGATGTAGTTAACTGAACCCGGGTTGTGATTACCCGGCTAAATCTTGCGGACGTTAATAACCCAGTAAGAATAACGCTGTCCACTTTAAGGAAACACTCTTCCTTACCTTAGCGGCATGGTGAACTGTTATCAAGCTATCTGAGCTACTATCTCCTCTATTTGTTCGTCGGTCAGGCTCACATACCTGTCCCTGGCCAGCAGGTCAAATATCATTTTCTTGGTCCAGCCATCATAACTGATATCCCCATCCTCCGGGATGTAACCGGCAAATTTAAAGGTAGCCGGCCTGATAACGACGTCCGGATTGTAGTACCAGCCAAAGTCCCACACCTCTTCGGGATATCCGGTGAGAAATACCAGCTTCCCCGTATACTCACCGCCAACCCCCTTGTAAACGCAGGGGATAACGTGGTCCATTTTCCAGCCGATGTCCTTTAACGCATCTATGGTTAGCGTCTTCAGAATCCAGGGGTCAAAGTTGATTTCCATGTTGGCGTGGAGATGGGCATAGACACCTGACTCAATCATCCTCAAGGTCTTTTTCCAGTGTGCCGACTCAAAGTATCGCTGAATTTCCAGCTCCTCCATCGGGCCAACACACTTGAAATCAAACTGCTTGTAGTAGTTGTCCATATACTTTTTGCCCCAGCCAATCAGGTTTTTACCTGACTCACCTTTAGCAGGCTCGGCCGGTTCCATGATGACGTCCGGGTTATACCGCCAGTACATATCAATCGCGGGAATGTACAGGCTTCTCTCCGAGTCATTAGGGTGGACACTGTGAAGCCCGGCAACGCCTTCTGAAGGGCTCACGAAGTCGATTTTCCTGTCCAGGGCAAGACCTTTGCGACTAAAATACCTAGTCATCAGCTTGGAAAGAGATTGGGCATCTACCTGGTTTTCCCAGAACATGTGAATATGGTAGATCTCCTCTTCAGTCTGGGTAATCATGTGCATCAACTCTTGCCACTGGTCCGATTTGAAATACTTAACCACCCCTTGCGTAACTTCTCTTGGTTCCATAACTAACCTCCTTCTTCTTTAGTATTTCCTCCGGCTACTGTTTCATAGCTAGGCGATAAAACCACCATCGACCACAATGGTCTGTCCCGTGATATACCGTGATGCTTCTGAGGCTAAGAAAAGGGCTGTTCCCGCAATATCACGTGGTTCCGCTAAATGGCCAAGTGGAATCTCCGCCTCGATCTGCCGGCGGGTATCGGAGTCACTCCATAAATACTCATTGAGCTTGGTCTTGGTCCAGCCGGGGGCAACAGCATTAACCCGTATGTTGAATCTGGCAAACTCTAAAGCCATCACTCTGGTCAGCATAATAACACCTGCTTTGGAGGTGCAGTAAGCAGCCCTCTCTTGGCTGGCGCCAAACCCTCTCATTGATGCCAGATTGATGATGTTGCCATGTTTTTGTTCAATCATTTTCTTGCCGACTGCCTGCGAGCACAGATATAGACCTTTGAGATTGGTATCCATTATTCGGTCCCAGTCTTCCTCACTCTGTTCAACAAAGGGCACTTTTAGCAGTGTGCCTGCGCTGTTGACCAGGATATCAATTACGCCAAATTCGTCTGCTGTCCTCTGTACGAGATTGTCCACGTCAGGTTTCTTTCTGATGTCCGCCGCTACAAACAACGAACGTTGACCGAGCTTCCGAATCTCCTCTGCCATGTCCTCAAGGCTGCTATCCAGACCGCGACTGGCAACAACCACATCGGCACCGGCTTCAGCAAAAACCAGGGCAATTTCCCGCCCGATGCCTTTGGAGCCTCCGGTGATGACAGCTACCTTATCTTTCAGGGTGAAATTGGGCAAGCTCACTTATCGCCTCCTTCTAATGCAATCCTAATATCCGTTTTCATATCTAATTTAGAAGCTGAATGGCAACAAGATATTAATCGCTCATCTTGATTCCAGCGTATTCTTCAAATATCGTTATAATGGAAGCAATATCTTTCTCGCCGAGGCCGCGGGATTCCGCCAGCCTGAAAATCTGGTAAGGTATGCTGGAAATCAATATCGGGGTGCCCAATTCCACGGCTGTCTGAACTATTGACCGTGAGTCTTTGGTCATTGTGTTAACAGAGCCTCTGGGTTCGAAATCCCGGTCTATCATCCTCGGGCCAAACATTTTCCAGACAGCGCTATCGCCGAGGCTATTGCTTATTATTTCATGAAGCACCTTAAGGTCCATGCCCAGCTTTCTGGCCATTATTAGTGCTTCCGCTGCGGCGACCATGTGTACACCGACCAGAAGCTGGTTTATCATTTTTACCGTTTGCCCCTTGCCTACTCCCCCCGTGTAGTAGATGTGTTTTCCCATGGCTTTCAGGATGTACTCGTGGTCTTTAAACACCTTTTTCTCAGCTCCAGCCATGAGAACAAGTGTGCCTTCTACAGCCCGCTCATGTCCCCCGCTGACTGGCGAGTCAACAACAGAGATGCCGTATTGCCGGGCGGCTTTATCGACTTCCATAATTTCAAGCGGTGAGATAGTACTTGTCACAATGAGGGTGGAGCCTTTTCGCAGGCTACTTAATAAGCCTTCTGGCGGTAAAACTACCTGTTTAGTCTGGGGATAGTTGAGAACCATTACGACAACAGTATCGCACTCCTCTCCAACTTTCTTGACACTTTTAGCTACCTTAGCTCCCAGCTTCTCCATCTCAGCCAGAGGTTCTTTTCTTATATCATAGACAGTGAGAGGGAATCCCGCTTTTAGAATATTGGTTGCCATAGCTTTTCCCATAGAGCCAAGACCAATGAAGCCAACCCTTTTTTCCCTTACTTGTGTCATATTTTCTCCCTTCATTTGCTTTTAACGAAGAACCTTCTGCCCTTTCAGCAAAAATTATCGGTATTCAAGCATCTTCCACCACGCTTCTTTCCGTATTACTTTATCATCTGCGCTGGCAGCCAGAGGATTAGCTGAGGGAAAGCTATGCATAGCCCCATCCCAACCAAGATGAGGATAACAAATGGCACTACCCCCCGGATTATGTCAGCCATGGTTACTCCCAAAGACGGGTCAGCCGAGCCACGGAGATAGAATATAGCATGGGCCATGGGAGGTGTCATGAAGGACATCTGAAGATTAACGCAGACCATCATGGCAAACCAGAGGGGGTCAAACCCCAGAGTGGGCACGAGGGGGGATATTATCGGCACCATGATGAAGAGGATACCTAACCAATCAATGAAAAACCCTAGTAAGAAGAGCGCAAACATTACCAAGGCAAAGGCGCCCCATTTGCCCCCGGGGGCAGCCAGAATGAGTCCTTCTATTACCTTTCCGCAACCGGCAGCGAGAAAGACACCGACGAAGGCGAAAGCCGTGCCACCGATGAGCAGTATCATGGCGGTGACCCTCAGCGTTCGGCTTAGCGTGTCCTTGAGGACCTGCAAGCTAAACCGGCGGTAGGCAATAGCCAGAACGGTAGCGACAAAGGCACCTACGGCGGCAGCTTCAGTGGGGGGGGCTATCCCCAGAAAGATAGTGCCCAGCACCGCCAGGATAAGTAACGCGGGCGGAACCATTGAGCTGGCCAGCATAATTGTTTTCTTAATGAAGGAGACTCTCCTTTCTTCAGCAGGCACTGACGGCGCAATTCTGGGTTGAAATAAACAGCGCAGGATAATGTAGCTACAATATAAACCGGAAAGGATAAACCCGGGGATAAATGCGGCCATAAAAAGCTTTCCCACCGATATCAGAGCCATTGGTCCATAAATAACCAGCATGATACTGGGGGG
>CAZWYS010000082.1:0-6214 GCA_964638295.1 uncultured Dehalococcoidaceae bacterium
GGGCAAAGCGGTCCATACGGCGTGCATCCTTGCGGTCAATATAATCAGTTGGCTCAAACCCCTTTACTTCACCGGCAAACTTGGTCCCCATACCTTCCGGGTCAAATAGCGTGATATGGTCAATCCCGGACTTGCCGGCAATAAGACCTTCCCAGTTGGTGGCGACATCCAGACCGAGGGGACTGAGAATACCCATCCCCGTAATGACAACTCTATCTTGGGAACTGTTAATTGGACTTACCTCCTGAATTAGTCTAATTTTTATTGGGATAACTAATTTTTTACCATAATTTTAAAATATTTGCAAGTGCCGCTATAACTTTGACCGTTCTACGAGCGGTAGTATAATAAAGTTTGGAATGAATGAAATTGGCAGAACGAAAGTCGCTTTAGATAGCTTGGGCTGCAAGCTTAATCAGGCGGAGACCGAGTTTTTAGCCAGGCAGCTGGCTGGGGCTGGCTATGAACTCGTTTCGTCAGTGGATAAGGCTGATATTTATATTCTGAATACCTGCACCGTAACCCACATCGCCGACCGCAAGTCACGTCATCTGCTCCGGCTGGCTCATCGGCAAAATCCTGAAGCCCGGCTGGTGGCGATTGGCTGCTATGCTGAGCGAGCCCCTCAGGAACTGTCTCAGATTGAGGGGGTTGACCTCGTGCTGGGTAATGACCAGAAGATGCATCTAGCGCGGCAACTGCTGGAGGCTGGTTGCCTGAGTCATTTTTCCTCCACCCATCCCGACCACCAGTATAATGGTTTTCGCACTCGTGCTTTTGTCAAAATTCAGGATGGTTGCAATAAATTTTGCACCTACTGCATCGTGCCCATGGTGCGGGGAAGAGAGAAAAGCATGCCGGCGGAACAGATTGTCACCGAGGTCAGACAGCGGGTGGCTGAGGGTGTTAAAGAAGTGGTGCTGACCGGGACCGAGATTGGCTCGTATCATTGTGCAGGGCTTAGTCTGAAAGGATTGCTGGAGCGAATCCTGGCTGAGACTGAAATAACCAGACTGAGGCTGTCTTCATTGCAGCCCCAGGAAATCTCTCCCGAGCTTGTTGAACTGTGGCATGATAGCCGGCTATGCTCGCATTTTCACCTGTCTCTCCAGAGTGGCAGTGATGCTGTGCTCGCCCGGATGAAGCGGCGTTATAACACCGCTGGCTATCAGCGGGCTGTCTCCCTGATTCGTGAGGCGGTGCCAGAGGCAGCCATTACCACCGATATTATTGTTGGCTTTCCCGGTGAGACCGGAGCAGAATTTCAGGCAAGCTATGATTTTTGTCGGCAGATAGAATTTGCCCGCATTCATGTCTTCCCCTATTCGCGGCGTCGGGAAACTGAGGCGGCGCAGATACCACATCAGGTAGAGGACAAAATTAAGAAGCAGCGAAGCCAGGAGATGCTGTCACTGGCTGAAGAAAGTGATTATAACTTCAAGAGGCTGTTTTTAGGCAGGACCATGTCGGTATTGTGGGAGAAGCAGGCTGGCGGCATCTGGTCCGGGCTGACCGGTAATTATATAAAAGTATATACTGGAAATGATAAGGATTTAACCAATCGGCTTTTGCCGGTAAAACTGGAAAGTGTCTGGCGGGATGGGATGTCTGGGGAGGTATCAAGGGAGTAGTGCCCTGAGCACCTTGGCTTCACTTAGCCAGTGGGGGATTTTCCAGAGCTTCTTTGATGGACTTGGTTGGCATGAGGAAGTTTTCTTCGGAGATGCCCCGCCCGATAAGCCGCAGCCTCTCCAGTAGGGCGTAAAAATTGACTGCCCAGCCAACGCCGAACACCTCGGGAGTAAAAACTCTTTCTTCAAAGGGGTTCCAGTAAGCTTCTTTTAATTTCTCAGTGGTCGGTAGTCGGAAGTCGTACGGGATGAAACCAGCAACTGTCCCGTACCACTTTCTATCTTCTTCGGGCTTCTCCAGTTCCTGACACACCGCAGTCAGGCTGAGTGTAATTGCCGTCGCCTGGATAATCCTGATAAGCCATTTGCTGTTCATGGTTACTCCTTATGTATTGCGCTTCGTGTCCTTTCCCAGGACCACCGAGGTTTCAATCTGGCGCTCCGGGATTTCCCAGTAGGTCTTCAGTAACTCATCCTTGTTCGGTAATAGGCTGAAGCCGTGCTTCTGGTAAAAAGCAATTGGCCATTGGGCGTCAGCCCATGTTCCCACCAGCAGGCGGGAAGTGGTTACCAGACTCTTGAGGTGATTTAAGAGCTTACTGCCGATTCCCTGCCGTTGCCAGGTGGGTAATACATAGGCATGGCGAATAAGGGTGACATCTTTAATCGGCTCAATTCCCATGACTCCAGTAAGCTCTCCATTTACTTCCCAGCCGAAGAAGCTTATACGCTTCATTTCTCTTTCCAGCTCGTTCATTGGCATGTAGGGCTCATGATAGCGGTCAGCCGGTATCACGCCTTCGTAAACTTTCGCCGCCTCATTGATGATTAAGTACATTCTCTGGGCATCATTCACTCGGCACTGGCGAATCATAAGCTGTCAATTAAAATTATACCATTAAGCATTGATTTATCATAGAGAATTTTAAGTAATAGAAATAGCGAAATAACCTTTTGTCTGGCATTATAAAGTCAATATATGCTATAATCAGCTATCGGGGATTGCTGATTACCCGATATTCTGCTTAAAAAAAGCGGGAATCCCGGAAGGGGCATTAGCCCCTTCTAATTCTATTTTATACTCGGCGAGGGATGAGGTTTGAGGAGGGCGGAGCTATTTCAATCTTTCCTGTTTATAGGTGTGGATAGGCTCTTATTATTTATGGGAGGGTTCTGTAATGGGTCCGAAATTTGATCTGGAAAAATTTACTGAGACGGTTGATAGAATCAGGGAAAAAGCAATAGAAGAGGGCAGGTTATGGGATAACCCCTCTGATGAGGAGTTAAGAGAACTCATTGCCAGGGAACCGGGAGCCAGGCAAACGATATACGGGAATTTCGTTGCTGAGAGTGAGCCTACCTCCAGGGCACAGATGTTTACTAGGAACAGCGTTGATGACTCTTTTGGTAAAAAAGAGCTGGAACTATTAGCCCAGTGTGAAAAGGTGCTGGCGGGGGAAAGGTTGATTTCCATTGACGTAGTTGTGGGCAGTAAAGACAGTGATACCGTGGCTAGATTGATTGTTCCCGAGAAGTTTGCCCATCTTGCCTATGGCGGCAAGAATCTCTTTATACCGGTAGGGAAAAAGGTCGAAAAGCCGACTTATCAACTGGTATTCTTCGGCGATGATGCCTGGGAGAAAAATAAATCCAGGCCGCTTCCTGAGAAGGACATTACCATAAGGTTGGCTATGCTGGAGGATGGCAGGTTCGTCAAAATAGTGAGGAATAGTAGTTACACTGGTGAATACAAGAAAGGAGTTTTTGCGGCTGAGGATTGGGCAGCCAAGACAAAAAAAGGCGGGATTTTTCTTCACGCCGGTTGCCGGGAAGATTACATGCAGTCGGCTCATGGTGGTTACCGTCCGGTGAGGACATTACTCACTTCTTTAAGTGCCAATGGCAAGACAACCACTACCTGTCGGATTCTGGCCAGAAAAGGAATGGAGAGGTCGTGGCTTATTCAGGATGATGGTGGCACTCTCATGCCGGATGGCTCCTTCCACGGATTTGAAGCTGGTGGCATATTCGTCAAAACAGAAGGCGTAAATCCGGGAGAGCAGGTGGAGATTTACTACGGTTTACTGAAACCCGACACGGTATGCGAGAATGTTTATGTCACTGAAGACGGGGATTTTGACTTTGAGAATTTTGAAAGAACGTCAAATGGCAGGGCGGTTATTTTGAGAAAAGATTTTATGCACGCTAGCCCTCATATTGATGTTGACCGGATTGATAACTTTGTTCTTATTACCAGAGGGCCGCTGATTCCGGCAATCGCCAAATTGACTGTGGAACAGGCGGCAGCCCTTATGGTTCTGGGGCAGGCAATGGAGTCTTCAGCGGGTGACCCGACTAGAGCCGGTAGAATCAGGCGGCAGTTTTTCTATGACCCATTTCTGGCCGGTGATAGGGCGGAGCATGCCAATATTTTCTATGAGATAATGAAAGGACTGCCCCACGTCAATTACTACCTGGTTAATACTGGCGGGGTGGCGGAAGGAATACATTACAAGGATATAACTTTAGCCGATACCCTGGGCGTGTTGGATTCTCTGTTGAGGGGAGGGCTTGAAGACTGGATGGACTCACCCACTGGTTTTAAAGTACCGGCGGCAATAAGGACGGTAGATGATGTTCTGGTGCATCCGGAAAGGCTTTATTCTCGAGCTGAATTTGAGGAAAAACAAAAAGAGCTTAACCGAATCCGGTGCGAAGCAATGGAGAAAATTGGCAGTGGTTTGCATCCTGATATACGTAATTTCTTTACTAAAATTCAAAAATAAGAGGGCACCAGCTCTAACCGAGGTGTCTTCTTGTTTTGAAATCAATCGCGAAAATTCGTTGTCAGGCTATCCTTCTGAATTACTGAGCTGACCTGCTTTCTTCTATACTTTCAATGATAATCTCGGCGGCAATTCGGGCACCTATCCCCGGGGGTAAACTGCACTTCTCGTAGCCTTTTTCCTGCTTAAAAACTTCCATATTCTTATCACTGGCTCTGGTGTCCATGTAGCGACCAAATACGACGTCCTCCTGTATCTTGGGGCATAGCACCGACCCCAGTGCTTCTTCGAAGCGGGGCATGAATTTGCGTGCCGCATTTATGGCTAAGCCAGTGGCGTCATAGTTCGTCGCGTCATCGCTGCCGAAATAAAGTCCGAGAGCAAACAGACCCCCCGTTACGGCACCGCATATCCAGCCAGTGGCACCAAAACCGGGAAACGGGGACAAGGCTTTTATCATTTCAATATTACCCAGACTGAATTCTTCCATCACGGGAAGAGCTGCGCCTTTGGCTCAGTTATGGCTGAGATATTCGTATTCCTCAGCCCGCCTTTGCACACGTTCCAGAATTGGCTGCTTATTGGCTAAAATCTCATCCGGTGAGAGAGTCTTCTTGGGGATGCCTTCTTTAACCAGTTTTTTAAAGCGGGCTTCAATAGCCGGCATATCCCAGGCTTTTTCCGCCAGTTCCCGCACTCTTGCCTTCAGTGCTTTATGGTCTGCCATGGTATGGTTTCCTCCTTCTGTCAGTGGCTGCAGGATAGGCGTCTGGAGAGATACGTCCTGCAATCTTGTACCACGAGATAGCATAGTTTCCCATCGGGTGTGTTGTCAAGAGTGGTTTCATATCCGGATTGTTTTGGTCTTTTCTGGTAAAGTTGTGTTATACTTTTTGGCTGGTTCACCCGGAAGGTACGGACTGATATCTTGAAAAACCATAGCGTGAAACTTGATGTCGTGTTGTCTCCCCATTTCCTTACTGAAAATTATAAGGATAATACGCTATGCGTGATTATCGATGTTTTACGCGCCACAACGACTATTATCACCGCACTGGCAGGCGGGGCAGCGGAGGTGCGCCCGTGTCTGGATGCATCGGAAGCCAGGCAAAAGGCAAAATCACTGGGGAGGCAGGTTTGCTTGCTCGGAGGGGAAGAAAAGGGTAAGCGCATCGCCGGCTTTGATTTAGGCAACTCTCCCCTTGAATATCTGGCATCAGGCAAAATCAGAAACAAGATAATCTTTTTTACCACCACCAACGGCACTCTCGCTATGCAGAGGGCTGGTGCAATCAATTGCCTGCCGGTATATATTGCCGCCCTGCTAAATATGTCGGCAGTTTCATCCCGGCTGGTAGATAAGGTACTTAGCAACTCCTTCTCCAGAATAACTCTTCTCTGTTCGGGGCTTTACGGCTGGCCATCTGTGGAAGACACTTTCGGTGCCGGATTGATGGCGAATGAAATAAAGCAAAGGCTGCTTCAGTCTGACACTGGCACGGAGTTGAATGATGGAGCTTCAATTGCCATTGGATTTGCCGGGGGGAATGAACAGAGAGCACTGGAAATACTGATGTCCAGCGAGCACGGTCGTTACTTGCAAAGTATCGGGTTCTCAGCCGATATAGAGTTTGCCAGCCAGATAGACAGCTATGATATTATTCCTGTCTTCGATGGAGAACGCATTGTGGTGAATCAAAGCTCTGGATAACAAAATATCGGCAAGAGAGGGTGATGATTCGGATACGCGCCTAGAGGGATTCGAACCCACGACCCTCGGTTCCGAAGACCGATGCT
>CAZWYS010000083.1:0-5491 GCA_964638295.1 uncultured Dehalococcoidaceae bacterium
TATGGGTAAGCCGCGTTACATAGTGGTCACCCAGCGGAGCGATGAAAACCTGCGTCTTGTGCTTAAGACGACGAAAAGCCTTGCTGTGTGTGATTCGGTCTCGGTCACGCTGAAAGGCTGTCCGAATCGGGCAAGGCTCTTCGTATTTAAGTCTACCTCGTGACAGCTTACTTTTTACCGCATAAGGAGAAAGGCTTTCTTCCTTTTCTTCGCTTAGCTGGCGAATATTAAGCCGTCTAATCACTAAGTTTTTAATCTCTCTTCAGCTTTGGCAATTATCTCTCTCGTTATATCAATCATATCCGGGCTTACGGAGACTGAGGTGATACCCCATTCCACCAGTTTCTCGGTAAGCTCAGGATATACTGAGGGTGCCTGACCGCAGATAGAAGCGGTAACGCCCATAGCTTTAGCTCCCTTGACTGCTCTTTCTAAGGCGATAAGTACTGCCGGGTCTCGTTCGTCAAATGTTTCAGCTAATTTGGCGCTATCTCTGTCTATACCCAGAATAAGCTGGGTAAGGTCATTGGAGCCAATAGATATGCCATCAATACCAGCCGAGAGGAACTTCTCCAGCAGGAAGATGTTGGAGGGTACTTCCACCATCATCCAGATCTTGAAGTCGGCAGAGCGTTTGAGTTCCTCTTCCTCCATAATTTTTATGGTTCGCTTTAGCTCATTAACGGTGCGGACAAACGGGATCATAACCCACAGGTTATTGTATTTCTCTCTTACCTTTTTTATGGCGGCTAATTCGAGCTTGAATGTCTCAATGTCAGTGATGTAGCGCGAGGCTCCTCGGTAGCCAATCATCGGGTTCTCTTCAACCTCTTCGTACTTTTCACCGCCTTTGAGAGCCCGATACTCGTTGGTCTTAAAGTCATTGGTTCGGTAGACCACCTGGCGGGGATGGAAAGCCTTGGCAAAGGCCATTAGTCCTTCGGCCAGTTTATCAACAAATTCATTCTCGCGTTTCTGGCTTATCATGTAACTGGGATGTTCGCCAATCTGAGCTACCATGAATTCAGCTCGCAGCAGACCAATACCGTCAACATCACGGGAAGCTACCCGGTCAACGAGTTCGGGTTGTGCCAGGTTTACCAGGAGTTTGGTCTTGGTCTTTATTTTAACCTTGGCTTTGGTCTCTTCTTTAACCTCGACTTCTATCTTGCCATCATAGACTTTACCACTGGAACCATCCACGGTTATCATTTGTCCATCTTTCAGAGTGGTCGTGGCAGTTCCCGCACCGACCACGCAGGGGACACCAAGCTCCCGGCTGACGATGGCAGCATGGGCGGTTCGACCACCGCGGTCAGTGGCAATAGCTACGGCTCGTTTCATCGCCGGTACATAGTCAGGAGTAGTCATTTCGGCTACCAAGACATCGCCTTCAAGCACCTTGTCTATTTGAGAGGGGTCAGTGACTATTTTTACCGGGCCTGAGGCAATGCCCGGGCTGGCAGGTGCTCCGGTCAGGATAGGCTTGGCTGTAATTTCACGAACAGCCTCAGCCATTTCCCTGATGGTGGTTACGGGCCGGGTCTGGACGATGAAGATTTCCCCGTTCTCTTTTGCCCACTCAACGTCCTGAGGCCATTGGTAGTGCTCTTCCAGTTTTTTACCTATTCTACCCAGAAATAGGATATCTTTATCAGTTATTTTTTGCATTTTCTGCTCTTCAGGAGTTAAGTTAATTTTAATGTTGGCCTTTTCGCCTTTACCGGCATCGCTCTTGACCAGTTTCCACTCTTGTTTCTTGATTTCTTTGTCAATGATTTTGACATCGTCTTTGCTCACAATATAGTGGTCAGGGGTCACATCACCGGAAACAATCATTTCCCCGAGTCCGAGGACAGCCTCAATGGAAATCTTGCTCTTGTCGCTGGTTGTCGGTTCCACGGTGAACATAACACCGGAGGATTCAGACTGGACCATTCTTTGTACCGGGACGGCGATACCAACTTTGAAGTGATCAAAACCATTCTGCACCCTGTAGAAGATAGCCCTGGGTGTGAAGAGTGATGCCCAGCATTCTTGGACGGCTTCGACTACTTCTTTTTCACCCTGGATATTGAGGAAGGTGCTCTGTTGACCGGCAAAGGAAGCTTCGGGCAGGTCTTCAGCGGTGGCTGAAGAACGAACTGCCACCAGTCCCTTACCCATTTTGACATATGCCTCCTCAATTTTCTTGCCTAATTCGGGGGGCATCGTGGTATCCATAATGAGCTCTTGCACTTTGGCGGCTCTATCTTGTAGTTTTTTGCTATCCTGCACATCCAGCGGTTCAAGCAAACTGCGAAGTTTTCCCGTTATCCCCGCTTTCTCCAAATAGTCAAAATAGGCGCTAGCGGTTACAATGAAGCCCGGTGGCACCGGTATACCGGCATTAGTCATTTCACCAAGATTGGCTCCCTTGCCCCCAACGAGGGGTATGTCCTTCTTGGTGACTTCATTGAACCAAACAATATCTCTGAATTCCCGCTGCATGATAATCTGTGCCTCCTTATTTGGTATGATTAATTGGAATTACAATGAGAGTAATTATAGCACATCTTCTCTCTCTTGACAAGGAGGTTTAGACTCCATATCTATAAGGAATATGAGCAATGAATAATTCATTTATTCTGGTTGACAAGGATATTTATGGTAGCGTAGAATTAAAATGCTGGCTTGGCAAGAGGGAGGATTGGCTATGATAGAGATGACTATTGACAGCATTCGGGTTAGTTTAATGAACTATCAACGAGTGGTGATTCTGAAAGAGAAAATGGCCAAGCGCTATTTGCCTATCTGGATTGGTCCCGCTGAGGCAGACGCTATCGCGGTAAAGTTGCAAGGCGTTAATGTACCGAGACCTTTAACTCATGACTTGCTGAGTTCGGTTATTGATTCATTAGGGGCTGCCATTGACTCTATCATTGTCAGTGATCTTAAGAGCGATACTTTTTACGCTAAAATCCTGCTTAACATAGATGGAGAGCAAATAGAAGTTGATTCTCGTCCTAGTGATGCTCTGGCGCTCGCAGTAAGGGCAGACGTACCTATTTACGCTGAAGAGGCGGTTTTGGATAAAGCCGGTATTTTGTTAGACGAGGAGACGGGAAAGCCTGTTATTGAAGAAACGGAAGAGGCTGGAGCTAAGAACAAGAAAGTAAGCGACGAAGAGTTGAAAAGCATGTCAGCTTTTTATGATTTCATCAATACTCTTGATATGGACGACTTTGATAAGCGTAAGTCTTGAGCTGTGGTTGTAGTATCGGGGGTGGACTTATGGAAGAGAGACTTATCAAAAGGTTAATGACCTCAATGAAGTATGAATCTTGCGGGCAATGCTACGAAACCTATAATATTGATGTTCTTGGTCACCGTGAGGACTTGTGGTTTTTGAGAGTATTTTGTCCAAATTGTCACACTCAGTGCTTGGTGGCGGCTATAGTTAGAGAAGATAGGATACCTGAGGTGATTTCTGACCTGACGAAAAAGGAACTTGATGAGTTCAGGGATGGACTGATTGGGACGGATGATGTTTTGGATATGCATAATTTTTTGAAGGACTTTGATGGGAACTTTTCTTGGCTTTTCAGTCAGGAGAAGCATTGATATATTAAGGTATGATTACTCTTCTAACATGGTTTGATAGCAAGGGGCCCTAGCACTGGAAATGTTAGGGCTTTTTGTTGAAGAGCAATCTTTGAGGGTTAATTTAGCTGACGATGACCTAATTTGATGTGTTGCTCAGAGTTGTGATATTGAGGCTGGTATGAGCAGGTGGGTCGCAGCTTTAAGGCTGTTAGGTGTGGGCTTTTTTATTGGCGGGTCTATTCTGCTGGGTGTGGTTGTCGGCCTCTGGCTTGATAGTAAATTTAATACCAGCCCTATTTTGGTGATAGTCGGATTGGTTCTTGGAATTGCGATTGCTTTTATTGGTGTTTATCAGATGCTTTTGCCTCTCATTGGTAGCAAGCAGGATAAGGAGAACAACTGATGCCTAAACGAGGCGGTTTAGGTTTTTCACTTCCTGTTTTAGCTGGGGTGCTGCTTATTTGCCTCTTGCTTCTTGTTATTGGCTTTGTTAGTGGTCCTTTGGGCAGGAGCATGCTTGGTGACCTCGGATTGCCGGCGTGGCTTAGCGTTCCCCAGCCAGCTCCAGAACTACCGGCTGAAGCCGTCTTTTGCTTGTTTGGTTTCCCGGTTACCAACAGTATCATTGGTGCCTGGCTTACCATAATTGTCTTGGTAGGTTTTTCCTATATAGTTACTCACCGGATGAAGGTCGTACCAGGTAGACTGCAGAGCGCCTTTGAATTTCTGCTTGGCTGGTTATATAACCTTTGCCGGAGAGTCGCCGGTGAAGAAAATGGACGCCGCTTCTTCCCGGTGGTGGCAACTATCTTTTTGTTCGTTGCCTTTAATGCTTGGCTTAGTCTCATTCCTGGCTTTGGCTCAATAACAATTATCAATGCCGAGGGACATCACGTGCATTTGCTCCGGGGCGCTAATACCGATATTAATGTGCCCCTGGCTCTGGCACTGATATCATTCATCTTTGTTGAATACTTTGGGCTCAAGTCACTGGGGATTCGTTATTTGAGGAAGTTTATTAACGTGGGGCAGTTTTTTAGCAGCATCGGGCAAGTAGTTAAAGGGCAGCTTCGTGCCGGGCTTAGCGGTTTATTCAGCGGGTTTATTAACATTTTTGTTGGCCTTCTAGAGACACTTAGTGAATTTATACGCATTGTCAGTTTCACCTTTCGTCTTTTTGGTAACATGACGGCAGGTGAGATACTATTGCTGATAGCTGCTTTTCTGATTCCTTGGGTATTTGCCATTCCGTTTTATGGGCTTGAGTTGCTGGTTGGCTTTGTCCAGGCGCTTATCTTTGGTGGGCTGACCTTAGTCTTTCTTACCTTGGCGGTAGCTCATGAGCCAGAGTAGGTGATTTAGGATAAAAAATTTTGCTATAGGCAATTGGTAAAGGAGGTAAATGATGGAACCGGAAGCAATGAAGATGCTGGCGGTAGGATTAACAGCTGGTCTCGGCTTGCTGGGACCAGGGCTTGGTATCGGGCTTATTGGCTTTTCGGCATTACAAGGGATAGCCCGTAACCCTGAGGCAAGCGGCCCGATAATGACCAATATGATTCTGGTCACTGCTTTCGCTGAGGCTATCGGTATTTATGCCCTGATTATAGCCATTATCTTGGCAATGATTGTATAAGTATTAACTGGGGGAAGTCATGGAACAAGAAAGTATACCTTCGTTTATCGGCGTTATCATTGCTGCAGTAGTATTGGGAGCAATAGTTGTGGCTGGCATGATAGTGCTAGCCGTGTTTTCGCTTCTGTGAGCTTACTTGTTGCTACAAAAGCAGATATAGATTTGGGAGGTTAAAATGGGTGGTCTAGCCGACCTTGGCATTAACTTACCAACATTGGTGGCACAGATTGTCAATGTTGCTATTTTACTTGGCCTTTTGTATCTGGTTGC
>CAZWYS010000084.1:0-5486 GCA_964638295.1 uncultured Dehalococcoidaceae bacterium
AAGCGCTTACCCTGGGAAACCGGGGTCGTGGGTTCAAATCCCACTCCCTCCGCCACCTAAAGTGACATACCCCTGGATAAGGGGTATATTATTAATTAAAGGTAAGAAATCATGCCTCAATACTACATATGGACAATAGGCTGCCAGATGAACAAGGCGGAATCGGAGCGGCTGGGCAGTTATCTGGAACAGCTGGGCTACCAGGCTACAGACACTGCCGAGAAAGCAGATACCATTGTGCTCAATAGCTGTGTGGTGCGGCAGAGTGCCGAAAACCGTGTTATCAACAAGCTCAACGCCCTTAAAGCACTCAAAAAGAGACAGCCCGAAATAACCCTGGCAGTTACCGGCTGTCTGGTCAACTCTAAAACCGACCAGCTCAAATATAACTTCCCTTACGTTGACTACTTTTTCAAGCCGGGAGATTACCCGCCATGGCTGGCAAAACCAGAGTCAACGCCATTATTACCCCGACATCCCTCACCCGGCACCTACGTTCCCGTTATTCAGGGCTGTAATAACTTCTGTTCTTATTGCATTGTCCCTTACCGCCGCGGGCGAGAGAGAAGCCGAACCGTGTCAGAAATAGTCTGCGAAATCAAGGAACTGGTGAACCGGGGAGCAAGAGAAGTCACCCTGCTGGGACAAAATGTGGACTCATACGGGCATGACCTGCCCGATAAACCGGACCTGGCCGACTTACTTGGTGAGCTAAATGCGATAGATGGACTGGCACGGATACGCTTCCTGACCAACCACCCCAAGGATATGCGCCCCAAGCTTATTGAGGCAATAGCTCGCCTGGACAAAGTCTGCGAGCAAATAAGTCTGCCCGCCCAATCAGGCAGCGATGATATTCTGGAGACAATGAGGCGGGGCTACACCGTAGAGCAATACCGGCAACTTGTTGCTGAAATACGGAACAGGATACCTGAGGTAGCGCTAAGCACCGATGTCATCGTGGGCTTTCCTTCCGAAACCGAATACCAGTTCCAGGAAACGGTCAACTTGCTCACCGAGCTACGGTTTGATACCGTCCACGTCGCCGCCTACTCAACGAGACCGGGAACCATGGCGGCGAGAAAGCTTGAGGATAATATCCCGCTCATGGAGAAAAAGAGACGCCTAGCCGAGATTGAGCAGCTGCAGGAAAGAATCGCCACCGAAATCAATGCCCGGTTAAAGGGTAAGACAGTCGAAATTCTGGTAGAGGGGAAAACAAAAGACAAGTGGCGGGGTCGCACCCGCACCGATAAACTGGTATTCTTTAGTAATGACAATAACTGCCTGGGGCAATTGATAAATATCAGCGTCGAGAAAACAAGTCCCTGGTCACTACAGGGTAAAGCGGTTGAATTAAAATAAGGAGGTAAAATGTTAAATCTAGGATTAATGGTGGGATTGCTGGTTACCCTTATGGTATTTATCGGTGGCTGTGCACCGCCAGAGGGGGGTGGTGAAGGAGGTTTTGACTGGACGATAATTATCTTTCTGGTACTGATTTTTGGTGTTTTTTACTTTCTCCTTATCCGACCCCAGCGCAAGCGCCAGAAAGAACATGACCATTTAATGCAGGAACTGAAAAGAGGTGACAAAGTAGTTACCACCGGTGGTATTTATGGGGTAGTGGAAAGTCTCAGTGATGATAGTGTCGTTCTCAAAGTGGAATCCGGGGCGACATTTAGAGTAGCTAGAGGTAGTGTGTCTGGCCTCCGAGAGAAATAGGGATTGTTTATTAACCTCACCCCCTTTATCCCCCTCTCCTTAAATAAGGAGAGGGGGAGGGATTACTTTTGAAGGGCTTCGCCCTTCAAACTACCCTAGATAAACAACCTCCCCGATAGACAAAAATATTATAAGGGTCTAGCTATGGAAGAACTTTATAGAACTTTGGGCGAAGCAAAATGTGTTGAGCTGAGTAAAAAGAGTCGTACCTTTTGGGAAATGCTTAAACTCGCTGATACCCGAAAAAATGCCCCAGTCGGCGGTGCAGTACGAGAGGGTATAGCTAAAGATTTTATTATGGAGCTTCTGCCATTAGGGTTTGGATTAAAAAGCGGTTTAATATTTGATGCCAAGAGCAAAATGATAAGTCCACAATGTGATGCGGTTATCTATAAGGGCGCTCCGCTATTAGAGTTTACCGATATAGTGGTCGTGGAAAAGGAGCAGGTAAAGGCAATATTCGAGATAAAAGCTTGGATAGACCAAGGCACCATATTTGGCAGGAAAGGCCAAGGCATTAGAAATCCAAAGAGTGGTTTGGCTTTTGCGTATAAACAGAGAAAGTATTTCCTACCAGCAGATGCCAAGTATATCTTGTTTGCTTTTGCTCTTTCTTCTAGTTCGCTTGATACTCAAATCATTGAAAGACTCAAGGAAATTTGTGATCTGTATGCTGTTGTACTTCGATGGGAGCCTAAGATTGAACGGGACAGAGGCAAAGAACGTGGAGTTTACAACTTTGATAACTCAGTCTCAAGGTTAATCGAATGGCTAAGAAAACTCAGCTAATCTATGAGGTAACCAAATGAGTTACTATGACTATATTATCGTAGGCAGTGGCATTGCCGGACTATATACTGCCTTGCTGGCCAAAGAGCAGGGAAGCGTGCTGGTCATCACCAAAGGCAGCATTGACGACTGCAATACCAAACATGCCCAGGGAGGTATCGCCGCCGCTATCAGCAGCGAGGACTCGCCGGAGCTTCACTTTAAAGATACCATCGCCGCGGGCGACGGTCTGTGTGATGAAGAGGCGGTGCGTATTCTCGTCAACGAGGCTCCGGCCCGCATCGCCGAACTGGTCAACCTCGGCGTGCCCTTTGACACTCTTGACGGCGAGATTGCCCTCACCCGGGAAGCGGCACACAGCATTCCCCGTATCCTGCATGCCGGGGGTGATGCCACCGGTGAACACATTGAAGTCACCCTGAGCAATCAGGTGCGCTCAACCAAAATTCAGGTGCTTGAAGATTGTCTGGCTATTGAGATTCTGGTAGAAAAGGGAACGGTAAGGGGCATAAAAGCCCTTGACTGCCGCACCGGCTCAGTTGAGGAATTTGAATGTCGCTGTCTCATTCTGGCTACCGGCGGTGCCGGGCAGCTCTTCAAATTCAATACGAACTCGGATATCGCTACCGGTGATGGCATCACCCTCGCCTTTGAAGTCGGTGCCGAGATTACGGACATGGAGTTTTTTCAGTTCCACCCCACCGCCCTGCATCTGCCCGGGGTAACTCCCTTCCTCATATCAGAAGCGGTAAGGGGTGAGGGAGGAATATTAAGAAATATAAACGGACATCACTTTATGCCTGACTACGCACCTCAGGGCGACCTGGCACCAAGAGACGTAGTCGCTCGCAGCATATTATACGAGATGAAGAAAACTGACTCAGACAAGGTCTTCATTGACGTTACCCATCTATCACCCTATGTTGTTACCACCCGTTTCCCCCATATTTACCGCTTCTGCCTTGACCACGGCTTAGACATCACCAAAGAGCTGGTGCCAGTAGCACCTGCCGCCCACTATATGATGGGAGGCATCAAAACCAATACCTGGGGAGAAACCAACATCGCCGGGCTATTTGCCGCCGGTGAAACTGCCTGTACCGGAGTACACGGGGCAAACCGTCTGGCCTCAAACTCAATGCTGGAAGTGGTTGTGTTCAGCAAGCGAATCATGGCAAGAACCACCGAGAGAGCCAAACAAGGCGTACCGAAGTCCACAAGAAGCCCGGAGACTCATTACAGACTGGGTCAGAGACAAGCTCCAAAGTCCGTACCAGCACCCAGCCTTGCCACCCTGCAACAGCTCCACTGTGATAAAGCAGGTGCTATCCGCAACCAGGAAAGCCTGATGCAAGCTGCCGATACCCTGGCCGCCTGGCAAAAGGTCTTACCCCCACCCACCGACCGCTCCTCCTACGAATTGTACAATCTGGTGCTCACCGGCAGGTTAATAACCGAGGCTGCCCTCCTGCGCGAGGAGAGCCGCGGCGCTCACTTCCGCTCCGATTTCCCTCAGGGCTCCCCGCAGTGGCAACACCATGTCATCTTTACCAAAAATTAAAAGGCTGAGATAGATGAATAAAGCACCATCACCCGAAGAACAAATTGATAACATCATTGCCCTCGCCCTGGCGGAAGATTCAGGTCATGGTGATATAACCAGCGAGGCATTAATACCGGCTGACCTGCAGGGCAAAGCGTCTATAATAATCAAAGAAAGAGGTATTTTAGCCGGTGGCGAGGTAGCCAAGAAAGTATTCCTCAGCGTAGACCCGACACTCAATTTTGAGGCGCTTATCAAAGATGGGGCTAAAGTCAAACCTGGAGAAACAGTCGCCACTGTTTCCGGCCGGATAATCAGCATTATGAAAGCAGAACGAACCGCCCTCAATTTTTTGCAAAGACTGAGCGGCATTGCCTCCCAGGCAACTAAATATGTAACCAAAACTCGCGGTCTGACCACTGATATCATTGATACCCGCAAAACTACCCCCGGTCTCAGGTTGCTGGAGAAGTATGCGGTGCGCATGGGGGGTGGCAAGAACCACCGCCTCCATCTTGGTGACGGAATTTTGATTAAAGACAACCACCTGGCGGCACTTTTTGCTCTGGGCATGAGTCTGAAAGACATCGTCAGCAAGGCAAAACAGAATGCCCCGCCAGGAATGAAAGTTGAAGTAGAAGTTGACACTGCCCAGGAAGCCATGGATGCCGCTGCGGCCGGGGCAGACATCATCATGCTTGATAATATGAGCCCCGAGAAAATGCGCCACGTGATAGGTTTACTGCCGGGTCAGGTTAAGACTGAAGCCTCAGGAGGGATTACCCTGGCGAATGTCCGCCAGGCAGCTATGACCGGAGTCAACCAAATCTCCATCGGTGCTCTCACCCATTCTCCAAAAGCTCTGGACATCAGCCTTGAGCTTGAGCGAGAGACCCTCAAGCTATCCTAGTTAACCCGGTTTCCTGGCATAACAAAGATAACTTTCGCGGTCATCCTCAATCATTATGTCAATAAAACCAGCCTCCAGCAGCATCATTCGCATTTCATGCTCATCGGGAAGAATATCACCCGCTACGGCAGGAATACTGCGATGATTCTCGTTGATACTGTCCCGGCTTGAAGTATGGCATATGTACAGGCTGCCGCCACTTTTGATTACCCGCTTAATCTCAAGAAGCGCTTTTGGCTTATCCTGAAAATGAGGAAAACTGGAGTAACAGACAACGCTATCAAAGGTTTCGTCACATAACGGAAGGCCAGTGACATCAGCATTAAGGCAAGCAATATTTCCGTTAAATCCTTTAGCGCGGGCTTTTCGGAGCATCTCCGCAGCCAAATCCAGAGCAACTATTTGCCCGCCAACGCCAATCTTATCTAAAATAAAGGGAATAAAGACACCGGTGCCAGTGCCGACATCCAGTACTCTGAAACCAGGTCCGATATTCAGTCGCGCTGCCATTCGCTCAAG
>CAZWYS010000085.1:0-5439 GCA_964638295.1 uncultured Dehalococcoidaceae bacterium
GCGAGCTTCACGACTGTTTCAGTATTGCCAGCCTGATTGCTGCCGAAAGCCTCGGTTTCTTTGAATTTGGCAAGGCAGGTGAAGCCTGGATGAAAGGCGAGGCTGACATCGGGGGTAAGGTGGCCATCAATCCTTCCGGTGGACTGAAGTCCAAGGGGCACCCGATAGGCGCTACCGGCGCCGGTCAGGTCTATGAGATAGCCAAGCAACTAAGGGGCGAGGTGGAGCCAGAGCGACAGGTGAAGGGTGCCAAAATAGGGATGACCGATACCCTGGGTGGAGACGGTGGTACCATAGTGAACATGATACTGCAACGGGGCTGGTAAAGGCGGCTGATTTAGTTTTTATGGAGGCTGAAAATGGAATATAAGCTCACTTTCAAAGATTTTAACGAAGGACTCAAGCAAAACAAGCTTCTGGGCTTAAAGTGTAAAGACTGCGGTACCGTTACCGTGCCGCCGAAGATGGTCTGCCGGAAATGCACCAGCCCAAATCTGGAAGTCATGGAACTGACGGGCAAAGGCAAAATCCAGACCTTTACCATCTGTAACGTGGCACCAGAGGGACGTGATGATGAAGTTCCCTATACCATCCTGCTGGTTGAGCTTGAGGAAGGTCCCTGGATAATGGGCAACCTGACCGGTGCTGACCCGGCCAAGGCAACTATGGAGGAGTTAATCGGCAAAAGGGTGAAGATGAGTGAAACCAAGGTATTTGCGGGCGATAAGTATTCTGCCGGTGATGGTGCCAGGCCGGTCTTCAGCCTGGAGGCTTAGGGGAAAAGAAGCTCTAAATCCTAAAATCTAAACAATTGAGCAAATTCCAGAAGATTTTAAAATTGGATTGTTCAAGATTTGATGCTTAGATATTGGGATTTATGGCTGACGGAGAAAAGAAAAGACCTATAAAGCGGCTAAAAACAATGTACCCGCTCCGGGCACTGGTTGACGGGATGTATGAGCGGGCGGTTGAAGCCAGCAAAGAAGGAAAGCCGGTTGCCTGGTGCATGGTCAACTGGTGGGGAGGTGATGCCGTCCTCCGGGCAATGGATGTGGCGGCAATCTACCCGGAGGACTACGGCGCCGTCTGCGCTGCTTTCGGGGCTGCCCCCGCTTACCTGGCGCAATCCGATTCCGATGGTTTTCCCACCCACATGTGCGGCTATGCCCGAAACTGCCTCGGTTACGCCGCCCGGATGCAGGCCCTGGGCGGAATACCGCCCGAGGCACCCATGGGCGGAATGCCCAAACCTACTTTACTGCTCAGTTCAGGCTACTTCTGTGATGCCAGGTACAAGTGGTTTCAAGCGCTGGGACGCTACCTGGATGCCCCGTTGTGGGTGCTGGAGATGCCTCATCCCGGGCTGAAAGAGAGCCAGATGGAGGGCGTTCGCCAGCACAATATCAAGTTCCTGGTTGAAGAGCTTAGGGAGTTTATCGCCTTTCTGGAACGTCTTCTGGGCAGGAAAATGGACTGGGACAGGCTGGCGGAAATAATTGACGATACCATCGAGATGAACCGGGTGTGGCACCAGGTGAACGAACTGCGCAAGGCAAGACCCTGCCCGATGCATTCCCGCGACTTCTGGAGCAGCATGCCGGCTTCCCTCTATATGGCGGCCGACCCCAAAATAACCGCCGACCTGTACCGCAACATGTATGACGAAGTAAAGTCGCTGGTGGATAGCCATACCGGGGCGATTGATGAGGAAAAATATCGGCTGGCGTTTGCCGAACTGCCACCTTGGCACAGTCTGGGCTTTTTCAATCAACTGGCGGAGCGGGGCTGGAATTTTGTCATTGAGAGCTGGTCGTACCAGCCACCCAAGCCAATAGATTTGAGCCACGTTTCTGACCCGCTGGAGCGTGTGGCTAACTTAACCTACCAGTACTTTTCCGGCTATTTTGAGAATGCCCTCAAAAATAGCGCCCGGTGGGGGTATTTCGCTTATCCTTATCTGGAGTTCGTCAGGGAATATCAGTGCGACGGGATAATGCTTCATCCCCTCCTTACCTGCCGCACGGCGACCAACCACCTGATGGTGGTCCAGGACCAGCTGATGCAAAAGCTGAAGGTGCCCTCACTGATAATAGAGGGAGACATCGTTGACCTGAATCTCTTTGACCCTGCCGATGCTTTAAGAAAGGCGGAGACGTTTGAGGAGACCATGAGCCACTACCGCAAGGTGAGGAAAGAAGCCGGAATGGCATGGTAAAGCAGACCGCAAGGAGACTGGACGGTGGCAGAAGTGGGATTGAATAGAGCCAAGGAAATCTACCAGGAGCGGAGCCGCAGAGCGAAAGAGCTCAGCACCGAGGGGAAAAAGGTAATCGGCTACCTGGATATCTATCCCGTTCTGGAGATGCTCACCGCCCTTGATTTAGTCCCCTACCGGATACTGGGCGACATGAGCGAGCCGATAACCAAGGCGGATACCTGCTTGCCGACCGTGGTCTGCCCGTTTCTGCGCAGCGTCATGGACCTGGGGTTGAAGGGAAAGTACGACTTTTTAGACGGGGTGGTGATGGCGCATGGCTGCGAAGTGAGCGAAAAGACAGCCCATATCTGGCGGGTCTACTTTAATCCACCTTATGCCCACTTTATCGATACGCCCCACACCACCCATACCGCCGCCCAGCAGCAGTATAAGGAATTGCTGAGGGATTTCAAGAAGACACTGGAAGTATTTACCGGGAAAGAACTTTCTTCAGAAAGGCTCAGGGAAGCCATTAAGGCCCATAATCAGCAACGGGCCCTAGTGCGGGAGCTCTACGAGCTGCGCAAGCCCGACCCTCCCCTGATCTCCGGGACAGAAACTCTTCAGATAATAGTGGCTCTGGCGAGCCTGCCAGTAGTGGAGGGAAATGAGCTATTGCCGCAGGTTATCAGCGAGGTTAAAGAACGCGAAGGCGGGCCGACAAAAAAAGCGGCCAGGCTTCTGGTCTGGGGGAGTATCATTGATAATACCACGCTTTTTGAGATGATGGAGAGCCTGGGGGCTAACGTGGTCATGGATGACACCTCCCTGGGCAGTCGAGCCTACTTCCCGCCGGTGGAGCTTACTGACGACCCGCTGGACGGGCTGGCTTACCGTTATCTAGTAGAACTCAAAAGCCCACGCACTTTCCGGGAAACTATTCTTAACCAGTCAAAGCGGAAAGATTATCTGACTGACCTGGGAAACAGGTTTGGCTATCTGAAGGATTACACGGAGGAATGGAAGGTCAACGGGGTAATCCTTGAGGCACTGAGGTATTGCGATATTCATGGCTATGAAGTGCCCGGGCTCAAGGAGTATCTGGGCAGTATTGGCTTGCCCAGTATCTATCTGGAGCATGACTACAGCCAGGCGGCACTGGCACAGTTAAGGACGAGAGTCCAAGCCTTTCTTGAGATAATCAGCTAAAAATTATCCCGTCTGGCGCAGGGAAAAAGGGATTGTTTATTGACCTCACCCCCTTAATCCCCCTCTCCTTAAAAGTAGGGAAGTGACAAAATATTATGTTCAGCGAACATCGTCGCTTCCCTTTTTGTGTAAATTGGGCGTTATCGCAGAAGTCATCTTGTTCTTCTGCTCTGTTTATGCTTTGCCGCAAGCCATACATTAAATATCAATGGGTCATTCGGCAGATTCTTATTAATCGTTGTGCAGTACTCTGCAAATAAATCTGCGATTCTTCTATCCATTTTAAAAGCATAATCAGCAAATTCAACGCCTAATGCATCTGTAAGCCATCTTTGATGCTCAGTTGGCGAATGTCGTTTACTTTCAACCATGTGCTTTTGTAAATCTATAAATGTGAGAGATTCATAAGTGCAACCTTCTATCGGACAGGGTTTGCTCTGTCTACGGAATTTTTGTTTCATGTTCGTGCCCTTGATTATTAATTAAAAATTATTCATTTTACCAAGTCTTTTCTCTTAGTACATTCCAAATGCGGCCTTATACTGAATAGATTGTTCCAAAAGGCATTTCTGTCTCTGAATAACCAATATGAAAATCCTCGGCTATTACACTTAATCTGCCACAATATTAGGTCATTTAGACTAGGTATAGTTACTACACCTCCCATCGTATAGATCCCCTCAATATTCTGAGCCTTTGGAAGCTAGAGATATCTGCTTGTGTAACAAGTGATCAAGACGGCCTAATACAGACTCCAACCGACTTTCATACTTGTCAATAACGCTGTATTCTTCAACAATATTTCTCATTTGTTCACTGTAAACAAACAATGGGATGTTCAATTTGCTCATTAAGTCGGTCAACGGGAACACAGACAGGTCTGATTCAGAAGACGCTCCATAGAAGATTGGTTGCAGGTATATTCTCAGAAATCTGAGGTATATATTTTCTTGCTCCATATTGGTTACTCCCGCTTCCATCATTAGTTCAGGGAGTAGGTAGAACAGAAAAGCGTTCGTGTTTGTGGCATATCTTCCAACAGGTAAGAAGGTAATTTTACCTGCACATCCCCGCGACACCACATGTAACCCGCTCTTGTTATTGAGAACGTGTATGCCAGAATAAGCAGAATTCACCTTGCCGTAGAACAAATTCTCACTGGAACCGCTTAATACTTGTATGGGTTCTTTGTCGTGTTTGTCCGGCAAATGATGATATATACCCTCTTCACTGAGAGAATCATTACGGCTCACGTATGCGAGCACTTTGTTTATTGGTATTTCTCTCTTGCTGGCTACTTCAGTTATGTTGATACTTTTCGATTTTAATTCCGCTATCCTCCATGCTATTACCTGAGCTTTATTCATAATATTGAGACAATCCTCATACGATTGCGCAATTTTTGCTATTTCTTCTGCTTTGGAAATGCTAATAGCCATTGTCAAAAAGCCAGATTTGTTCCAAGTGGCATTATCAGTCTTCGAGGCAAACTCATAGACTCTTGACTGAAACGAGCAAATGAACCATAAGAGGAACTTCCTCTCATCGTCCGAGGACGCGATGTTGTTAGCCTTCTTGAAGTCATCACGCAGACTCAATATGTAAGCATCTTCATTAATCGTGTAGGCACCAGGCTGCAGATAAGTCATCTGTCCGGCCTTGCCCTTTCGAGTAATAAGAATCCCGTGCTTCTTCTCAAATACCCTTAACGTTTTACCATTGTCTAGCATACAGATCGGGACAGACCCTAACTTGTTCATTCCAGCCGTTGCACCAGAAAGCACCTGATAGAGAGCCCCTTTCGTGGTGAGTTTAGTGTAGATGAACTCTTCTGTTAGCCCAGAGTTCCCGCTCATACAATTAAAAACTGAAGTCACTGGTGTACTCATTGCTCATTAACCAAATTGGCTATCGCAGTGTTGATATCCTGCAATTCATTACGAAACTCGTCGATATCTATGTAATTCGGTTTCTGCTTTCTCAGGTAAAACTCCGGTAGAAGATTGTAATGATTAGACGGGTTAACAGCGCTT
>CAZWYS010000086.1:0-5282 GCA_964638295.1 uncultured Dehalococcoidaceae bacterium
TGCAGGCTAACTTTATTGCCTCTTCGTCAGCCTCAGTGCCAGCTACTGGTACGAGAATCTTGTAAAACTCCATTGCTTTCGAGGTCTAGTTTATTTAGGATATTATAATTCTCTTATTGAAAATCTACAATACCCCTTTTAATTAAATTCCTCACCATTTTTTGTGGTTTTATTTTGGGACAATTATTTTTTACGCTGGTAAAGGTAATAAATAAGCAGGCCGCATACCATCCAGGCGAGACCCACCCAGCGGCTATAGGGCTGGGTAATCAAGATGATGAGCCATATTATCATCAGTGCTACCAGACCAACAATAGCGCTTACTGGTAGCTCCCGTCCCTTAAATCTTATATTCCAGCCAATCTTGAAAGGACGGGGCATTTCTGGTCTTCTCATTCTCAGGCTAAGGAGAGAGGCGTGGGCAAACATAAAGGCAAGCAAAGAACCTACGGCGTATAATGCCCCCATGTTTTTAAAGACATCAGCCTCAAAGAAGCTGGGAGTTAAAATGAGAATAGCAACTATGCTGAATAAAATTATTGAGATATAAGGTGTCTTGAATCGGGGGTGTAATTTACTAAGCGCTGGTGGTACCAGCTTGTGACTTCCCAGTGAGAAAGCAAGTCTGGAGATGCCGATAAGACCGGCATTAGTGGCTATCAGTAAGATAGTACCCGCTAGGATGGCAATCAGAGGTTTGAGGACGTTGCGTATCAGTTCAGTAGGGAGACTGGCAGCAATACCGGCTACCGGGTCCCTGGACCATTCTGAAGCAAGCATCTGAGGTGACATGGCGGATAGGGATACTAGGGAAATACCAGCGAAGATAACCAGAACGGCAACTATCATCATAAACAGTGCTCTAGGTACTCTTTTCTCTGGCTGTCGGGTTTCCTCTGCCATCTGGGACATTGTTTCAATCCCAGTATAAGCAATGGAAGCTAGGGCAATGCCAATAATCAAATTTTCCGGTGCTGGCCAGTTATCAACAATGCGATGAATCAGAACCAGTGGATTGAAAAGTAGAATAAAGCCGATAACTACCAGTGAAACTTGAGTGGTTATATCCAGCAGTGTAGCGCTGATATTGATAAAAGAAGTCTCCTTGATACCGATAACATTTATGACCATGAGGAAAAGAACGATTCCCATGGAGACTATGGTGCCGATGGCGGGGGAACTCTTGAATGGTTCCCAGAAATAACCCAAGTAGGGGGGAATCGTGAAGGCTGAGATTGAGATAGTGACGATATAGCTTAGCATTAGTGCCCAGCCAGCGGTGAAGCCAGCCAGGTCGTTAAAACCATGTCGGGCAAAGCTGGCTGACCCGCCGGCCTCGGGCAGCATGGCGGTACCTTCAGCATAGGTAAGGGCGGTGAAAATGAAGAGAATACCAGCAATGCCCAGTGCCAGGGGAGTAGCTCCCAGGGCTACCAGAGCGACAATACCCAAGGCATAATAAATAGAGGAGCCGACATTTCCATAGCCAGCACTAAATACGGCGGGAACTCCCAGTACTCGTCTTAAGCGGAATCGCTTGATTCTTCGGGGGCGGAAAATCTTATCACCAGGTTTAGGTTGCCAGTTAGTCTGCATGTTATTGGTTTGCTTTTACCATTTTATTAAGTGCATTCAGCTATTTTATGCCCCTTTTTGTTAACTGTCAACTTTAATTTTACGCCCCAGGTATTGACAAATGGCATTATTGTGGCTATAATATAGGACAATTGTCATAGGAAATAAGTTTATTTTATGATTATTAAGACTAGGATTTTTGAACTGTGCAACGGCAACTACCGGAACTTGACCGAATTAGCCCGTGCTATGGACTTATCTGTAAGTCAGGTTTACCGGGTTCGAGAAGGTAAGCGAAGTATCAATCAAAAATTCATTATTGGAGCGAAGAAAGCCTTTCCCAATTATCAGCTTGATGACCTTTTTTACTTAAATGAAGAGACACAAATTGGCTATAGAATAGAGACGGCTGTCACTAACCGTTATCGCCATATAGTTCAACAATATACAAGCTTAATTTAACAACAGGGAACGAAAGTGGGTTAACTTAGGCAGGAACTGCAGCGAATAACCTGAGAAATTTGCCCATCTTCAAAGCCGGGTCTCTTCTGGTTCTATCTTGTGCAGTGTTTCCGCAACTTCGGGATGGTCAATATAAAGCATACCATTTAGATGGTCTATCTCGTGCTCTAGGGCTTGTGCCAGGAGCCCTTCTGCCTTAATTCGTATTTCTTTTCCGTTTTGGTCACGTCCCTTAACGGTAACTGATTCGGCACGTTTAATCTGTCCAAAGTAGCCGGGAACACTGAGGCAGCCCTCGTCAATCAAGCGTTCACCCCTTCGGCGTACTATCTCGGGATTGATAATGGCGATATCTTCCTCCTCAGGCAGGCCGATGACAATAATTCGCCGGGAGACGCCTATCTGTGGCGCTGCTAGTCCTACTCGCCCGGGCTCGGCATGCATCGTCTCAATCATATCACTTATTAGCTTCTTGATTGAGCCGTCAATATTCCTGACTCGCTTTGCCTTTTGTTTCAATACCAGGTCAGGGAAGGTGCGAATTGGGAAGACTGCCATCTAAATACTCTCCAGAAAGTAAGTTGGTTTTTAACTACAATTCATTCGGTTATAGTTTACTAAAGCAGGCTCACCGGGTCAATGTCTGTTGTCCAGCCTTGAGGGAGAGCAATTGGTGAGAGGAAAGCAGAGAGCTCGTTGCCTCTGATTATGAGTTGCCAGCGAAATCTACCTCGTAGCCGGTGAATAAAGGCTGGGGCTGGGCCGATTAGATTAATGTTACCTATCCCTTTGGTGTCCCTTTCTTCAATAAGTCGGTTCCGCATTCTTTCTGCTTCTCGCTGGCAGAGAACATCATTGGTATGGCTGTAGGTGAGTAAGGCTAATTGAGTGAAGGGAGGATTGTGTAGCTGGCGTCTATAGTCAATTTCCTGTTTGTAGAAGGAAGCATAGTCATGTTTCGCCGCTGCCTGAATGGCATAGTGGTCTGGAGAAAAGGTCTGGATAATGACCTGTCCACCTAAGGGACCGCGCCCCGCCCTCCCGGCCACCTGGCTCAGAAGTTGAAAAGTCCTCTCCCCGGCACGGAAATCAGGTAGATTTAAGCTGGTATCAGCGCTGACCACTCCTACCAGGGTGACGCGGGGTAAATCAAGCCCCTTGGCCACCATTTGTGTGCCGATAAGAATATCAGCCTGGTGGGCGCGGAACTTGCTTAGTATTTTCTCGTGTGATTCCTTGCGTTTTGTCATATCGCTATCCCAGCGCAGCAGCCGAGCCTGAGGTAGAGTAAAGCTGGTTTCTTGCTCCAGCTTCTGGGTGCCCATGCCCAAAAATTTAATCTGGCGGCTCGTACATTGGGGACAGGTCTGGGGCACTGGCGTTTTATAATTACACTGGTGGCAGACTAAGACGTTTTCGGCAAAATGGTAGTTGAGGGTAACCTCACAGCGCCTGCAACGCAGCACGAAGCCGCAACGTCGGCACTGAACAAACGTAGCTCCGCCTCTTCGATTAAGGAATAAGATGACTTGCTCTCCGCTGGCCACGGCTTGGGCGGTAGTCTGGGCTAGGGAACGACTTAAGATACTTCGGTTTCCCGCTTTAAGCTCTTTCCTCAGGTCAACTATCTCAGCTTGGGGCAATGGTGATTTTTCGACCGGTACTACTCGGTCTGGGAGCTGGAGCAAGTAATAGTCTCCCTTTTGAGCATGGTAGTAAGTCTCCACATCAGGGGTGGCGCTGCCCAGGACAACTACCGCTCCGGTTAACTCCGCCAATTTGATGGCTACATGACGAGCATGGTAACGGGGCGATTTATCCTGCTGCTTATAGGTCCATTCATGCTCCTCGTCAATAATGATGAGCCCCAGCTCAGGTTGAGGAGCAAACAGGGCGCTCCTGGGGCCGATGACAACACTGAATTCCCCGTCTTTGATTCGGTGCCACTCGTCGTACTGTTCACCCGGTGATAGCTCACTGTGCAGGATAGCTACCTTGTGGGGAAAGCGTGAGGCAAATCGTTCTATCGTTTGTGGGGTGAGGGCAATCTCGGGAACCAGGGCAATGCTTCGCTTTCCCAGCTTCACGGCTT
Organism: uncultured Dehalococcoidaceae bacterium; assembly: GCA_964638295.1. Lineage (GTDB taxonomy): Bacteria > Chloroflexota > Dehalococcoidia > Dehalococcoidales > RBG-16-60-22 > CAZWYS01. Next base: position 4,130 of record CAZWYS010000086.1, read on the forward strand.
CAGTGAGCGCCTGCAGGTAAACTTCTGTCTTGCCGCTTCCGGTAACCCCATGAAGTAAAAAAACGTTTGGTTGCGCTTTGTCTCCGTGCAGGGCATTGCGAATAGACCGTAAAGCTATTTCTTGGGCAGCGGTCAATTTTAGCGGTGAGGATTGAGTAATCTTTTCGTATGAAATCGGCTCCCGTTTTACTTCAATCGGCTGGAAAGTGGTCAGCCCCTTGCTGGTTAAAGCATCAGCTATTGCTTTACCGCAGCCTGTCCTCTGTCTGGCTTCTGCCCAGGGTACTGGTTCGGACTGCTGAGCCAAGAAATCGAGAAGGTTCGCCTGTTTAATGGCTTTTTTCTCCCGCAGCCTTGCAGCCATCTCCCTAGCTTGGCTGGCAGTAATATTTAGACGCAGATAAAGCACTTTTTGGGGGCCTATTCTGATTGGTTCCAATTCGTAGTTTCTAACCACCAGCCCCCGCCCCACCAGTTGTGAGACGATACTTTGAGCTTTCTTTTTGCCCAGCTTTTTCTCCAGCCCTTTCAGGCTGATGCGGCCCTGTTTTCGGACTAGCTCGTACACTTGTTTTTGCACTGGGGAAAGCAAAGACAAGCCATACTCGTCATGCTGTGGGGTTGTGGAGATGAAGGTGAGCGCCTTCCGCTCAAACCCGGGTGGTAACATCAAAGCCACGGCGTCAAAGAGCGGCGAGAGGTAGTACTCACTTATCCAGCGAGCTAACCGTACTTGTGCGGGGGATAATAATGGGCGTGGCTCAATAACGCTGATTATTTCTCTGGTTTCTTCCACCGCTGGGTAGGGGCTTATGTCTATAACGATACCCTGGAGTATTTTCTCGCCGAAGGGAACTCGTACTGCTTGCCCAATTTCAATGCTTAAACCGGGAGGTATGGCATAACTGAAGGAACGGCGCTGAGCTATCGGCGAATTTACACTGACCTCAGCATATCTCATCCTAAGCTCCAGTGGCTGTCTTTACTCAAACTTTGCCCAGCATTATGAGAGGTGACGTTTTGTAGCCTTGGTTAAAACGGTACGCAATTATTCTGATTTATCTTCTGGCTCTTCCTGACCTTGGGCTGCTTCTGGTTCCTCTGGCACTAGCTCGCCTTTGGCTTGAACCGTTTCTGCTTCTTTCTGAGATGA
>CAZWYS010000087.1:0-5170 GCA_964638295.1 uncultured Dehalococcoidaceae bacterium
CCAGGTAGTAGCTACCGGTCTGGAGGACGGCGATTTCGTCATTGCCGCCAGCTCTGGCAACGCTTCTGGCGACAATTATATCTTCCAGTGGGAGCTGGGTGAGGACGACGAGTGGGATACCATCACCTCTGAAGACTTTGTCCCCGATGGCTTTGGTATCTACGGTCTGGCGATGGAGGAAGGAGTGCTCTACGCGGTATCGTCCAATGGTACCTACAGCAAGGCTTTCCGCACGCTGACCCCGACCGACGAAGACCCATCCTGGAGCACCATGGACAGCGACGAGGAAGACTTCATCATGGCACCAAAAGCGCTGAAAGTAAGCCGAAGCGACGACATCACCAAGCTGTGGGCAATTGACAATGATGGTCCCGCCCTCTTCAGCTTCAAGGACACCCTAGCGACCGCTTCGCCAGCTTCAAGCGGACCCAGAGATGGAGCTTCAATAGACGTGAACCCGGTAACCGGGCGAGCCTACACGATGACCTTCAGCTGGGCCAGCCCATCCGACAGCGTCGAGGAATACGACCTGGTGATTGCGCTGGACAGCGGCTTCGACGAGGAGGTGCTGTCTGAAGCAGTTGAGGATGACGCGGATGAAGGCGACACGGTCAGCCAGGTAGTTGGGCCTTACGCCAGCGACCCCTTTGACCTTGAGTTCATGGCGGGCACCACCTACTACTGGAAGGTAAGGGTTGACCTGGATAACCCGGTACGCAGCGCGTGGTCCGAGGTGCGCAGCTTCTCCGTTGCTGAGGCTCCGGAACCCGGGGCACCAGTGGTGATAGAGCAGCCGCCGGCACCAATCATTCAGGTACCGCAGGCACCAGAGATAACCATCACTCCGCCCGAAATAGTGATGCCACCACAACCGGATATAGTGCTACCGGCGCCACAGGTAACCTTACCACCTTCTCCGGCACCAGTGACACCTATTCCAGCGTGGGCACTATATATCATCATCATCATCGGTGCTATCCTGGTGATTGCGCTGATTGTCCTGATAATGAGAACCAGACGACCGGTCTAGTTTTCGGTTGACGGACAATACTACCGATACTCCGAGAGCCCCCCGCAAGCGGGGGGCTCTCTTTATTGGGGAGGAGCAAAGCGCTTTTTAAACACAGGTGGGGGAGGGGGTATTGACTTCAGCTTTACTTAGGGAGTAAAATTCGCCTTGTGGCGAAATTAAGATTTGCCGCAGTAATGCTCCTGCTAATCAGCCTGACCTTTCTAACCCTGAGCAACACCGCATCTGCCACTTCGGACGAGGTGAAGTGGTGCCGGGTTAATATCCCAGCGGAAGGCGAAGCGGGTAACCGGGTGCTGGCCGATGGCTCCGATATCCAGCACCTGACGATGGCTGTTGACGGCACCCTTTACGTCTACGGCAAAGGTCTGACCTATACCCTGTACAAGTCCACAGACGGTGGCTATAGCTGGTCAGACATCGGCGATGTCCAGGACGAGATAGTAGATATCGCCACCGCACCTGATGACGCCAGCACCATCTACTACGCCACTACGGCTGACGTTTACAAATCCACCGACGGCGGCAGAAAATTCGCCAGGCTGCCGCCAAATCCGGGTGGGGCGGGCAGCAATAACATAGAAATCACCTCCCTTGATGTTATCCATCTCTACAGCAATATCATCGCCGTGGGCACCAGAGACGCTGATAACGCTCAATTTGGCGGCGTCTATACCCTGGACGAGGAACATCTCATCCCTGGCTGGGTGGATAGCAACATCGGTAACTACGACGTCTACGCCGTGGCCTTCTCGCCAGGCTACACCACCGACCGCCAACTGGTGGCGGTGGTGACCGATGAGACGGATACCCTGGTTACCAGCAAAGTCGGGGAGGCGGGGTGGGGCACTACCACTAGCAGCGCCAAACTGGATAAAGATAACTCGGGGACTGCCACTCCGGTTGCCGTGGCTAACTCGGCGACGATTGCTTTCCCCGATGACTACGACGCCACTTCAGCCGAGTGCGTCCAGTTTGTCGCCATTGATACCGGGAGTGATGACGGCGATGTCTATAAAATTGATACCGCCGCAGCACCGGGCAATTCGGTGGCTACCGACCTGAATATTGGCGCCGGCTACGGTCTGAGCAATGTTGATGTTACCGGGCTGGCAGTCACCGGAACCGGCAATAATGCCAGCCTGCTGGCGGGTGCGGCGGATAGCGCCCAAACGTACTTCAGCGCCGACGGCGGTAATGACTGGACAAGGAGCCGCAAAGAGCCAACCGGGGGGTCTGAAACTTGCGTGATTATGGCGCCTGATTTCAGCAGCAGCGGCAGAGCCTATGCGGCTACCAGCGGCAACGAGAGCGCTTTTTCAGTAAGCCAGGGGGATGGGGCTAGGTGGAATCAGATTAGTTTAATTGACACCACCATCAGCGACATCGTTGATGTGGCACCTTCGCCTGACTATAGCCAGGATACGGCGCTGTTTATGCTTACCTTCGGTAGCGGGCACAGCCTGTGGCAGAGTCTGGACGCTGGCACCACATGGGAAAGGATATTCGCCAGCTGCCTGACGCAGGTGAATAGCATTGATATGGTAGAGCTTTCTCCCCAGTACGGCAACGACAGCGAAGTAGTGTTTATTGCCGGGAACAGTAACGGGAGCCCCGCCATATGGAAATCAACCGACAACGGTCAAAAATTCAGATGCCGGGGCACCTATGACCCTGACTCCGGTGACGCCTTTCCCATCTATGCCTGGGCGGTAGTGAACGATACCACTGTGTTTATCGGCAGCTATGATGGCAGTGATGGGCTGGTCTATCAGACTAATGATAGTGGTTTTTCCTACTCAAGCGGAGCCAAGGCCGGCAGTCAAGCCCCGACCTCCCTGGTCCTGTCGCCAAACTACGAACAAGACGGGACTCTCCTGATAAGCAATAGTGACAGCTGGGTTTACTGGTCCAGCGATAACGGTAGCTCGTTTGAGCCACTGCCGCCAGATGCCACCTCAGCACCTCTCACCGGCGCAATAACCGTCGCTTTCGACCCTGATTTCGGCAGCAATAAGACGGTCTATGCGGTCAGCGACAGTGCTGATGAGGGCGTCTACCGTTTTACCATTGGTACTGACACCGAATGGGAAAGCATAGATAGCAACCTGCCCGGTGGTAGCACACTTAACCAGGTGATAGTATCGGCTGGCGGTACCCTCTACGCAGCTAATTCCCAAACTGACAGCGGTATAGAGCGCTGTCTGAACCCAACCTACTCACTGGGGCCAACGTTTGAGACAGTAACCCGCGGTCTCAGCGACAACGCCACCTTATCTGGATTATGGCAAGATGACGACAGGTTATGGTCAACTGATACCAATCATGCCAAGCTAATGACCTTCCTTGATAATCTAACTTCTCCGGTTGCTCTTACCTCGCCACCCGACGCCGCGGCAGGCATCGGCACCATTATTAACTACGCTATCAGCCATGTCAGCCTTGACTGGGAGGCGACGGAGAGCGCCACAAGCTACCAGTGGCAACTTGACTATGACACTGACTTTTCTTCTGTGCCCAGTGAATTTGAGGATAACACCAAAGCCAGCTCAGTCCATCTCCCAACCCTTGAGCCAGCGGCTACATACTACTGGCGAGTGAGAGTTAGTGAGCCAGTATTGAGCCCGTGGTCAGCCAAGTGGTCATTCACCACCATTCTGGACACTGAGACGGCGGTTCTCAAGCTTGAGAGTCCCAAAGCCGGTGCTATCGGAATGCCAGTACGACCCCTATTTCAATGGAGTGCGGTACCCGGAGCAGATGTCTATGAGCTACTGGTATCCACTGACGTTCAGTTTGCCAATCCCTCAATAGTCAAGGCTGGCGCTTACGCCTTACCAGCCACTGCCTGGCAAGGTGATATAAGTTTGGGCTACGACGCCACGTACTACTGGAAAGTCAGAGCTGTCAGCACCAATACTTATAGTGCCTGGAGTGCCGCTGGTACCTTCACCACTGAGGCAATGCCAATCTCACCAGCGCCAACACCGGCTTCATCGCCAACGTTAATATTACCCGTGCCAGCGCCACAAACACTAACACCATCAGTTTCACCAACGGCACCGCCGACGCTACCACCGGTACCGCCAACACCAACTCAAATCCCAACCACGCCTGACTGGGTGATTTATCTCGTTGGCGCCTTGCTCCTGACCATTATACTGCTGGTAATAACCCTTTTCGTGCTGGTTATAGGTGTAAGACGTGCTTAACCCAGCACCCCAATATATCCTAGACCTAACATTTGTCTTTTGCCTGAACAACTACTGTGCTATTATTATAATTAACAATACTAAGTGGGTAATTTGAGGTATTAAATGGTCAGATGCCCTAATTGTGGTCAAAAAACCAGCGGTGATTACTGCCAGTATTGCCAATACCCAATTATTAAGGGTAGACGGGCAAGGCTGCAAAAAGCCGAGACTCAGGAAAGGAAAGAGCCGGCAAGAGTCGCTAGAGAAAAGGCAAGACAAGAGGCCGAGGAAGCGAGAAAAGCTAAAGAAGCCGAGAGAAAAGCCAAGCAGGAAGCGGAAAAGCTAGCCAAAAAACAAGCCGAGGAAGCTAAGAAAGCTAAAGAAGCCGAAAAACTGGCTAAAAAGCAGGCGGAAGAAGCCAGGAAAGAGCCGGCAAGAGTCGCCAAAGAAAAGGCAAGACAAGAGGCCGAGGAAGCGAGAAAGGCTAAAGAAGCGGAAAAATTAACCAAAAAGCAGGCTGAGGAAGCTAAGAAAGAAGCAGAAAGAGCCGCCAGGGAAAAGGCAAGACAAGAGGCCGAGGAAGCGAGAAAAGCTAAAGAAGCCGAGAGAAAAGCCAAGCAGGAAACGGAAAAGCTAGCCAAAAAACAAGCCGAGGAAGCCAAGAAAGCTAAAGAAGCGGAAAAACTGGCCCAAAAGCAGGCGGAAGAAGCCAGGAAAGAGCCGGAGCGAGCCGCCAAAGAAAAGGCAAGACAAGAGGCCGAGGAAACCAGGAAAGTAGAGGAGGCTCAAAAACTGGCGGCAAGGGAGGCCGAAGAGGCGGAGAAAAAGGCCCAGAAGGAAGCAGAACGAGCCGACAGAGAAAAGGCAAAACAGGAGGCCGAAGAAGCCAGCAAAGTAGAGGAGGCTCAAAAACTGGCGGCAAGGGAGGCCGAAGAGGCGGAGAAAA
>CAZWYS010000088.1:0-4864 GCA_964638295.1 uncultured Dehalococcoidaceae bacterium
GGGCGTTTCACTTCCGTGTTCGGGATGGGAACGGGTGGTTCCACCCCGCTCTAATCACCAGGAGGCTCATATTGCCTCCAACTGACAAAGCGATGTTACTGACAGCATTCATAATAGCACAAGTTTGCTAAAAATTGCAAGCAGGGCACACTTTGATATCTTAGCACACGAGCTAGCGCCGGGGAAGGACGTGCCCCCTTACCTTGGTAAGGGGGTTTTTGGGGGACGGAATCTCTTTAGCCAGATAAACTGCCCTTCACTTGCGATGGGAGGACACAGGGAAATCAGCCAAGAAATTAGAGGAAGCAGGCTGATAAATAACCGGTAATCCCTTGACAACCCTTGGGACAAGTGATAGCGTATGGGTGAGGATTTTCAGCCAATATCAGCACCGTGGCTTGCTCTGGGCAAATTAGCTGTTGTGAGAACTGAGGGTAAGTTTATCAAAAAATAATTTTCTGGGGTGATAGTAATGGAAATAGAACCAGTACATATTGGGTTTGGCAATATATTGGCCATGAATAGAGTTATTGCTATGGCTTCACCAAACTCAGCCCCGACCAAACGCGCCATACAGGAAGGGAGAAAGAAGGGGCAACTGATTGACATGACCAATGGCAGAAGAACCAAGGTGGTCGTCTTCATTGATAGCGGGCATATCATTCTAGCGGCTCTTGCCCCAGAAACTATCGCTGGCAGGCTCCAGGCAAGCCGGACGAGTTCAGTGCTAAAGCCGGAACAAAGCGACGAGAAAGATGAGCCGTGAGAATCAGTCCCCAATCAACCTGCCACTAAAACCATTACTTATCGTACTTTCTGGTCCCTCAGGAGTGGGCAAAGATGCCGTGTTAGCCAGAATGAGGGAATTACAATATCCTCTTGAATATATTACCACGGTAACTACACGCCCAAGACGAGCCAGCGAGAAAGAGCACATAGACTATCGCTTTGTTTCACCGGGAAAATTCCAGGGGATGATTAAAAATAACGAGTTGCTGGAATGGGCGAATGTTTATGGTAATTGGTATGGCGTGCCCAGAGAGCCAATCAAAAACGCACTGGATAACGGACGAGATACCATAGTAAAGGTTGACATTCAAGGAGCGGCCACTATTAAAAAAGTTCTACCTCAAGCGGTATTTATCTTCCTGATGCCGCCGTCAAAAGAAGAACTCGGGCTGAGGCTTAAGCAGCGCCACACCGAATCATCCTTTGACCTGGCAGTGCGCACCAAAACCGCCGAGGAAGAAATAAAACAGGTATCCCTCTTTGACTATGTGGTGTTCAGCTGGCGGGATGAAATTCACCGGGCGGTATCAGACATCTTCGCCATAATTACCGCCGAGAAGCGCCGGGTAACCCCGAGAGAAATCAGTCTAACTTAGAAAATTAGTTCCAGCAGCCAGTAAAATAAATAACCCAGCACGCCGCAGATTGGAAAGGTCAATATCCAGGCGGCAACTATGTTGCCGGCGATTCCCCAGCGCACTGCCGAAAACCGCCTCGTAGCACCTACTCCCATGACTGAGGCACTTACGCAATGAGTGGTGCTTACCGGCATCCCGAAATGCGAAGCAATCTCAATAACGGTAGCCGCTGCGGCCTGGGTGGTAAAGCCGTGAACCGGTCTGAGGTTGGTCATTCTCATGCCGATAGTTTTAATGACCCGCCAGCCACCCATGGCCATACCGGAACTGATGGCCAGGGCTGATATAACTATTACCCACCAGAGTTCCGCGTTAAGCAGGGAAAGGCGATCCCAGATGCTCGGGTCATTATGATAAATCACCAGCGCTATGGTGATGACCCCTATCGGCATCTGTCCGTCATTCTTACCGTGGCTGTAAGCCATAAAGGCGGTGCTCAAAAACTGCAGTTTGCTGAAAACTATTCGCATCCTGCCCGGGGCATTTTTTCGCAATATCCAGTAGAGGCAGACCATAATCACAAAGCCACCGGCAAAGCCAAGCAAAGGGGCGATAATTACCGCGGATAGAATACGGTACATGACATTCCAGACCACCGCCTGAGTGCCGGCCACAGCCATGCCGGCGGCCGCCAGCCCGGCAATAAAACCATGGTGTATGCTTATTGGGAGACCCGCTTTAGTGGCTATGGTTCCCCAGACAATAATGGACACCAGCGCCGCAATCACGGTTTGATACGTGATTGCTTCCTGAACCAGGATTCCCTTGCCGATGGTGTGGGCGACAGCGATGCCCGTAGCGGCACCGGCAAAATTGGCGAAAGCAGCGACAATGAGGGCAGCCCTGGGGGAAAGAGCCCGGGTACCGATTGCCACGGCAATGGCGTTGGCGGCATCATTGAAGCCATTAACTATACCGAAGCCGACCGCCAGAATAATGACCAGAATGAGGAGTCCGAGAGAGGAATCAGGCATGCTTGAGCGCTATCCCTTCAAGGACGTTAGCTACATCCTCGCATCTATCGGTTGCGGTCTCCATGTGCTCGTAAATCTCGCGCCATTTAATAACCTGGGCGATGTCTACCTCGTCTTCAAAAAGCTCAGCCATCGCCGAGCGGAATACCCTGTCCGCCATATTCTCCAGCCGGTTAATCTCCACACATCGCTCAAGAATCAGTTTTAATTCAGCCTGGCGGCGCAGCCCGTGAACTGCCTTCTCCATCTCATTTGTCGCCCCCAGAATAATATTGGCCAGTTCCTTCGCTCTCTGGCTGGGGTGGTCTATTTTATAGATGAGCATGGCATCAGCGGCAGCATGGATAAAGTCGGTCACATCATCCATGGTATGAGCCAGTAAGGCGATATCCTCTCTATCAAACGGGGTAACAAAGGTACGGTGTAATTGGGCGATGATTTGATGGGTGATGGTGTCCCCGGCATGCTCCAGCTCGGTTATTTCAGCAACTCTGCCGCTTATCATGTCCCAGTTATCAATCATGTCTTTCAGTGATTGGGATACCTTTACGGCGTTTTGGGCGCTCTGTTCAAAAAGGTCGAAAAACTTTTTTTCCCTGGGCATAAAAGGAAACTTAACCATAATTAGTTCTCCTCTGCCAGCGGAAGGCATGTTTGGTTAAACAGGGCTTGATAATCCCGGGATGGGAAAAGGAACTGCTGTGCAGATGGCACACAGGACAGGCAGGCAAATTAAAAAGAAAAGCGGAAAGCGTAGTAGGGTCAAAAAATCTTTCCGCGCTCCAGCACATATAGAGCAAAACACCCCTAAGTTAATTAAGCTGCAACTTCAGCTTATCCCTAGGTAGAGTTTAAATGAGACTCCGTGCAATTGTCAAGACATATTGTGAGGTTATTCAATTTGTTCGGTTTCGTCCGGTTGTTTTTTCTTCTGCCACCAGGTTTTAAGCCGGGAGATAACCTGCTTCTCGTATCCCTGCCCGCTGGGAGTGTAGTATTTCTTATCCTGCAGCGAGTTGGGGAGGTTTTGTTGCTCGACGAAGTGGTCAGGGTAGTCGTGGGCATATTTGTATTCTTTGCCGTAGTCCATTTCTTTCATCAACGGTGTTACCGGGTTGCGCAGGTTCAGGGGTACCGACTCGCTGGGTCCCTGCTTGACCTCTTCCTGCGCCTTTGAATACGCCTCATACAGGGAGTTGCTTTTCGGGGCGGTAGCCAGGTAAACGGCGGCTTCAGCCAGCGCCAGGTTGCCCTCGGGCATGCCGATGAAGTGAACGGCTTGCTGGGCTGCCATGGCGATAACCAGCGCCTGGGGGTCAGCCATGCCGACGTCCTCGGAGGCAAAGCGGACCAGACGGCGGGCGATATACAATGGGTCCTCACCGGCTTCCACCATTCTTGCCAGCCAGTACAGGGCAGCGTCCGGGTCGGAGCCGCGCATTGACTTGTGCAGGGCGGAAATAAAGTCGTAGTGCTGGTCGCCGCCTTTGTCGTAGGGTAAAGCCCGGTGCTGGAGAGCGTCTTCAATCGTCGGCAGGGTAATATAGCGCTTCCCGTCAGCTTCGGGCGTGGTGTTGAGGGCTGCCATCTCAAGGGTATTGAGCGCCACCCGGGCGTCATTGTTGGACGTGGTGATAAGGTGGCCCATGGCTTCCGGGGCTATCTCTACATTAAACGCGCCAAGGCCGCGCAGACCGTCCTTCAGCGCTCTCATGATGATGACTCTAATCTCCTCCTCGCCGAGAGGCTTCAGCGGTAAAACCCGGCAGCGGGAAAGGAGCGGGGAGGTAACCTCAAAGGAAGGATTTTCCGTGGTCGCCCCGATGAGGACGATGGTGCCATCCTCAACGTAAGGCAGCACTGCATCCTGCTGCGTTTTGTTGAAGCGGTGAATCTCGTCGATGAACAGGATGGTCTTCTGCAGGTGCATCTGGCGGCGTCCTTTTGCTTCTTCTATGATGCGGCGCAGGTCGGCGACACTGGCGCTGACGGCGCTTACCGGGCTGAATTGCGCCCCGGTGATATTGGCGATAACGTAAGCCAGCGTCGTTTTACCGCTGCCCGGTGGTCCCCACAGAATCATCGACGGTATCTTGTCGGTTTCAATAGCCCTTCTCAGCACGCGTCCGGGACCGATGATGTGCTCCTGCCCGACGAAGGTATGCAGGCTGGTGGGCCTCATCCTGGTGGCGAGCGGCGCCTCCTGTAGTTTATGTTCTTCCGCCTGCTGCTCAAACATGTCCATATTCATATTATACCTTCTTCAGGTTAACATAAATTGTCAACCTTGGCAAGGGTTTTTAACTACCTCACCCCCTTTAACCCGTTAGAGTTCCCAACGGGGTTTATCTCCCTCTCCCTTTGGGCTTTCGCCCTTAAGGGCAGAGCCTCTCCTTCTGCCTGATGTGCCATTGCGAGCCTGTCCGGTGTGTCATTGCGAGCCTGTCCAATATATCTTTGCGA
>CAZWYS010000089.1:0-4794 GCA_964638295.1 uncultured Dehalococcoidaceae bacterium
GAGGACCGGCCTTTCCTCGGCGTTTGCATCGGGCTGCAAATCCTGTTTGCTGGCACTGAAGAAGGCGGCTGGCACGAGTGTTTGGGAGTCATTCCCGGTCGGGTGAAAAAGTTACCTCCGGGGCTTAAAATTCCACATATGGGGTGGAATCAGGTAGAACAGAAGCTGCCTCATCCGATTTTCGATGGCATACCGGATGAAGCTAATTTCTACTTCGTGCACAGCTATTATGTGGAGCCTGAGGACAGATCACTAATAGCCGGTGAGACCGAATATGGTATTCCGATATGCAGTGTCCTAACCCGAGGCAACCTGGTGGCGACGCAGTTTCACCCGGAAAAAAGTGGGGAGGTCGGACTCAGGTTCTACGACAACTTCATTAAGATCGCTCTAGGCGCATAAGGTTAGTAGCCTATAGGCAGATTGGGCAGGGAGACAATGACAGGGGAAGAAAAAATAAAATACCTGATTATCGGAAACTCCGCCGGAGGCATGGGAGCAGCGGAAGCTATCCGTGAGGTGGACAAAGTCGGGACAATCACCATAATCTCCGATGAACCCTACCACGTCTACTCGCGTCCGCTGATTTCAGAGTATTTATCTGAGAAATGCCCCCTGGAGAGAATGCTGTTTCGTCCGCCCGATTTCTACGAAGGGAACAATATTCAGGCTATTCTGGGCCAGAAAGTAACGGGGCTTGATACCGATAAACATGACATTAAACTTGAGGACGGCAAGATAATAACTTGGGAGAAGTTACTGCTGGCTACTGGCGGCTTACCCATCATTCCCAAGATAGATGGTATCGGGCGGAAAGGAGTCTTTACCTTTACCACGCTTGATGACGCCAAGGCAATCGACCAGTTCCTGAACCACTGCCATGGAAAGGTAAGGTCTGTGGTCATCGGCGGTGGCCTCATCGGGGTAAGTGTGACCGAGGCTCTGGTGAGGAGAGGGGTTGATGTCACTGTTGTTGAGATGAAAGAACAAATTTTAAACACCATCCTCGATGAAGAAGCATCAGCTCTGGTGGAGACAAGTCTGAAGCAGTCCGGGGTTGAAATCATCACCGGTAATACCGTGAGCAAGGTCAGTAGCTATTTGCCCGGTGAAGCCACCGGCGTAACCATGGATGACGGCCGACCGATACCCTGCGATATGATAATCGTAGCTATCGGTGTGCAGCCACACACCGAGCTTGTGTCTAACACCAGGATAAAGGTAAACCGCGGCATAATAGTCAACCGCCATATGGCTACATCCAGCCCTGACGTCTATGCCTGCGGGGATGTGGCAGAAGCCTACGACTTCATCCACGGCGAGAACCGGCTCACTCCTATATGGCCCAATGCTTACATTGGGGGAAGAGTTGCTGGCTTTAATATGGCCGGTATCCCAACTGAATACCAGGGTGGCACCGCGATGAATTCAATGAAATACTTCGGGATAAATATTGTCTCGGCTGGCATAGTAGCCACGCTTGACGATAGCTACGAGGTAATCAGTCAGAAACACGACCATGTTTACCGGAAGGTTGTTTTGAAGGACGGGCTGATAGTAGGCATGGTCTTTAGCGGCGACATTGAGAAGTCGGGCATCATCTACAATCTCATGAAGGACAGGGTAAACGTTGAGGATTTCAAGCAAGCCCTCGTCACCGATGATTTCGGTCTCGCCTCTCTCCCTGAGGAAATCTGGCGACCACGGTTAGCCATCCCACATTCATTATTAGCTTCCTCAGTAACCTCCATTGAGCAGCATGAGGGGGCGCTAGTAGGAGAGTGACATTCTCATTCCGGAGGGTCAATATGAAAGACATAAGACAAGTAAATAATCCTCACAACGACGACAAGGTAATTGACGCCTGCTCCATATTCGGTGCCATGGATACCTCAGGCAGGAGATTCTCCGGCGAAGGTGTAATTAAGGCTATTGCCAATATGCACGACCGAGGTAATGGGTTGGGTGGAGGATTCGCCATCTATGGTCTATATCCAGAATATGCTGACCTGTACGCCCTCCACATTATGTTCCTGAGCCCTGAGGGGAAGGCAGAGACAGAAGCATTTCTCAGGGAGAATTTTAACCTGATTTATGAGGAAGAGGTACCAACACGACCGACACAGGGCATTGTCAATCCACCATTGGTATGGCGCTACTTTCTTGAGTTAGGCCAGCGCCAGCCCGAAGGGCAATCTGAGGATGACTACGTCGTGGAAAGGGTGATGGCAATAAACACTAGGTTGCAGGATAGCTTCGTCTTCTCCAGCGGCAAGGATATGGCTGTGTTCAAGGGTGTGGGCTACCCTGAGGAAATAGCTGACTACTACTGTCTTGAGCAATATGAGGGTTATCTATGGACAGCCCATGGTAGATTCCCTACTAATACTCCAGGGTGGTGGGGTGGTGCTCACCCATTTTGCATTCTGGACTGGACAGTGATTCACAATGGTGAGATTTCATCATATGGAATAAACAGGCGTTATCTGGAGCAGTTCGGCTATCAGTGCACCATGCAGACCGATACTGAAGTCATTGCTTATGCGGTTGACCTGCTGATAAGAAAACACGGACTTCCTGTCGAAATTGCGGCTAAGGTGCTGGCGCCGCCACTCTGGTCTGACATTGAGCGTTATTCATCAGGGGAGCAAAAACTGCTACGAGTATTACGCCAGGTATATGGCAGCCTGCTCTTGAACGGGCCTTTTACGGTGATTATCGCCCATCAGGGTGAAATGATCGGTCTTACTGACCGCATCAGGCTACGCCCACTTACGGTTGGGGAAAAGGGTAACATGCTTTACCTCTCATCCGAGGAGTCGGCAATCCGCCTGATTCGCCCTGATTTGGATAAGACTTGGATACCGGTGGGTGGTCAGCCGATAGTAGGTAGACTAAGGCAACCGCTTGGAGAAGAAAAGGAATTGGCGGCTGCGGAGATAAGATAAGATGTTGACGAAAAGGATTATACCCTGCCTTGATGTGAAAGGCGGCCGGGTGGTAAAGGGGAAAAGCTTTATTGATTTACGCGATGCCGGCGATCCGGTAGAGCTGGCCAGTTTCTACTACCAAGAGGGTGCTGACGAACTCGTCTTTCTGGATATAACCGCCACTCCTGAAGGACGTGACACCATGGTAGATGTTGTTGAGCACATCTCTGAGAAAGTTTTCATGCCACTTACTGTCGGGGGTGGGTTGCGTAGCATCAATGATATGCGGCGCATGCTGCTGGCTGGAGCTGACAAGGTTTCGGTAAACACGGCGGCGGTGCTTAACTCCCGCCTGGTTAGAGAAAGTGCTGATAAATTCGGCAGCCAGTGCATCGTGGTAGCCATAGATGCCAAACGAATAAATAACAGCAGCCAAACTAAGTGGGAGGTCTACACTCATAGTGGCCAGAAGCCCACCGGGATTGATGTCCTCGACTGGGCTAAAACGGTGGTAGAACTTGGAGCCGGGGAATTACTGCTTACCAGCATGGACGCTGACGGGCACCGGGCAGGATATGACAACGAGCTTATCCGTGCTGTATCCGAAGCCGTTAGTGTGCCGGTTATTGCCAGTGGCGGTGCTGGCACACCGGAAGACCTCTATCAGGCGCTAGTGTTGGGCAAGGCAGACGCAGTTTTGGCTGCCAGTATCTTCCACTACGGGACTTATTCTATCGACAATATTAAGGAATACCTGGCAAAACGGGAAATCCCGATAAGAGTCTAGGAGAAAAGACAGTGAAGACCTATCTGGCACCCAAATTTTTAGTACAACGAGACCCTGAGCGGTGTATCCGGTGTCAGGTGTGCGTCAACCAGTGCTCTTTCGACGCTAACTATTACGATGCCGAAGATGATGAGGTGAGAAGCCGTGAAGAGAACTGCGTCGGCTGCCACCGCTGTGTCACCTTCTGCCCTACCGGAGCATTAACGGTGAGGAGAAATCCACTGGAATACCGGGAAAACTACAACTGGCGCCCTGAGTTTATTGAGGACATCATCAAGCAGGCGGAGACTGGCGGCGTGCTTCTTACCGGGATGGGTAACGATAAGGGTCAGCGTATCTATTGGGACCACCTGGTGCTCAATGCCAGCCAGGTAACCAATCCCTCTATTGACCCGCTCCGCGAGCCAATGGAGCTTACCACCTATCTGGGACGAAAACCTGACCAGATAGAACTCGACCCGGAGACATCCAATCTAAAAACAGAATTGGCACCTCAGGTAAGTCTGGAGGTTCCGGTCATGTTTGCCGCTATGTCTTACGGTGCGGTCAGTATCAATGTGCATGAATCTCTGGCTAGAGCCGCCACCGAGATGGGCACTTTGTGGAACACCGGCGAAGGAGGGCTCCACCCCAAGCTATATAAGTATGGAAACAACACCGTTGTCCAGGTAGCTTCAGGACGCTTTGGCGTTCATGCCGACTACCTGGATGCGGCCAGGGTAATTGAGATTAAGATTGGCCAGGGAGCAAAGCCTGGAATTGGTGGACACCTCCCCGGGGAAAAGGTAAGCAGTGAGGTATCGCTAACACGGATGATTCCCCAGGGGACTGATGCGTTATCACCGGCGCCACAGCACGATATTTACTCTATTGAAGACCTGGCACAGCTTATCTACGCCCTAAAAGAGGCAACAAACTATAGCAAACCGGTATCGGTGAAAATCGCTGCCGTCCATAACTCGGCGGCCATTGCCAGTGGCATGGTGAGAGCCGGTGCCGATATCGTTGTCCTTGACGGACTGAGGGGGGCTACAGGCGCTGCGCCTAAGATTATTCGCGACAATGTTGGCATCCCGA
>CAZWYS010000090.1:0-4515 GCA_964638295.1 uncultured Dehalococcoidaceae bacterium
TTGTTCGGGTGAGAATTGTGCCTCTAGGAATGATAATCTCCTCTGAGGAAACAATTCCAAGCTGGTTAGCTTGGAATTGTTTCCAATGTTATGTCAAGTTATTCCTTGACTATTCGCCGTCGGGTACTGCGCCATCCCGCCAACCGTGAAAGACCTTTTACCAGCGCGGCATCCGGGATAGTCAGCGATAATCTAACATAACCCTCGCCATTCTTGCCATACCCTATTCCAGGGGTAACCGCTACCCCGACCTGATCCAGTAAATCAGCGGCGAAGTCCATAGAGTTGTAGCCCCCGGGAACCCTAGCCCAGACATAAAGACTCGCCCTGGGCACTTTAGCCTCAAGTCCAATGCTATTGAGCACTTCAATAATCAGGTCGCGCCGCCGCTGGTAAACGGCATTATGCTCCTGAATACAGTCCTGAGATGCCGTCAGCGCCTCAATCGCCGCATACTGGATAGCCTGTGGAATTCCCGAATCCAAATTTGACTTGAGTCGCATGAGGGCATTTATCATGGTCGCATTGCCGACTGCCATCCCGATGCGCCATCCCGTCATGTTATAGCTCTTGGAGAGCGAGTGAAACTCCACACCGACATCTCTGGCGCCATCGGCCTGCAGAAAGCTAACCGGCTGGTAGCCATCAAAAGCAACCTCGCTGTACGGTCCGTCGTGGCAGACAACAATATCGCGCTGTCGGGCAAATTCAACCACCCGATTGAAAAAATCAAGGTCAGCTACCGCCGCCGTGGGATTATTGGGATAGTTTAGCCACAGGAGCTTTGCCCTCTTCAGAACAGGCTCGGGAATATTGTTCAGGTCGGGCAGCCAGTTCCCTTCCTCGCTCATCGGCAGGTAGTAAGCTTCACCATCCGCCAGCATGGCACTCACCGAGTAGACCGGATAGCCCGGGTCAGGAACCAAGGCGATATCGCCACTATCAATGAAACAGAAGGAAATATGGGCAACACCCTCCTTGGAGCCAATGAGAGGCAAGACTTCTTTGTCCGGGTCAAAGGAAATATCAAATCGCCTCTGGTACCAGTCAGCCACTGCCCGACGCAATTCCGGCAAGCTATCTGACTCCGGGTAGCGATGGTTAGCCGGGTCTCTAGCCGCCTGGCAAAGTCGCTCAATGACGTGAGGTGGCGTTGGAATATCGGGGTCACCGATGGCGAAGCTAATTACCTCTTCGCCCCGGGCCTTTTTCTCGGCGATTTTTCGACTGATTTCCACAAAAAGATATGGTGGTAGATTACTAACTCTTTTTGACAATCTCATTATTTAGCTCCTGACCCCCTTTAAGGTCTTTGTGTGGTGACCCTATCCCCCTTTATCCCCCTTCCCCTTATTAAGGGGAAGGGGGAGGTGGTGAGAGAGGGACTTCGTCCCTCTTAGACTCCCTATTGACGTATTTTAAAGTTTTGTTTCTCTTAGACTCTCTATGACATATTTTGAGGCTTTATCTCTCTTAAGCTTCCTATATGGCATATTCTGAGGCTTTATCTCTCTTAAGCTTCCTATATGGCATATTCTGAGGTTTCGTTTCTCTTAAACTCACTATGCCATATTTTAAGGTTACGTCTTTCTTAAACTTTCCTCCAGTAGCTCTTTCCTTAAAAAGAGAGAGAAGGTTTTTTTTAAAGGGAACGACTCCTTCAAGCTTCCCCTGATAAAGGTCTCATTCCGGCCATTCTCCGGTAAATACTTTTTCCGCCGGGCCACTCATCAGCACCTCTCCGGTGCCATCCCACTCCACCGGCAAGGTACCGCCCGGCAGTTTAATGTCCACTTTGTTATCAATATAGCCATAAAGTCGGGCGGCAACAGCTACCGCGCAGGCGCCACTACCACAAGCCAGCGTTTCTCCGACGCCCCGTTCCCAGACACGAACCTCTATCAGCCGCCGGTTTATCACCCTGGCTACTTCAAAATTCGCCCGATTGGGAAATATAGCCAAATTTTCCACTTTTGGTCCCAGTTGAGCCAAGGGAAACTCAGATACCGGCGACTGACAAAAATAAACCGCGTGCGGGTTTCCCATGGAGACAAAGTTAAGAAGCAGCTCCGTCCCATCAATATTAACCGGATAGCTCAACATAGATTTTATGTCAACTAGTTTATCACTCCCCTGCTCAATAGCTACCGGGATGTCTTTGATGCCAAATTCAGGTGTGCCCATACCAGCCCGAAGGCTAACCAGCCTGCCTTTTTCCCTAAAGAGCTCCAGCTGGCGGATGCCGGCTATCGTTTCCACCAATATCCGGTCAGCCTCAGCGCTGACCAGTCCTTCCTCAAAGGCGTATTTCGCCAGGCATCTGATGCCGTTGCCGCAGGCTTCAGCCTCAGAGCCATCAGGGTTGAATTCACGCATCTGGCAGTCGGCTTTTTCGGAAGGCAAAACCAGAATTAAGCCGTCGGCGCCAACGCCGAAGTGCCGGTCGCACAGAGCTATAGCTGCCTTAGACCAGTTGCGCTGCATATCATCGGTCCGTATCACGACAAAATCATTTCCCGCACCCTGCATCTTGGTAAAATTCATAGCTTAGACTGCTCCCTGTTTTCAATGCGCCAGACTGCCTGATTTAAGAGACGTCCCGGTCTGGTTATCATCCACAAATCTGGTCAATGAGGCTTTAATCTCCACATCTACCTTATTATCAAGGTTAAACCAACGTATTCTTTCATCCTTTAACCGGAACCAGGCGTACTGGTGCCGGGCAAAGCGATGAGTTTCAAACTTTATTTGCTGTACCACCTCCGCCAGAGTCAATTCCTGCCTGAGAAACATTCCTATTTGCCTGTAGCCGATACCGGACATAGAGGGTAGATTAAAATCATACCCCATATGGACCAATTTTTCCACCTCGGCTACGAATCCCTGTCCCACCATATCATCAACCCGTAAATCAATCCGGCGATACAGCCCTGCCCTGTCCACCGTCAGTCCTATTATGAGGGTATCAAAAGACGGTGTCTTTTTCCTCTGGAGCCGGGAAAAGGGTGCGCTTGCCTTTTGATGCACCTCCAGAGCTCTGATTACGCGGCGGACGTTGCGCGGGTCGATTTTTTGCGCCGCCGCCGGGTCAACCTTAACAAGCTCCTGATAAAGCTGGTCACCCCCAAAAGCAGCCGCTTTTTCCTCCAGACTATGGCGTAATGCCGGGTCGGGTGGAACCGGTGGTATTTGCCAACCTTCCAATACCGCCCAGATATACAGTCCGCTGCCGCCGACCAAAAAAGGCAATCTGTGACGCTGCTGAATGCCCTTAATCGCCCGATACGCCAGCGCCTGATATTGAGCCAGACTGAAACTTTCGTCAGGATTGACGATATTAATCAGGTGGTGGGGAATTAAAGATAGCTCCTCTGGACCTGGCTTGGCAGTGCCAGTATCCATGTAGCGGTAGACCTGCCGGCTATCCGCATTCACTATCTCCCCATTGAAAGCCTGAGCCAGAGAGAGCGCCAGCCGACTTTTGCCAATACCAGTGGGGCCAACTATGGCTACCAGCTTGTTCATTTCCGGGTACTGAACACTGAGGTTTGAGTGACGATACTTAAAAATTCGGTGGCTTTCAGGCTGGCACCACCAACAAGGGCGCCATCAATTTCAGGCTGCTGCATAAATTCAGCGGCATTGGCAGCAGTAACGCTGCCACCATATAGAACTCGCATCTCCTGAGCGACTTTCTCATCATACAATTGAGCTATATGCTGACGAATAAAGGCGATAGTCTTATTTGCCCACTCACCGGTGGCGGCTTTGCCGGTGCCGATAGCCCAGACCGGCTCGTAGGCAATAACCAGTCCATTGAGGTTGGCAATACCGTTCAGAGACGAGGTCAACTGCCCGGTTAACACAGCCTCAGTTTTACCGGCCTCGTTTTCCTCCAATCTTTCCCCGATGCACAAAATGGGTTTCAAACCTACCTTGAGCGCAGCAATGACTTTTTTATTAACGATTTCCCCGGTCTCGTTAAAATAATGCCGGCGCTCTGAGTGCCCGATGATAACAAATTCGCACAGGTCGGCAACCATTAATGGTGAAATCTCACCAGTGTAGGCACCTTTTTCAGCAAAATATAAGTTTTGCGCCCCCAGCTTGAGGGTGCTATCTTTAAGCAACTCTTTTACCGGAGCTAAAGAAACAAAGGGGGGGCAAATTACCCGTTCAACATCAGTAATTTTATCAAGCTCATCCCGCATTGCCCTAACCAGCCCGGTAGCTTCATTTACGGTCGTATTCATTTTCCAATTACCGGCAATCAATGGTACACGCATTCTATTCTCCTAACCAGTTTATTACTATTAACGAGGCAATCTCTTTCGGTTACGCGCCGAACTTGATCAGCTTCAGGGCGTTAGCCATTGCCAGGGGCATAATCTGCACGGCGGGAAATATCCCCAGTCCACCAGTGACGCAGGCTGATTCAGAAAACTCGGTCACCCTGTCCGGGCGGCACCACTTTGAACACAGAAGAAAAGGCACTGGATGCCAGCTATGTCCCTT
>CAZWYS010000091.1:0-1949 GCA_964638295.1 uncultured Dehalococcoidaceae bacterium
GTTGCCGGAGGTCTCCCCCTTGTGCCAGAGCACCTGCCGGCTGCGACTGTAAAACCAGACTTCACCACTGGAGAGAGTGCGGCGCAAAGACTCCTCATTCATATAGCCGAGCATGAGCATCTCGCCGGTATCAGCATCCTGCACTACTGCCGGGATAAGTCCCTTTTCATTGAATTTCAGATTGTCCATTGACGTCAAACTCTAAAAAGTATACTATTTTTTTTGCTTTATTGCATAATCTCAGAGCATAACCATGCCGCCATCGGCACTCAAAGTCTGCCCGACCACATCCCTGAACCTCACGCCTCTTTCCTGACGATATTTCACCATTTACTTTCCCTTTACCTGCCGGACGATATCCAGGCAAAGATTGTAAAAGAGGCCCTGCTCCATAGCGTACAGTATTATCCTGGCGCCATTATCTAACGCTTCCTTAGCCGCCTGAGGGGTGATTGAGGGGAAGGGAACCGCCATAATGGGAATCCCGGTTTGCCGAGAAACAGTCAAAACCCGGTCATAAGCCTCAGCCAAGTAAGGATGGTTCCAGTCCACCTTTTGCCCAGGCAACGTTATACCCTGCACCAGGTCAGCCTGTCCGAACCAGACGGCGTCCACACCCGGCTTCAACTCGGCGAAAATCTCAGCCACGTTATCAATAGCCTCTTTATCCTCCAGAATAGGAATGAGCATGGTCTGCTTGCTGGAGTGCGCCAGATAATCGTCCCAGCAATCAGTGGCGAAGCGGGCAGCCCGAATTATGGGGCATATACCGCACTTGCCCTCAGGGGGATAGCGAACCGAGTTCGACGCCTTTCTGGCATCCTCGCGGTTCTTGACGTGGGGAACAATTATCCCCTGAGCGCCAGCTTCAAGGGGATGACGGATGAGGGTGGGGTTGTTTTCCGCCACCCTGACCACCGTGGTTATGCCGGCGGCATCCGCCGCCCGGATGCAGTGCTCCATGGTCTCCACGTTGACCCGGCAGTGCTCCATATCCAGCACGAAGAAATCAAAGCCGGTATAACCCAGAATCTCCACCAAGGACGGGTCGCCGGTATAGATGAGCATGCCCAGCGGTACTTCTCCCTTTTCCAAAGCAGCCAAAATCCGATTCGGTTTGGGTACAAAAGCCATTTCGGCACCTCCCTTAAAGTTAATAAAGCATTCGCTTTTTACACCTGGCTCAGAGCGGTGAGAGCCTGCTTGAGGTTAACGTCCCCGGTATAGAGGGCTTTGCCGACGATAGCCCCCTCCACGCCGAGCTTTTTCAGCATCCTGAGGTGGTTCAACGAAGAAATGCCACCGGCGACGATAACCGGCAATTTGACAGCATCAATCAGCTCCGAAATGGCGGTAAAGTTGGGCTCGGTGAGAGTGCCATCGCGGGTAATATCGGTGTAAATAAAGCGCTTTACCCCACGCTTTATCATTGCCCGGATAAATTGGCGGGCAGTGAGCTCGGTATCCTTGCGCCAGCCATGGATGGCAACATTGCCGTCGCGGGCATCAACGCTGACAATAATTGATTCCTGGAACTTCTTACAGGCTGCCTCGACCAGACCGGGGTCTTCCACCGCCGCCGTGCTCAGGACGATGCGGTCGATGCCCGCCTTGAGCAGCTCCTCAATCGTCTCCAGCTGGCGGATGCCCCCGCCGAGCTGGGTGGGAATCAGGATAGCGCCGGCGATTTCCCTGATGATATCCAGGTTGATGACCTCGCCGCTGGCGGCACCATCAAGGTCAACGATATGCAGCCTGGGTGCGCCCAACGACTGCCACTTGAGGGCTACCTCAAGAGGGTCATCGGAGAAGATAATCTCCTGTGCGTAGTCGCCCTGATAGAGTCGGACGCACTGGCCATGTCTGATGTCAACTGCCGGGATGATATCTATCGCTTTTGCACCTCTAGTTTTCCTTATTATAAGCCACTTGCTGCCGTGAAGACAATG
>CAZWYS010000091.1:2049-4356 GCA_964638295.1 uncultured Dehalococcoidaceae bacterium
AGCTGAAATCAGACAGCAATAACAATAGAGGTCGCTTGGATCAGATATGACCGAGACGGCAGAAGTGACAAGTAGATTTTAAAGCCTTTTCCGGCGGGGCGCCGGGGAGGGCTTATTTTATGGTCAGGAAGGACCGAGCAAGAATGAAGGTTATTGAGACGATTGAAAAAATGAGAAAGCTGAGGAAAGCACTGGCGGCGCCGGTGGGACTGGTGCCGACGATGGGCTATCTCCACGAAGGACACCTGAGCCTGGTGAGGCAGGCGAGAGCCGAGAACGCAACGCTGGCAGTCAGCATCTTCGTCAACCCGACGCAGTTCGGGCCGAAGGAAGATTTTACCACCTATCCCCGTGATATTGAGCGAGACCTGAAGCTGCTGGAGAAGGAAGGAACGGATATTGTCTTCATGCCGCCGGAGGAGGAGATGTACCCCGCCGGGTTCAACGGCTGGGTGGAGGTAGGCGGGGTTACAGAGCGGCTGGAGGGAAAATGCCGTCCGGGGCACTTCCGGGGGGTGGCAACGGTGGTGGCGAAGCTGTTCAATATCACACAGGCGGATAGAGCCTACTTCGGGCAGAAGGATGCACAACAGGCGGTGGTGCTGAAAAAGATGGCCGCCGACCTGAACATGAACCTGGAAATAATTATCCTGCCCACGGTGCGGGAGCCCGACGGACTGGCGGTGAGCAGTCGCAACAGCTACCTCAACGCCGAGGAGAGACAGGCAGCGACAGTGCTCTACAAGGCGCTGTGCCGGGCGCAGGAACTGTGGGCGGGGGGAGAAAAAGACGCCGAGAAAATACGGCGGGTGATGAAAGCGCTAATCCAGCGAGAGCCGAAGGCAAGAATTGACTACGTGAGCATCGCCGACGCAGAGACGCTGGAGGAACTGGAGACGGTCAAGGCGGGGGCGCTGGCATCTCTGGCGGTGAAGATAGGCAAGACGAGGCTGATAGACAACGTGGTGGTGGGGTGAGTTAGATATTACTCCCTAATCAACGCCATCATGCCGAGCATGGCGAGAAAGGCGAGGGCGGCGCCGAGGAAGAAGGGGGCGGCGGGGCTAAAAGCGTCCCAGAGCCAGCCGGCGAGGAGGGAGGCGGGCAAAAGCGTAAGCCCGACAACGCCGTGATAAAGTCCGTAAGCAGTGCCCCGCTTTTCCTCAGGCACGAGGTCGGCAACAAAGGCACGGGCGACGCCTTCAGTTATCCCGTAGTAAATGCCATAGCAGGCAAAGAGCAGCCAGATGAGCCACAGACTGGTGGCGACAGCAAAGCCAAGGTAAACCAGAGCGTAAATGAGCCAGCCCAGAATGATAACCTTTCTCCGTCCCAGCTTATCGGAGAGCACGCCCGCCGGCAAAGAGACGGCAGTATAGGCAACATTGAGCAGGACGAGCATAAGGACAACGTGAATGAGGGGCAAGCCGAGGTTCTGGGCACGGAGGATGACAAAGAAATCGCTGGAGTTGCCCAGAGTGAAAACAGCCATAACCGCCAGAAATACCTTGAAGCGCTTGTCAAAGCCGGTGAATAATCGGCGGGAACCTGTTTCCAGAGCCGCCGGGCTACCCGACGGAGGTCTTTTCTCGCGGACAAATGCCAGCAGCACCATAACCGCCAGCACCGCTGGAATGATACCGACCAGCACCAGCCACTGGTAAGTCGGTAAACCTAGCTTGAGTCCGCCACCCTGGACAGCATAAATGATGACGGCGGCGATTGCCAGCCCGAGAACAGCGCCAAAAGTGTCCATGGCGCGGTGCAACCCGAAACCCTTTCCCCGCTCATTGGCGGAGACAGACGCGGCGATGAGGGCATCGCGGGGGGAGGTGCGGATGCCCTTGCCAACACGGTCGCTAAAGCGGACTGCCAGCACCACGCCCCAGGTTGAAGCCAGATACATAAAAGGCTTGGCCAGAGTAGAAATGCCGTAGCCCATTACCGCCAGAAACTTGCGCTTGCCTAACTTATCGCTTATCCAGCCGCTAAATATCCTGAAAACAGCATCGGTGCTTTCCGAGATACCGCCGACAAGGCCGACGATGGTAGTGGCGGCACCGAGCACGTTGCACAAAAAGAAGGGGACCAGAGTAAAAATCATCTCGCTGCTGACATCGGTCAGGAAGCTGACGATGCCCAAAAAGAAGACGTTGGGGTTTAGGCCAAAGATTTTACCCCGGTCCGGCGGGTTGCTATCAGTCACCGACAGTTTCATCAACACTCAGTATATCAGCTTGACACTGAAATTGTTAACCGCTACAATATTGTCTGTGCCGAGGTAGCTCAGATGGTAGAGCAGCGGAC
>CAZWYS010000092.1:0-4195 GCA_964638295.1 uncultured Dehalococcoidaceae bacterium
CCCATTGAGGCGAGGTCAGGTTGGATGTGCAACCTATTTAATTAGGCTGCAAGAACTAATTCTGGTTCGCCAATTATTTTTTTGCCACTTGTTTTGTGAGGGCAGTGGCACCTCAGCCTGCAACCCTGCAGCCTACTCCCCCTGTCGAAACCACGCGTCCCCATTATTGAAGATAGCTTTTACACAACCTCCCTTTAAAGCTTCTGTCTCTTGGTGACTCGCCCGAGCTCTCTTTCAATTTCCCGGCGAGCGATGGCCTCCCGCTTATCATAAAGCTTTTTGCCTTTAGCCAGGGCTATGGCAACTTTAGCGATACTGTCTTTGAGATATAATCTGACTGGCACCAGGGTGAGCCCTTTTTCTGCCGTCTGGCTGGCGAGATTATCAATCTGTTTGCGGTGTAACAGGAGCTTCCGGGGTCTCGTCGGCTCATGGCTCATGTAGCTGCCGGCTTCATAGCGGGCAATATGAGCATTCAGGAGCCATAACTCTCCAGCCTCAGGTCTGACATAAGCGTCACCCAGACTCACTCTACCGTTTCGGATTGATTTTATCTCCGTACCGGTAAGAGCAATGCCAGCTTCAACACTATCACCTACATGGTAGTTGTGATAGGCTTTACGATTGGTGGCTACCGTTTTTATCGCCATCACTACTACTTAAATTATATCATATTTAAAATTCAGAATATTATTTCTTTACTGGTTTACCGGTTACCTCATAGGGCCAGGCGGCAATGCTGCCATCCATGAAGGTAACGTTTTTAAAGCCGGCACCGTCCAGTATGCGCTGCGCTTGATAGGCACGTACGCTTGTCCGGCAGAAAGTAACTATCTCAGCATCGGTGGGGAGCTCATCAAGCCTGGCACGAAGTTCTCTCAAGGGCAACAGCTTGATTTGTTCAGCTTCAAGTTGGTTGGTTTGCTCTTCACCCGGTGAGCGTACGTCCAGAAGAATAAAATTATCTCCGTTATCCATTTTGTTTTTGACTTCCATCGGAGTCAGGGCGCGGGCAAGTCCTGACTGTTTGTTGCGGATGACGTTGGCGGCGTTATGTAACGGGTCCAGAGCACGGTTATATGGGGGGGCATAAGCCAGGTCTAAATTAGCCAGAGCATCAACGGAAGCGCCAAAGGCTAGAGCGGTAGTCAGTACATCAACCCGTTTCGCCGCCTCACCGGGACCGACGACCTGTCCACCCAAAAGGCGGTTGCGGGATTTTTCGGCAACGAGCTTGACCAGAATCTCTTTGCCCTTCGGATAATAAGTGGCATGTTCATAACTGGGCACGATAGACGTGACCACATCGTAGCCAGTTTGCCTGGCCTGTAACTCGCTGAGTCCAGCCCGTCCCACGTTGTAGTCAAAGACCTTGGCGATGGCTGTACCCAGCACACCGGGGAAGGCTTCGCATCCGCCGGTCACATTGGTGCCGATGATACGACCGTGCTTGTTGGCGGTGGAGCCCAGAGGTGCCAGTATCTTCTGCTGGGTAATCAGGTTGAGGTTCTCCACGCAGTCACCGCCAGCGTAAATATCCGGGTCGCTGGTCTGGAGGTACTGGTTAACCGCGATACCACCACAGGAGCCGATGGTCAGTCCAGCCTCCCGGGCGAGGGTTATATTCGGTCTGGCGCCGACAGCCAACAGTACCAGCCCGGCTTCAAGTTCGGTGTCTTCAGTGACGACCTGGCGCACTTGCCCCTTGGTGTCACCTTCAAAACCGGTGGCACACCGCCCGAGCAGCAGATTTACCCCTTTATTCCGCAGGTGTTTTGCCACGTAGGCAGCAACCTCAAAATCAAGGAACTCGGGCAGCACCCATTCCAGAGCCTCTATTATGGTGACCTCAAGTCCGCGGGAAACAAGCGCCTCGGCCATTTCCAGGCCAATCAGACCGGCGCCGATGATAACCGCCTGCTTAACTTCACGCTGGGAGACCAGTTTCCGGATGGCACTGGCATCCTCAATTCCGGTCAGGGTAAAGATGCCTTCAAGGTCTTTTCCTGGTATGTCGGGCACGGCGGGGACACGACCGGTGGCGAGGATGAGCTTGTCATAGCCGATGGTGGCAGTACGCTGCTTCTTTAAGTCAAGGAGTTCAACCTCGTGAGCCTGGCGGTCAATGGCTAAAGCCCTGGTGCTGGTCAGCACTTCCATATTCATGACGTCCCGGAAGAAGTCATGCTTGCGTGCTACCAGAGTACGTTTGCTATCAATTACGCCTGAGACGTAGTAGGGCAGGCCACAGGTGGCGGTTGATAAGTCTTTCCCCTGCTCCACCAGGGTTATCCGGGCTTGCGGGTCACAGCGCCTTGCCCGGGCGGCTGCCTTTGGGCCACAAGCAGTACCGCCGATGATAACTATATTGTTTCGTTTTTCCATAGCGATACCTCCTAAGTCGGCTGGAGGAAATCAGTCGTGGGTCGGCTGAGGTTATTTACTCATCCAGATGGTGGGCCACCGTGTACAATACGCAGAACTTTTGAGCTGTCGTTCAGTATGACTATTTAACCTAACGCTCCCATCACGTATGATTATAACGGTAAACTGCACAGTCTGCAATGGGCAACCTTTCCAACTTCAGTGGTCATTGACTGGAGGAAGCCAGCGGCAGAATCTTATAAGCCTTATAAGACAACCTTAAATTGGAGGTGGAACATGAGCAGAACTAATCTCCAGCCAAAAAACAAAAAAGCCATTCAATGCCCAGATTGTGGCAAATGGCTTACTCTCCAGGGTTATGGCGGTCATCGTCGTTTCTATCATGGCGAATATCAAAAGGATTTGAAACGACAACTTTTTAATCGCTTAATTGCTTTGAGAAAAGCTAATAAAATACCTCAACCCGTGTTTGAAGCTATGGCTCCCATTTTAGGCGGTTACTCGAACTCCACAATGGAAGAGATTCTAGAGGTAAGGGACTTCATTGATAGTATTCCATAGTCGCCTATCCGCTGGGGAGGGCTGTAGGGAAACCGCCGGAGCTGAGTAGCGATGTTTTTCCCTCCATTGTTGTCTCTGGAAACTGGCTAACTGGTTGGCCCTTATCTGTTTGACCGGGATGGGTTACGCGCATCGGTCCACTACTGAACATTCCGATGAATTGTTCAACCGGATAGAGAAAAGTTTAAGGCGGCTTCGCCATGAATTCTAGTGGTATCAAGAACTGGAATGCCAACAACCTCTTCAGAGAGAATCAGTGGTAATTCTGTGCACCCTAATATAAGGGCTTCAATACCTTCTTTGCCGGCCATCTTTCTGACGATCCTTGATAGTTCTTGCTGGGTTTCCTCAACAATACAACCATTTACAAGCTCGGTCATGATTTTGCAGGGGATGTAGTCTTGGTCGGCTTTTCTGGAAGTAACCACTGATATGCTGTATTTGGTCTAAAGAAGATTGCTATAGAAGTCAGCTTCCATAGTGAATTTTGTGCCGAACAAATCCACTCTGGCAAATCCTGAGTTTTTTGCCATCTTGCCGATTAGAGATTTTATTTCCTCGATGTGGGGTCGCAGAGTGTCCACGTTTCCATCAATGATATAGCCCAGCATTATCAACTGATAACCTTCCCTCTCCCGATATTCAGCTAAACGCTCTTTTATCTCATCACTCAGATAGATATTTACCCGCGGCATTTAAACCTCTTTGCCATGAAATACCCCCTTTTTAGCTCGCCAGTCTAGCATTATAACTGGACCAGTTTTTAGGGGTCACAGGAGTTCACTTTACCCCATACAGCTGGGGTCTGGTTCTCACCTCCTGGACGAAATCTGCCACTATCTTTTCAAGGTCAGTGTACAATGGCTCCCAGCCCCATTCCTGACGAGCTCGGCTATCATCAACGGCCTTCATGCCCCCGAAGAAATCATTAAAAAATTGCACCCGCTCCGGGTCTGGCTTAAAGGTAATCTTAGCTTCAGGAATGAATTTCCTTATCGCCAGTTCCAGTTCCCCGGCCGTTTTTGCTGGCGATACCCCTATGATGTTATAGCAGACCGCCTTGATTTTCTCCTTAGGTGCGTCATAGAGCATCTCAGTGGCCCGGATGATGTCTTTTATATAGTTGAGTGGAACTCCCTGGTCTTTTCCAACCTTACATTCGTAAGGTTTGCCAAGCGTAGCATTTTCAATCATCAAACAGTTATGTTCAAACACGGGCACGGGTTTAGAGCCAGGCCCCATGACTGTA
>CAZWYS010000093.1:0-4037 GCA_964638295.1 uncultured Dehalococcoidaceae bacterium
CCCCGAAGCTGATTATCCCCCACCCCAAAATGACCGAGAGAGCCTTTGTGCTGGTGCCACTGGATGAGATTGCTCCTGAAGTGATTCATCCGGTAAGTGGTAAGACGATTAAGGAACTATTACAGGGCATAACCGAGAAGCAGGGCGTACTTAAGCTGGAATAATCAAAAGGTTAACATGTACGAGATATCGATTGAGCAACATTTTGATGCCGCTCATTTCCTGAGAGGCTATCAGGGTAAGTGCGAGGCACTGCACGGGCACCGCTATGGGGTAGTCGCCAGAATAAGCGCCTCCAAGCTTGATAACATAGGTCTGGCCTATGACTTTACCGAGCTAAAGCAACACCTTGATGGAATTCTATCCAAGTTTGACCATACCTGCCTCAATGACGTGCCACCGTTTGATAAAACAAACCCTTCCTCGGAAAATATTGCCACCACTATCTACAATGAGCTGAAGTTGAAACTAAGTGGAGCTCCGGTTTCCATCTCCAGCATTGAGGTATGGGAATCACCTCAAACCTGGGTAACTTATCGACCCGATTAACGCGGGTCGGGCGGTAGCAGGTTAGGAATAGCATCCTCAATCGGATAGCGCACATCACATCTAGAGCAATAGAGGGAGCCGGTAACGATTTCGGTTTCGTTTTCCGCTTCTACACCTAACTGAAGCTCTCCCTTGCACACTGGGCACACCAGAATATCCATAAGCTCTTTTTTCATACTCCCATTATATCACGATTACCGTAGCCGGGTGGCACTAATCCCGGGAAAGCACACTTTTTGACAAACCATGTAACCAATGCTATTATACAAGCTAGATAGTCAGCTCTTCACGGAGGAAGCATGAGAAAAAACCTGACCAAGGAAAAAATCAGGGCGGGCGAAACAGCCTATGGCGTCTTCGTTAATATGGGGTGCCCTGCCCTCGTAGAGGTTATCGGTCTTCTCGGCTTTGATTACGTCCTTATCGATGCCGAGCATGGTCCAATGGATTTAGAGACCTGTGAAAACATGGTCAGGGCCGCCGATGCGACCAATATTACTCCCCTCATCCGCGTGGCAATTAACCTCCAGCAAAATATTCTCCGCTATCTGGACATCGGTGCCCTGGGCGTGCAGATGCCACTGCTCAACAACAAGACCGATGTCGAAAGTGTGGTGCGCTCGGTCAAATATCGACCAGAAGGTAGGCGGGGACTGGCTGGGGTAAGAGCCGCTGGCTATGGGCTTACGGGGCCCCTGGGTGATTACGTTAAAGAAGCCAACCGTGAGACTCTGGTGATAACTCAAGTGGAAACCATGGAAGCAGTGGAGAATATCAAAGATTTTCTCACCATTCCCGAGATTGATATTGTCTTCATCGGGCCAAATGACCTGTCTCAGGCAATGGGGTACCCAGGTCAAACCAAACATCCGGAAGTGCAAAAAGTGATCGAAAAACTGGTGAAGGAGATACACGCCGCCGGCAAGGCATCCGGCACCGTGGCTTATGACCTTGATACTCTGAGGCAATGCAAAGAACGCGGCTTTCAGTTCATCACCTATAACGTGGTGCCAATGATAGTAAAATCCGGCCGGGAATACTTGCAGGTAGCCAGGGAATAACTTTAGTTAAGACGCTAAGAATTGACAAAGCTAAAAAAGGAAAAAAATACTATTTTAGCGAATAAACTGACAAAGCTGAAAATCTTCCTTTCTAAATTTATCCCATAGTTATTCACAGGAGAGACAAAAATTAAAGTTACCGTTGAAGTTATGTCATGGTTGAAAGAGGATTTCGGTCATGATGGGTTTGATAACTTGGTTCTTGAGGAAACGGTTAGTCGAGAAACATCCGTAATGGATTTGACTTATCTTATGGCCAGCAAGTATCCAAAGTTTGGAAAGAAGGTCTTTGCTGACCCAAAACAGCACTTGTTCGATTACTGCCTTGTCATCTTGAACGGAAACATTGTGTCCAACCCGGCTGAACTGAATAAAGAACTGAAAGAGGGAGACACGGTAAAATTTACCCCCGCCTTCTTTGGGGGATGAAAGGAGAAAAATTTGAGCAAACAACTGTATGGTTCAACAGGTAAAATATTAAGAGTAGACCTCAGTCAAGGAAAAATGTGGGACGAGGCCATAGATGAAGACACGTTGCGTCAAGTCCTAGGGGGTACCGGCCTCGGTATGAAATATCTCATGGAAGAGGTAGACCCCAAGCTTGAGTGGTCTGACCCCAAGAATATCTTCTTCTTCGGGTCTGGTCCCCTGGGCGGCACCAGAATTCCGGGTTGCGCTACCATTTCTGCCGTGACCAAGGGCGCTATGACCAACGGCGCCACCTCCTCTCAGGCCAACGGTAATTTTGGCGCTTATCTCAAGTGGTGCGGTTATGATGGTATTCTGGTTCAAGGTGCTTCCTCTAGCTGGAAGTACATCTACGTACACGAAGGTGGTGCTGAACTCAGAGATGCCAGCCATCTACAGGGCAAGGATACCTGGGAAACGGAAGAAGCTATCAAGGAAGAGCTGGGCTACAAAGAGCGAATGATGAGTGTCTTCAGCATCGGTCCCGCCGGAGAGAATCTGGTCAGGTTCTCCTGCCTCGTCGGGGACAGAGGTCATGTCGCCGGTCATAACGGAATTGGTGCGGTGCTGGGCTCTAAAAAACTCAAAGCTTTTGCCGCTGCCCGGGCACCAAATAAATTGTCGTTCGCTGACCCGGAGAAACTCAGCGAACTCGCCAGAAAAACCACCGAGACGGCCAAGGCCTTCGGAGGAGGTGAGATTTACAATTGGGGCACCAGCCGTGCCATAGCCGGCATTTATGCAGTAGGCGCGCTACCCATAAAGAACTATCAGACTAACGAGTTCCCAGAATATGAAAATTTTGTGGGCGACCGTATCCGCTCTACCTTCGAGGTCACCAACTATCCCTGCTATGCCTGTTCCTCACACCACTATGAAATGGTCAAAGTAACCGAAGGTCCCTATACCGGGTATTTCGGGAAAGAGCCGGAGTATGAGCAGTGGGCAGCCTGGGGACCCCAAATTTACCAGAAAGACCCCGGAGGAGTCATTGTACTCAGTAATGAAGTGGACCGACTGGGCATGGACACGAACGAGGCTGGCTGGGTCGTTGGCTGGGTAATGGAATGCTACCAAAAGGGCGCTTTGAAGAAAGAAGACCTGGATGGACTGGAAATGACCTGGGGCAATGTAGAAGCTACACGCAGCTTGCTCAAAAACATTGCTTGCCGCCGCGGCTATGGCGATACCCTGGCAGAGGGGGTAAAACACGCCGCCGAGAAACTAGGGGGCGAAGCGGTTAACTGGGCAATATTCACCGGCAAGGGCAATACCCCCAGAGGACACGACCACCGCGGCCGCTGGGTAGAGATGCTTGACACCACTGTTTCAGATACCAGCACTCTGGAAACACAAATGATCGTAAAAGACAAGAAGTTATGGAACATGCCTGACCCCATGGATATTTTCAATCCCGAGCAGGTGGTCGCCGCTGAGGCCAATTCCAAGGGCTCAATGACCGTTTGCGACTGCCTGGTTCAATGCTGGTTTGCCGGCCTCTGCGATACCGAAACCCAGACGGAGGCACTCAATGCTGCTACCGGTTGGAATATGAGCCTGGAAGAGGTCATAAAAGTGGGAAAGCGTGTGGTCAATATGATGCGACTCTACAACCTCAAAGTAGGACTGACGCCAGATAAGGAGAAACCCTCACCCCGGTACTGTTCTCAACCTGTTGATGGCCCGAATAAGGACAAGCCTGTTGCCCCTCACTTCGAAAAGATGATGGACAAATACTACCAGTTGATGGGCTGGGACCGGAAAACCGGCATGCCCCTGCCAGAGACATTAAAAGAACTCGGAATTGAACATCTGGTAAAATAATACAAACTCAATCAAAGGAGAAAACAAAGAAGATGAGAATTGATGCCGATTTATGCATCGCCTGTGAGGCATGCGTGCCTTATTGCCCAATGGGAGCAATCAGCATGGATGATGTCGCCGTAATTGACCAGGACG
>CAZWYS010000094.1:0-3877 GCA_964638295.1 uncultured Dehalococcoidaceae bacterium
TTGTTACGGTGGTGGTGGTTGCTGTCCTGGTGACTTTTGTTTTGCCCGGCTTTGGTAGTTTATACAGCTCTCTCGGTGTTGAATTGCCATCTTCTGCCAGGCTGCTTATCAATATTTCCAATAAGCTCCAGACGTACTGGATGTATATTATGCCGGCGTTGTTAGCTTTGGCTGGCTCGGCTCTCTTCTATATCAAGAGTCCAAGCGGCCGACAATTATGGGACAGGCTGGTCCTACACCTGCCGATACTGGGGCGAGTGGTTCATCTCAGCGAACTTGCCCGCCTCTGCCGGAGCATGTCGCTGCTGTTCCGAGCCGGCCTGCCACTGACCGAAGTAATGCCTCTGCTTATCCAGAGCAGTCGCAATCAGGTGCTGACTCACGCCCTTATTGATGTCCAGCAAGGTATGGTTAAAGGTGAAGGCTTATCTCAGCCAATGGCCAAAAACAAACTCTTTCTACCGATGATGGTGCAGATGGTCAGGGTGGGGGAGGAAACCGGTAACCTTGATGTTTCTTTACTATCTGTCGCCGGGAGTTATGAGGTCGAAGCCGAAGATAAGACCCGCTCTCTCATTGCCCTGATTCAACCGGTGATGACGCTTATTATCGGCCTGGTAATCGGACTGATTGCCATGTCCCTGGTTTCAGCGATGTATTCTATGTATGGGCAGGGATTTTAGTTAGGGGTGGGTAATGCGACTGTCCAGAATATCAAACATATTAACTCACCGCGAAGCAGGGATGACCTTCATTGAGACCGTGGTGGCGCTGATGATACTCGGCGTGGTCTCCGTCACCTTTCTTGATGGTCTGACTACCTCCTCCAAGTCTGTTTTCACCGCTGACGAGCAAACGACTGCGGAAAGTCTGGCCAGCGGTCAGATGGAGTGGGCCAAGACGGCACCCTACCTGCCTGACGCTATGGAATATACCCCGGCACCGATACCCGGTGGCGGTGATTACGTTAATTACTCGGTGAACATTACTGCCGAACCGCGGCATGACCCTGACGAGGGTATCCAGAAGATAACGGTGACCATCAAACATTTTGATAAGCATGTAGTTGTGCTGGAGGGTTACAAGGCGCAGCGATGAGGTTAACGGGAGAGAAAGGCTTTACCTATATTGAACTGGTGATTGCTCTTGCGATTGCCGTCTTGGTCGGCGGGGCAGCGAGTTCGGCCACGTTTCAGGTGTTGAAGAACAGCGAGTGCCAGGGCAACCATATGACGGCGGTGCGGCAGGTGCAAAATGCCGGCTACTGGATTGCCCATGATACCCGGATGGCGCAGAGTATATCTACCGATAATCTCACGCCGCCTGACTTTCTGGCCTTAAGCTGGACTGCGGGAGATGAGTACCAGATTGTGTACACCCTGGAAGATATGCCGGATGGCGCCTTCAAAAAGATTAACCGGGAGCAGTCAATTAACGGCATACCCGATGCCACCACCTTTATTGCCCAGCATATTGACCCTGCGGTGACGGATTGTGCCTTCGCCGCCGGCAAACTAAGCCTGACGGTAAAAGCCACCGTGGGTGGGGGTGCGGCTCGGCAAAGCGAGGCCAGGACCTACAAATTCGTGCCGCGGCCGGGCTAGTGGTGGATGATGAAGAAGATATGGCGTAATTTAGTGAAAAAGGAAAAGGGGCAGGCCCTGGTGGCGGTGCTCGGCTTTCTGGTCCTGGGTGGGCTGACCATCGTTCCGCTCCTCGCCCACATGCACACCGGACTCAGCGCCGGGCGGGGTTATATGAGAAATATAGAGCTTGATTACGCCGCTGACGCCGGCATTGAAGATGCCCTCTGGGAGACAAATAACGAGTCAATACCCATTGACCCCGGCGATTATGCGTCCGAATATGATTACGAGCTTTCGGAAAATATCAATGATAAGGAAGTAGCGGTTGCCATCAAGCGGGTCTGGCCCCTGGCTGGCCTGGAGAGTGATGCGTACGGCACCACTCCGACTGACTGTCTGCTCATCACCGGCGGCATTATTGATGTCGGCGATGGCGAGTATAAGGTCCAGCTCAGCTATGATGGCTCTGAGGGCGACCTGTATGTGGACAAAGTGGCGGTCTGGCTGCCCTGTGGCTATGAATACGTTGCTTACTCCAGCTCTGGTATTACCAATGAGGACCCCGCCAGCACTGACTGGCGTGGCGGTAAAGCCCTGACCTGGGAATTTGACCCGCCGGTCAACTTCACCGACCTGCCCGTCCCCGAGCCGCCGGGAGGAGGCTTTACCCCCGGCACCGAGTACCCGGCCACCAGAAAACTCTACTTTGACGTGACGCCGACGGGGGACAGGGCCGAGGGTAGTTACTGCTGGGTGAGGACAACCAACGTTGACCTTTATCTGGCCTGGGAAAGTGACTGCAATATCTACCAGATTAGCTCAACGGCCACCGATCCTGCTACCGGTAGAAACGTTACCGTTGGCGGCTATACGTATTTCAGTGAGGGGGGCGCCTTGGGCGGCAGCGGTTATCAGGTACAGGGAGACTATCGGGCTATCGGCAATACCCTGATGGAAGACCAGGATGTTGACCGGAAGCGGGAGACTTTTGTTGATGAGAGCAGCGCCAACATCACAGACATACCGGCTGATGCCGAGGTGCAGCTGGCTTACCTCTACTGGTCCGGCTGGCGGGAGTGGGACGGCGACATGGAAGCCGACCGGTATGTCGGGCTTAAAATAGGCGGTAATTCGGTTTACTTCAATGAGCAGGGCGAGGCAGTGCAGGGCGAGCTGCCCTGCGACCCGGCGACTGAAACTCTGAGGCCGAATGCCAGCGGCTACTATAATCAAACGTCCCGGTCATCTGGCTGGTCTTCACGCTACCGCTATGTTGATGAGGCGGTGGCTGATGACGGGGCAACCTATCTTTACAAAGACGATGGTGGCACGGCGCTGGATACCTATAACATTAATAACCGCAGTGAAGGCACCGGCACCATCAATAGCCTCACCGTGTATGCCAGGGCCAGAGCCTATAATTCCGGAGCCTGCGATGACATGCGGCTGCAAATCGCCCTGCGGACGGACTCAACGGATTACTTTGGCAGCCTGATAGACCTGATTGGCAACGCCGGCTGGGATAACTACTCGGAGACCTGGACCACGAATCCAGATACCGGGCAGCCCTGGACGTGGCCGGAAATAGACGCCTTGCAGGTCGGGATTAAGTTATATGACGATGGCGACGGCTCTCCGCAGTGCACTCAGGTCTACGCCGAAGTGAACTACACCCCGGTTTTTCAGGGAGTGGAGGCGTCGCGGTGGTGGCTCCTGGAGAACGATTCTCCCAACTATTCCTACTCCTGCTTCTGCGATGTGACCGAGCTGGTGAAGCTCATCACTACCGATGGCAATGCCAACTATGCCGTTACCGGCGTGGCGGGAACCACGGAGAACGAGCACTCTTACGCCGGCTGGTCCATGGTCATCTTTTATTCCAGTCCCTCCGAGCTGGCGCACCAGTTCTTCCTCTATGACCAGTTCCTTTATGCCACCAGCGACAGCTCGCACACTTTTGATATTGAGGGTTTTGAGGCTCCGTCCGATGCCGAAGCCGTCCTGACCTGCTTTGTCGGTGAGGGCGACGAACACTATGAGGAAGATTATCTGCAGTTCAACAGCTATTACCTGTCAGATACGACCAATCCGGAGGACAATGTCTGGAACGGAAAATCAAGCGGTCTGGGCGGGCAGTTCATTGACGGGATGGATATTGATACCTTTAACGTCTCGGCTCCGATTATCAGCCCGGGAGACACTTCTGCCGAGGTATCGCTGAGCACCAACATTGACTGCTGGAACTTTATCTATATCATTCTATCTTTTCGCAGCGAATACGGCGGGTTAAC
>CAZWYS010000095.1:0-3781 GCA_964638295.1 uncultured Dehalococcoidaceae bacterium
GGGGGGGGGGGGGGGGGTGCCGCCGGTATAACCCGGGTACTTGGTTCCACAACCAGCACCGGCAGGTTTACCGAAGATATCACCGCCAGAAGTGGAGACAATAAAGTTGAGCTCTACATACCGGAGGATACTACAGGTAAGAGCAGGACTGGCGGGCTGCTGTTCAGCATACGCATAGAAAAGCAGACAGACCCGCCTGACCCACCAGAAAAGTCCGATGTTGTCGGGCTGGTCTATGACTTTGGCCCTGATGGAGCCACCTTTGACCCACCGGTAAGTCTTACCTTTGAATATAGTGAATCTAAAATACCCGATGATGTGGCTGAGGAAAATCTGGTTGTCGCCTACTGGGATGAGGACGATGAGGAATGGATTGAACTGGAAGGCACCGTTGACCAGGAGAACAATACCGTCACGGCGGAAATAAGCCACTTCACTGATTTTACCATCCTGGCACATACCCGTCCCGCAAGCTTTGACACTGCTGAACTGGTGATATCTCCCGATGAAATTGAAACCGGGGAGATGGTAGTCGTCAGCGCTATCGTTACCAATACCGGCGACCTTACCGGCACTCATGAGGTAACTTTTAAGATAAATGGCGTTGAAGTAGAGGTCAATGAAGTTGAGCTCATCGGTGGTGATGATAAGAAAGTCAGTTTCAGTGTAACCCCGGAGGAACCCGGAACATATACGGTAGACGTTGACGGGCTAACTGGCTCGTTCGCAGTCAGGGAGAAAGTCGAGTCCCTGAACGCACCTGAGGCTCCTTCACCCCCGGTGCCCTCTTTACCAGCCCCGGTATCGCCATCCACCGCACCACCCTCCAAACCCGAATCGCCCGAAAACGAGGTATCCCAGTTAACACCGCCAGCGCCACTACCGCCATCCCCCTCCCGGGCGCCGATTAACTGGTATCTGATTGGCGGCATAATTGCGGGAATACCGGTGCTTGGGCTACTGGTTTTCTTCCTGATTCGGCGGTCTAGATACTAACAGGGATAAAAAGAATGAAGCCGATAAAGTTGCTACCTCTAATTGCGGTCTCGCTTCTGGTAAGCGCCGGAATAGGCGCCTGCTCCACCCAGCCTTCGGAAGTAGAAGCCGGTACCATAGCGGTAAGGGTGGTGGTTACCCAGAACTTTGGTCAGGAACCGATGTTTGATGAGAGGCTGGAAGTAATACCCGATACCTCAGCCATGGCAGCGTTAATAGAGGTTGCCGAAGTAGAGACTGCCTATGGCGGCGGATTTGTTAACGCTATAAATGGAATTCGCTCCGGTTATACCGGCAGGGAGAAAACCAAGACAGACTGGTTTTTCTATGTTAACGGTATTCAGTCCAATGCAGGGGCGCTTGATTATAAACTGCACGACGGCGATGTTCAGCACTGGGACTTTCATAGCTGGGGCTTCCGGCATTTCATTCCGGCGATTATTGGTGGCTTCCCAGCCGCTTTTCAAAATGGTTACGGCAGCAAAGTAAGCCCGACTTTAATTATATGCCAGGACAGTATGAAAGGTGACGCCGAAAATTTAGCAAAGAAACTGGTCAAGCTGGGAGCAGAGAACGTCAGCCTGAGAAGTTACCGTGAAGTTACCGTGAATGAGAAGGAAAGCTCAAATCTGATTCTCGTGGGCTTGCCAGATAATAACCTTATCTCGGAGCTGAATCAGAACTGGCAACGGCTGGGCTTTTTTGCCTACTTTGAGAAGGGCAGCCTTATTGTCCTTGATAGCACCGGGGAAGTAGCTGCCCGGTACGGCGCCGGCGCCGGGCTTGTTCAAGCCACGCAAAATCCCTGGAATCCAAAGGGCATCGGCGCCTGTGAAAATGTGGTCTGGCTGGTTTCGGGTACGGACGAGGCGGGAGTGGAAAATGCCCTGGATGCTTTGCTTAACCATCATAGCGAATTTCAGTATTCCTGCGCGGTAGCAGTGGCAGACGGGGAGATAATTAAGGTACCCCGGTGATAAGTTTCAGATATAAAGATAAAGGAACCGCCATCCACAAGCTCAATCCTTTCTGCAAGCTGGGGTGGGTCACCAGTGTCTTTGTCCTCGCCATGATATTAGATAATCCCGTTTACCTTTTGTTGCTGTTCCTCGCCACGCTGCCTCCGGTAATCGCCGCCAGGGTGGGGAGAGAGTGGGCATCTATCATGAGATTCATCCTCTATCTCTGCCTGGCGATAATCATCATCAACACTCTGGCTGGCTCCCACGGCTCCCACGTTCTGTGGCGGGTCCCTTTTCAGGTGCCATTAATCGGCGCTCCGGCAATCACTCTAGAGGCTATGCTCTTCGGAGCCGGAATGTCGTTGCGGCTGCTGGCAATAATCTCCGCCTTTGCCATACTTACTTTCACCGTCCACCCCGACGACCTGATGCTGTTGATGGTCAAGATGAAGCTGCCTTATAAATCAGTGCTGGTGACCTCACTCACTACCAGGTTCATCCCCACTTTGATTAACGATGTGGAACGCATCAGCGATGTGCAGAGGTCAAGGGGGCTGGAGCTTGACCGGGGAAGGCTATCCCAGCGAATCAGGAGTCGCATGGCCATCATCATCCCGCTGCTATCCAATTCACTGGATAGAACCGTTCAGGTAGCCGAGGCGATGGAAGCGAGGGCATTCGGGCACGGGGGCAAAAGGACCTTTTACCGTGAAATAAAACTGAGCCGGGTTGATGCCCAGATATTGATAGCGAGCTTCCTCCCGCTTGCCATCGGCATTCTCATGCTCTGGCTGGGACAAGGCGGCTACCAGTATTACCCAACGCTAGAAAAGATAAGCCTCGGCGGCTTTGAATACCTGATGCTGGCGTTTCTGGTGTTTTCGTTGGGCATGTTGGTACCACTGGCATTTATCAAGAAGAGGATTGAGCTTGATTAAGATACAGAACTTCACTTTCCATTACAGCGGTGCACAAAAGCCAGCCCTCAAAAACATAAATCTTGAGGTTGAAGACGGGGAATTTGTCCTCGTCACCGGTCCCTCAGCTTGCGGGAAATCAAGCCTTTGCCGTTGCATAAATGGTCTGATTCCTCATTTCTACGGAGGGAAGATGGCGGGCAGGGTGGAGGTGGAGGGGCTTGATACCGTGGAGCATTCCACCAAAGAGCTCGCCACCAAGGTGGGGATGATATTTCAGGACCCGGAGAACCAGCTGGTAACACAGGACGTGGAGAGGGAAATCGTTTTTGGCCTGGAGAACCTTGCTTTTCCCAGAGACCTGATTGCCAAGCGGATTGAGGAATCGCTGGACACGCTTGGTATCTCCGCCCTTCGCTACCGGCCGATACATGAACTGTCCGGCGGCGAAAAGCAGAAGGTAGCCATCGCTTCGGTTCTCGCCCTCCATCCCGGAATCCTGATACTGGATGAGCCAACCTCGGAATTAGACCCCAAGAGCGCCGAAGAGGTGCTTTCCATAGTACAGCGATTAAACGATGAACTGGGTATTACCGTAATCCTGATTGAACACCGGCTGGACAGAGTAATCCAGTATACCGATAGATTAATCGTGCTTGATGAAGGAAAAATTGTCGCCGATGGCAAAACCAGAAATATTCTGCACGATAACTATCAGGAAATCGCTGATGCCGGAATCGGCGTGCCCCCGGTAATCAGGCTGGCCCATCAACTTGAGGCAATGGGCATCACCGATAACAGGAGTCCCCTTACCGTTAAAGAGTGCCGAATGATGCTCCAGGGAGTTTTCCAGAGCATTTCCGGACCGCTGCCGCAACACGATGAAAAGAGTGTCGCCAAGCCCGT
>CAZWYS010000096.1:0-3679 GCA_964638295.1 uncultured Dehalococcoidaceae bacterium
AGCCGGCGGCTGTGCCTCCGCCCAGCTTGAAGCCACCTGCCGCCTTATCTCTCTGGCTTTAAGGTCGGGAGTGGACGTGGCTTCCGTGGTAAGGCAGCTTCGCGGCATCCGCTGCCCGTCCATTGCCTGGGAAGAAGGCAAGTCCATCCTCTCCTGTGCCGATGCTATCGCCAGCGTGCTGGAGAAGCACACCAGTGGTTATGATGGCAAGCCCAGGCCGGAGGACTACGGCCTGGCCAAGAACCTGGCGGGGCAATGCCCGGAGTGTGGCAATCTGCTCGTCTATCAGGAAGGCTGCTTCATCTGTCCCGCCTGCGGCTATACCAAGTGCTAAAATAGAAATTTTTTGCAGCCCACCCCCCTTTTCCCCCTCCCCTACCAGGGGAGGGGGAATTGCTTTTATATGAGAGAAAAGTCACATACAAGCCTTACATTCTGGCTTACAATTAAGCTTGGAGGCATGAATTTTATGCGTAATTTGTTTAAACCGGTCATTATTCTGGGCCTGTTGAGCGCCTTTATGGTGGGAGTGCTTCTTGTGTCCTGCAGCTCCGGTGTCCAGTATCCGAATCAGGAAGGAGAAAATATGTCTGAGAAGGTAATAAAAACTGACCAAGAATGGCGTCAGCTCTTGACGCCCGAGCAATACCGCGTCACCCGACAAAAGGGCACCGAACCGCCTTTCAGCGGCGAGTACTACGACTTTAAAGAAAAAGGTATCTATCAGTGCGTCGGCTGTGGCAATGAGCTATTCAGCTCCGAAGCCAAGTTTGAGTCGGGGACGGGCTGGCCGAGTTTCTGGGTGCCGATTTCAGAGCAAAGCATCCGAACAAATACTGATAATTCTTACAGCATGGTAAGGACCGAGGTTACGTGCCAGCGCTGTGATGCCCATCTTGGGCACGTGTTTGATGACGGTCCGCTACCAACCGGACTTCGCTACTGTATTAATTCCGTTGCCCTGAAGTTCGTCGGTGATGAT
This sequence comes from uncultured Dehalococcoidaceae bacterium, assembly GCA_964638295.1. Taxonomy (GTDB): domain Bacteria; phylum Chloroflexota; class Dehalococcoidia; order Dehalococcoidales; family RBG-16-60-22; genus CAZWYS01. The sequence goes on from CAZWYS010000096.1 coordinate 983, forward strand.
GGGGAAGGGGGTTAGCTATGACCGTTCTTTTTAGAGTAATTGCCATCATGCTGATTGCTGCGTTATTTACCGCACTTGCCATGGGAATGTTTTCTGTTTACGGCCAGTCTGATGCAGGCAGGCAAACTGAAACCGTGCCGGGCAATGGCTGTCTATTCCCGGAGGAGAATGAAATAATGAATTTACCAGAAACCAGTGTTATTCCAAATGGGGCAATACCGCCCATAGACGCCTCAGCGCCAGCCAGGACTGAAACGGCGACTTTTTCCCTGGGCTGATTCTGGGGCCCGGACTCCCGGTTCGGGAGTATCCCTGGTGTAATTCGCACTCGTGTTGGCTATGCGGGCGGGACTACAGAGGACCCCACTTATCACCGCCTGGGTGACCACACCGAGACGGTTCAGGTTGACTATGACCCGGCTCAGGTCTCCTACGAAGAACTGCTGAAAGTATTTTGGGATAGCCATGACCCGACCCGACCATCCTATTCACTGCAATACAGGTCTATAATCTTCTACCACAATGACGAGCAAAAAAGGCTGGCTGTGGAGACCAGGAACCGCGAGGAAGCCGGAAAAGAACACAAAGTCCTCACCGGGATTGTACCCGCCACCGAGTTTTACCTGGCTGAAGCCTACCATCAGAAGTATTACCTGACTCTGGTGCCGGAGCTCTGGAAAGAGTTCAGCGCCATATATCCTGACAGCGATGATTTTATCGCTTCCACGGCTGCGGCGCGTGTCAACGGTTACCTTCACGGCTATGGCACACTGGAAACTCTGGAGAAAGAAATAAGCGAATTTGGCTTGTCCCCAGCAGCAAAAGCCAGGTTACTGGATATTGTGTCTGCTCACTAAAACTAATGGCTTCACCTGCTTTTTCCCTTCTATGATTCCCCCTTCTTTGACTCTCTTATTCTTGGTTAATCTCTTGCTCTGGTTTAATAATGTGGGGTGTTTAAGAGGGGCGTCAGCCCCTCTCCTATAAAATCTTCCCCCTTTGACACCCCTATAGGCCAGTGTTATGATTATTCTACGGGAGTCTTATAGAGTGGGATGAGGTTATATGCCCAATATTGAACTCTACCTGGCAATTTTTGCTGTTTGTCTGCTATTTTCTGTCTTCTTTTCCAGCTCAGAAACCGCCTTTATCTCACTGCAGAGAGTAAGAGTCGAGCACCTGATTGAGAATAAGGTCAGAGGCGCTAAGCGGGTTGCACGGCTTATCCAGCGGCCGGAGAAGCTCCTCTCTACTGTCTTGCTGGGCAACACCTTGGTCAATACTGCCGCCGCGGCGATAGCTACCGCCCTGTCTATCCATATCTGGGGAGAACGAGGTATCCTCATTGCTACCATCGGCCTGACCATTTTCCTTCTCATATTTTGTGAAGCTACCCCCAAGACTATTGCCGCCCAGCACGCCGAGAGACTGTCAATAATCTTCGTCCGACCCCTCGAACTGGTCTCCTGGCTGTTCACCCCATTCGTCATTGCCCTGAGCTGGCTCACCTGTGGATTTATCAGGCTGATAGGTGGCAGGCCAGTCCCGAAGTCCCTGGTCAGCGATGAGGAAATTCGCACCATGATATCGGTGGGACATAAGGAGGGGACCGTAGAGGAATCCGAGGCCGAAATGCTCCACAAGGTCTTCGACTTCGGCGACCGCCCGGTCCGCGAGGTCATGGTGCCACGCCCGGAAGTTATCGCCATCGAGCAGGGCTCCAGACTATCCGACTTCCTCACCCTCTACGCCGAGTCACCCCTCTCCCGCTTCCCCGTATACCAGGAGAACATGGACAACGTCGTCGGCATCCTCTCGATAAAGGATGTGCTCATGGCTCAGGCCAAAAATACCATCGCTGATGACAGCACCATTGATGACCTGGTCCGCCCCGCCTACTTCGCCCCTGAAACCAAGCGCATTAACGAACTCTTCGCCGAAATGCGGGATAAAAACTTCCGCATGTGCGTGGTGGTAGATGAGTACGGCGGCACTGCCGGTATCTCCAGCCTCAGCCGCCTCGTCGAGGAAATTGTCGGTGAGGTGGGCGATGAACTGGCTGAGGTGGAAAAGGAGTTCGAGGTCATCAATGAATATACCTTCCAGGTTGACGGCGGTATGCGTATTGAGGAAGTTAATGAGGAAATGGAACTGGAGCTGCCCGAAGGCGACTATGAGACCGTGGCTGGCTTTGTGCTCCACCTTTTAGGCCATATACCCAAAACCAACGAGCAGTTACGTTATAAGGGCTTGAAGCTGGTGATAACCGAAATGCGGGGACTGAAAATCGAGAAAATCCTGCTGACCAAGGAACGCCTGGCGATTGAGACACTGAGGGCTAGGCGGAAGAAGAAAGGTAAAACTAGAAGTAAAACTACTGATAACTAAAAAACCAGGGCGAGGCTTTTATGCTCAATAATGAAATACTATATTTGGTGCTTCTTCTTGCCTGCGTTGTTCTATCGGCTTTCTTTTGCAGCTCGGAGACAGCATTTCTTTCACTTCAGCGTATCAAGCTTGAGCATTTAATCAGCACCGAGGTAAAGGGGGCTAAGCGAGTCGCACGGATGATCCAGCGGCCGGAGAAGTTCCTCTCTAATGTCTTACTGGGCACCAATCTTGTTAACACTGCTGCCGCTGCTTTGGGCACAGCACTCGCTGTTTCTATATGGGGAGTGCACGGTGTGCTTATTGCTA
>CAZWYS010000097.1:0-3335 GCA_964638295.1 uncultured Dehalococcoidaceae bacterium
TGCCGATGTGGTCCTGTTTATCTACCGGGATGAATACTACTATACGGAGGAAGAGTGGCAAAACCAGCACCCGGATAGAGAATACCCGAGGGAAGAAGCCGATATTATGGTTGCCAAGAACCGCAATGGCCCTACCGGTCAGGTAAAACTGCGTTTCCACCGCAACCTGGCCAAGTTCTACAATTTTGAGTATCCAATCAGCAGCGAAGAGCCGAGTTTGCTGTGAAGCGTTAAAGTGCGTTTCCGATTTTAGATAGCTGGACTGAGGAAAGATATCAGGGATAGAGTTTTATATGGAGCAATTAAAGGGTTTTCCCGCCAGAATGGAATTTACCGCCGTACCCAACTTCTTTTTCAGCGCCGTTCTGCCCCAAATCAGTGATATAAGCGAGTTAAAGACGACCCTGCATGTGCTGGCGGCACTCTACCGCCGAAAGGGCTACCCCCGTTTCGTTACCTATAAGGAGCTGCTGGGGAATGTCAACCTGATGAGTGGTCTCAGGGGGGGAGCCAAGCCGCCCGACGAGGTTTTGCGGGGTGCGCTGGAAATGGCTGCCCGGCGGGGGACTTTCATCCACATGATACTGGATAGAGACGGTGTTTCCGAGGACGTCTATTTGCTCAACACCGAGTCCGACCGGCAGGTAGCGGCCAAAATTCAGAGCGGCGAGCTCAAGTTAAGCGGGGTAAAGGTGGTGGGACAGGCCTATGTTCCTGCTGAAGAACAGCCGGATATTTTTACCCTTTATGAGCAGAATGTCGGGATGTTGACCCCGATGATTGCTGAGGAATTACGTGAAGCGGAGAAGTTGTACCCGGAAAGCTGGATCAGGGATGCCGTCAAAGAGGCGGTGGCTCTCAATAAGAGAAGCATCCGGTATATTGTCCGCATTTTAGAGCACTGGTCAGCGGAAGGTAAGAGCGATGGAACACATCAACGATATTCTAAGGCGGGCCCGGATAAATACCTCAAGCAAAAATATGGACACATGGTCCAGCGCTGAAGAAGAACCTTCGCCAAGCGTAAACTGTCCGATTTGCAAGGGGGCAGGGGTTATTCATCCACTGCTGCCCTCGGGAAAACCGGACTTCAGCCGGGTTGTTCCCTGCCGCTGCACCAGGAAAGAAGCCGCTCAGGAGAGGCAGACGCGCTTGCACCGATATAGCAACCTGGGCTTGCTGACTCGCTTTACCTTTGACGGCCTGGAGTCGCAGGGAAGGAGCGGGAATCTCCAGAACCAGGAGCAATTCCGACGGGCTTTTGAAGCGGCCAAGGCGTTTGCTGCCGAACCCAGAGGCTGGCTGGTGCTGACCGGTCCCAGCGGCTGCGGTAAGACGCATCTGGCGGCAGCGATTGCCAATGAGCGGGTTAGATGCGGTTGCCCGGCTTTCTACATCACGGTTTCAGACCTTTTAGACCACCTGCGCTCGGCGTTTAACCCTGATAGCGAAGTGCCGTATGATGAGTTCTTTGACCAGGTGCGTAATGCGCCACTGCTGATTCTGGATGACCTGGGCGTTCAAACCGGCACACCATGGGCCAGGGAAAAACTGGACCAACTATTAACTCACCGCTTCAATAGCGAACTGCCTACAGTTATTGTTACTATTGTTCTGGTTGAGGAGCTAGAAGAAAGGCTGTATACTCGCCTGACTGACTCCAGGCTGTGTCAAGTCTATGTACTGGAGGGGAAAGAGCCATCGTTAGAGTACAACTGGGGACCAGAGTTTGAAGCGCAAAAAAGGATGACTTTTGCTAACTTTGACTATAAACGAATTAATCTGCCGTTGGAACAGCGTGAGAATTTGGAGAAAGCATTCCATACTGCCTTTAGCTTTGCTCAGTCACCCGAAGGCTGGCTCGTGTTACAGGGGATTAATGGATGTGGCAAGACCCATCTGGCGGCAGCGATTGTGAACTATCGCTACCAGGCAGGTAAGCCAGCCCTTTTCGTGGTGGTACCCGAGTTTCTTGACCATTTGCGCTACACTTTCAGCCCAGAGAGTAAAATCTCCTATGACCAGTTGTTTGAAAAAGTGAAGACGGCACCACTGCTGGTCCTTGACGATTTTGGCGAACAATCAACTACTCCCTGGGCGCAGGAGAAGCTCTATCAAGTTATCAACTACCGCTATAATGCCCAGTTGCCAACAGTAATTACCACCGTTTGCTCGCTGGACGAGATTGAGAGCCGTATCGGCTCGAGGTTAATTGATTATCACATCAGTATCTTTTTTACTATCACGGTTCCTGACTTCCGGGGCGATAGTGCCAGTCACAAGAAAACACCGCGCCGCAGGGGGCGTCAGGGTTAGCCGTATCTGTTCGGTGGATTTCGGTAAATAGTATCAATTTTACCCCCGCTCTCGCCACTTTGGAATGGCTTCCGGATTCACCAGAAATTCAGGGATTTCCCCCCTTAGAGCGGTAAGACAGTTCTCCATCTGAAGGATAGGTAATTTCCACGTGACTTCCGGATTCTGCCCGGCGGTATGAGGAGAGAATAATGTCTTTAGATAAATATCTTCGTCAGTAAGAGGGTTATCAGGCTGGAGAATCTCGGGGTCAAAAACGTCAAGGGCAGCGCCGGAAATCCATTCCTCTTTCAGAGCTTTAGCCAGCGCCTGTTCATCTATTAATGCCCCCCGGGCGGTATTAACTAAAAAGGCAGCTGGTTTCATCATCCTGAGTTGCGCTTCACCGATAAGCCCTCTTGTTTCTGGAGTTTCTACCGCGTGCAGGGTTACAAAATCTGATTCTCTGAGTAATGTCTCCAGGTCAGTGAGTTTCACTCCCAGCGCCATAGCTTTTTCGTCGGTTACATAAGGGTCAAAAGCCAGAAATTTTACGTCAAAGGGTTGAAGAAGTTGGGCAACTCTGCAGCCAATTCTCCCCAATCCAACGATACCCAGAGTCTTATTTTGGAGGAAGGTATTGGAGACACTTCGCCACAGACTTAAGCGAGCGTTATGGTCAGCACGCTTGAAGTTCTTGGCCAGTGACAGAATCATGCTTACCGTATATTCAGCTACCGACAGGTAGTGCTCTTCAAGCGGGGCATTGGTCACCAGAATCCCTAAATCGGTGGCTGCACTGATATCTATATCGCCCACGCCGATGGCTTTCTTGGCAATGACCTTCAATTTTTTACCGGCCGCTAAAACCCGGCGGGTGACCTTGCCGTCTCCGGTAGATATCATAACCGCATCCACGTCCCGGACTTTCTCTACCAGTTCTTCCTCAGTATAGTGCCAGGCGTCGGTAAACAAGCGCCCCAAGCTTACCTCACATCCCGCTGCTTTGAGATTACAGATTATATCCTCCCGGCCGGCAT
>CAZWYS010000098.1:0-3330 GCA_964638295.1 uncultured Dehalococcoidaceae bacterium
CGCTTCGGTGACCTTGTCACCAAGGTAAGCCTCGGCATCCGTTTTAAGCTTTTGCAGAATCATCGCCGAGATTTCCGGCGGGCTGTACTCTTTGCCGCCCATCACCACCCGCACATCATTATTGGGTGCCTTGGTTACCTTGTAAGCTTTACGCTTGGCATCTTCCTCTACTGACAGTTCTCGCCCGGCGGGTTCTCCCCACTTACGACCCATGAATCGCTTAATACTGTGGACCGTGTTCTCCGGGTTAACGACAGCCTGGCGCTTGGCTATTTGCCCTACCAGGCGTTCACCGCTCTTAGTGATAGCCACTACTGAAGGAACGAGATTACCGCCCTCAGCCGAAGGAATAACTACTGGCTCTCCAGCCTGCATTACTGCTACTTCGCTGAACGTTGTACCTAAATCAATACCAATAACCTTTGCCATTTATCTGTCCTCCTTTGCTGCCTCTTCTCCGCTGCCAACTACTACTGTAGCTGGACGAATAACTCTATCATGTAACTTATAACCTTTCTGTAGTTCCTCAATAACCATGCCTTCTTTACCTTTGTCTTGCCTTACTGCTTCGTGAAAATAGGGGTCAAAAGGCTCCCCCAGTGCCTTAATCGGTTTTAATCCTTGTGCCTCCAGGGTTGCCTTGAGCTTGCGTGCAATGAGTCTGACGCCATCTACCCAGGGAAGCCTGGCTGATTTAGCCGGAATAGAAGCCAGTGCCCGTTCCAGGTCATCAAGTACGGGCAAAAGGTTGAGCATGAGGTTACTGTTGGCAAACTTGCTGAACTCCACTTTCTCCTGCTCAGTGCGCCGCTTGTAGTTAATAAAATCGGCCTGCGTTCTCTGCCAGCTTGCCAGGTAGCCCTCAGCCTTCGCCTTTTCCTCAGCCAGCGCTTGCTTCAGGCTCTCTATATCCTCGGTTTCGGCAATCTCTGGTACCGCCTCGTTGTTTATGTTTTCTTCTGACTCTGTTTGCATCACTATTAATCTTATTATATTCTCTAGTTTTCAGCTATGACTTTAGTCACTTTATCTTCTGTCTCTTTGCCAGCAAAAGGGACTTTTTATAGTCAGAACTTGGCCCCCTTTTAACGGTTATCAATCGGTTTCAGACTGAATTTTCCTGGTAGGGGTCTCGCTGCCATATAGCCCGGCCACCAGTCCACTCAGCACTGAGGAGAGATAGCCTACCGCGGAGATTGCGTGAGCATATGGTATTCGAGTCGGTCCGAGTACCCCTATGGTGCCAACAGCTTCTTCAGGAACGCCGTACTGGCTGAGGATAATGCTGTAGTTGTGGAAAACCTCGTCTTTATTCTCCTTACCGATGATTACCTGAACTTTATGGCTTTCCCGTTCCTTCGGGATGATGCTCTTCAACAGGTTCCTGTGCTCGGCTAACTCCATTAAGCCGAGCATTTGCTGGCTATGGGTAAATTCCGGTTGCTCAAGCATGAAGTGCCAGCCATCAAGGTAAGGCTCTTCATATTCCTGCTCATCCTCAACCTGCATCATGTTGAGCAAAAGGTCGGTTATCTGCCGTTCCACCGCAGAAGGGCCTGTATCCTTGGCTAAAATCTGTCGGCTGGTCAAGCCAGAGAAAGCGGCGTTTAATTTGTTTGCTATCACCGTTAGCTCTGGTTGAGTTACCACCTGGTCAAAGGTTATTAGCTGCTGCTTTAGCTTGGCTCCGTGAAGTACCAGAACAACCAGTGTTAGTGCGTCTTGCAGCACAATCAGCTCTATGTGCTTGAATCGACAGTCTGTTGACTTGGGTATGGTAACGACGGCTACGTTGCGAACCAGTCGGGCAACGAGGGTTGCCGTCAAACTCAGCCATTGCTCCAGCTCTCCCTCCACTTGATGGAAAAGGTGGCTTATCAAACGCTGCTCCACCAGGGAGAGTATTACCTCGTCAAGTGAGTCCACATAGTAGCGGTAGCCTTTATCGGAAGGTATGCTTCCGGCGGAAGGATGAGGGCGAATAATATAGCCCTCCTGCTCCAGGTGTGCCATCTCATTACGGACGGTAGCCGGACTTACTCCCAGCTCATAGTCATTGGCGATGCTCTGTGACGGCACTGGCACCGCACTGGTAATATATTGTCCCACGATGGACTTGAGTATTGTTTCCGTCCTGGCAGATAACATCTCTACCTCTGTTAGCAGTCTAAGCTTCAGACTGCTAATCAATAGCAATTTACCATTTTGTCGGTTACTTGTCAAGAGAGACGGGAGGCTTGTTTGCTCGCCATTTTCCTTGATTAAATAGGCTCATCTGTGATATATTTAGACAGATGGAGATTACTTGGTTAGGTCATTCCTGCTTCAAAATCAGGGGTAAACAGGCGGTAATTGTCACTGACCCGTACCCGCCGGACTCGGGCTATTCACTTGGTAAACAGACGGCGGATATTATCACGGTAAGCCACCCGCATGCGTCTCATTCTTACGTTCGGGGCATTGGTGGCGACCCCAGGCTTATTACTGGGCCTGGTGAATATGAAATTAAAGGCGTCCTGGTAATAGGGATACCTGCCTTTCATGATGCCGAGGGTGGCGCAAAGAGGGGTAAGAACACGGTCTATATTATGGAGGTGGACGGGATAACGGTATGCCACCTGGGGGACCTGGGGCACGTGCTTACTGCGGCGCAGGTGGAGGAGATTGACGACGTGGATATACTCCTGGTTCCGGTGGGGGGAGTGTCAACCATTGACGCATCAATGGCTGCCGAGGTGATTCGCCAGATTGAGCCGAAGGTGGTGGTTCCGATGCACTATCAAACTCCGGCATTGAATCGAGAGCTGGCGCCAGTAGAAAAGTTCCTCAAAGAAATGGGTCTGGAGCGGGTCAATTCCCAACCCAAGCTATCCCTTACCCCGTCAAGCCTGCCTGCCGGTACTCAGGTGTTTTTGCTTGAATATTAAGATGCTTACTCTTCAGTAATCCTTTCGGAAATATCGGCAAGCTTTTGTATCGCTTCTTCTGTCCCCACTTTCCCATCCCTTAATTCTTTACAGATGCCTTCTATTTGCTTGAGACACTCCTCAATTTGTTTCCTTTGTTCCGCTTCTTTCTCCGCCTCTTCTACTTCTACGGCCTCTTCGGCCTCTTGTCTTGCCTTTTCTTTGGCGGCTCGCTCCGGCTCTTTCCTGGCTTCTTCCGCCTGCTTTTGGGCCAGTTTTTCCGCTTCTCTGGCTTTCCTGGCTTCTTCCGCTTCTTGCTTTGCCTTTTCTCTGTCGGCTTGTTCTGCTTCCTTCCTGGCCTTTTTCTCTGCCTCTTCGGCCTCCCTTGCCGCCAGTTTTTGAGCCTCCTCTACTTTGCTGGCTT
>CAZWYS010000099.1:0-3254 GCA_964638295.1 uncultured Dehalococcoidaceae bacterium
GCACGGATGATCCAGCGGCCGGAGAAGTTCCTCTCTAATGTCTTGCTGGGCACCAATCTTGTTAACACTGCTGCCGCTGCTTTGGGCACAGCACTCGCGGTTTCTATATGGGGAGTGCACGGTGTGCTTATTGCTACCATCGGTGTTACTATCATTCTCCTGATATTTGCCGAAACTACGCCCAAGACTATTGCCGCCCAGCACGCCGAGAGACTGTCAATAATCTTGGCCCGACCTCTCGAACTAACTTCCTGGCTGTTCACCCCCTTCGTCATCGCCCTCAGCTGGATTGCCCTGGGTTTTACCAAATTATTCGGCGGGACACCTGTTTCCAAATCTTTGGCCAGTCCCGAAGAAATCCGCACCATGATATCGGTGGGACACAAGGAGGGGACCGTGGAAGAATCCGAGGCCGAAATGCTCCACAAGGTCTTCGACTTCGGCGACCGCCCGGTCCGCGAGGTCATGGTGCCGCGCCCGGAAGTCATCGCCATCGAACAGGGCTCCAGACTATCAGACTTCCTCGCCCTCTACGCCGAGTCACCCCTCTCCCGCTTCCCCGTCTACCAGGAGAACATGGACAACGTCGCCGGCATCCTCTCGGTAAAGGATGTGCTCATGGCTCAGGCCAAAAATACCATCACTGATGACAGCACCATTGATGACCTGGTCCGCCCGGCCTACTTCGCCCCTGAAACCAAGCGCATTAACGACCTCTTCGCTGAAATGCGGGATAAAAACTTCCGCATGTGCGTGGTGGTAGATGAATACGGCGGTACTGCCGGTATCGCCAGCCTCAGCCGCCTCGTCGAGGAAATTGTCGGCCCGGTGGGCGATGAACTGGCTGAGGCAGAAAAAGAGTTCGAGGTCATCAATGAATATACCTTCCAGATTGACGGCGGTATGCGTATTGAGGAAGTTAATGAGGAAATGGAACTGGAGCTGCCCGAAGGCGACTATGAGACCGTGGCTGGCTTTGTGCTCCACCTTTTAGGCCATATACCCAAAACCAACGAGCAGTTACGTTATAAGGGCTTGAAGCTGGTGATAACCGAAATGCGCGGACTGAAAATTGAGAAAATCCTGCTGACCAAGGAAAAGGCAAGTAACGTCAGCACATCTGGTTCGGCTGAGGGCAAAAGGTGAAACTGAAGAAAGATGGAATGGGAAGAATATGCAGCATTTGCGTATCAAGTTCAGCCGGGAAAAAGAATTAAAGTTCATCTCCCATCTGGATATAATGCGCCTGTGGCAAAGAGCGCTTAACCGGGCTGGAATCCTGTTGGCTCACTCTGAAGGTTTTCATCCCCACCCCCGCATTTCACTGGCGGCGCCCCTTCCCGTAGGAGTAACCAGCGAAGCCGAGTTAATGGATGTCATCCTGACCAAACCCGCCTCCCCTCACTTTTTTACCGCTTCGGTAAGCCAGCAGTTGCCACCCGGCATTAAAATACTGCAGGTGTGTCCCGTAGCCCCGACGGTGCCATCGCTTCAGTCCCAGGTTCGCTATGCCGAATACAAAGTTGAACTGGAAACCGACCAGGAACAAAAGGAGCTTGAGTCGGCAATTAACTCCTTGCTTGCGCTGAAGCACCTGCCATGGCAGCACCAGAGAGACACCGGCCCACGCCACTACGACCTGAGGGCTCTGATTGACGGCTTGTGGCTCATTGGCTGGCATAATGGGAATTGCCATATCAGTATGAGGCTGCGCTGCGATAACAGCGGCTCAGGAAGACCGGAGCAGGTTACCGCTGCCCTCGGCTTTACCCGCTACCCCGGGTCTATACACCGCACCAGGCTCATTTTGGGATAGTCTAAACCAGATAACGATGAAACCAAACAAAAAAGCAAGTTTTACTGAAGTAACCGAGCGAGTGCTCCACTTTATTCAGGAACAGCACTTGTTATCAAACCAGCCGAAACTGCTGGTAGCGGTATCCGGCGGCCCGGACTCGGTTTGCATGCTTCATATTCTGGTCAAGCTGCGGGAGAAACTGGGCACAGAACTGCACGTGGCTCACCTTAACCACCAGCTGCGAGGCGCTGATTCTGATGCCGATGCTCTTTATGTCGCCGACCTCGCCCGGCAATTAGATATCCCGGCCACTATTGAACGGCGTGATGTCAAAGCCTATCAGGTCAGGCAGCGTCTTTCCCTGGAAGAGGCAGCGCGTGAAGTGCGCTACGCCTTTTTGGCTCAGGTCGCCAGTAGTATCGGGGCGGACCGGATTGCCGTCGGGCATACTGTTGACGACCATATTGAAACCATTCTCATGCACCTGATAAGAGGCAGCGGAACCAGGGGGCTGCGCGGATTACAGTCATCCAGCCAGTGGCAATCCCCGGATGGTCGCACCACCATCACAAGACCGCTGCTGGAGGTAACTCGACAGGACACCGCCGACTATTGTCAATATTACCAGCTCAAGCCGCGACTTGATGCCTCAAACCTGTCGCTATCTCCGCTGAGAAACCGAATCCGCCACCGGCTTCTGCCGCTGCTCCAGAGTTACAACCCGAAGGTAATTGAAGCCTTGCTCCGAACGGCTCACATTGCCGCCGATGACATCGCCTTCTTGGATGGGGAAGTTGCCCGGCTATGGACTGAGATTACCCGCGAACACGAAAATACTATTATTCTGGATAAGACAAAGTTTCTTGAGCTGCCCTCTGCCCTGCAGCGAAATCTACTTCGGGCTTCTATCCAGAAGTTACTCGGCAACCTCATGGACATTGAGACCCGTCACATTGAAGAGCTAATGGCGGCTTTAAATAAGCCCGCCGGAAAAAGAATCACCCTGCCCCAGGGCTTGATTTTCGCCATAGAATACGATGGTTATCTCCTGGGCACAGACCCCGCCGCTCTGTCTCCCTTCCCCGCTCTGGAGACCGAGTTTGCCCTGAAAATTCCGGGCCGGACGCAGCTGCCCGGATGGCAAATTGCAGCCGCAATTATCAACCGGGAACAGATAAGCAAAACCGATAACAGATTTATTGCCCATTTTGACTTTGATAAAGCGGGCAGTCAACTGACGGCGCGCTCTCGCCGTCCCGGCGACAGGTTTCAGCCAACGGGAATGGACCAGCCCAAGAAGCTAAACGAGTTTATGATTGACCGCAAAATCCCTCGTGCCTGGCGACGGCAAGTCCCGATTGTCGGCTCTCCCAAGCACATCCTGTGGGTTGTCGGCTGGCGCATTGACGAGCGGGTAAAAGTTACCGAAACTACCCGGCGGGTGCTGCGTCTGGAG
>CAZWYS010000100.1:0-3225 GCA_964638295.1 uncultured Dehalococcoidaceae bacterium
AAAGCGGTGCTGACCAGGCAGAAGCGGCAACTCCAGTTGCAGCCCCGCTCCACCTCAATAAGGTATAAGTTACCCAGTTCGGTATCTGGCGTCAAAATAACCGAAGTAACCGGGAAGTCGTCCAGATTTGTTGCCCACTGTCGCCGTACCGGCATTTTCGGGGGCATTAAAGGCACGTAGATGCCGGGCAGTGAAGCCAGTGCCTTCAGAAGCTCATTTCGCTTGCCGTTGGTGCCTTCAGCCAGTATTGGTAGCAGACCGGGGAGTATTGGCTCCGCCTCCCCAATGCAGAGACAGTCAAAAAATGGAGACAGGGGCATCGGGTTGGCCGTGACACAGGGACCGCCAGCGATAACCAGCGGCTGTCTCTCATCACGCTCTGCCGCCAGTAAAGGTATCCCGCTGGCTTTTAGAATTTGCCCCACATTGAAATAATCAAGCTCGTAGGAGATGGAAAACGCCAGCACTGCGAAATCGGAAAGCGGCCGGCGTGATTCCAGGGACAAAGTAGCCAGTCTTTTATCCTGGTTCTCTTTCTCAAAGAAAGCTCTTTCGCCAGCAATCCCGTCGTAGCTGTTTAAAAGACGGTAAAGGGCATGAACGCCCAGGTTGGACATCCCCAGGTAATAAGAATTTGGGTAAATAAGGGCAATCGGTAGTCTCCCGCCCCAATCTTTGAAAATCGTGCCCTCTTCTCGGCGAAGTCGCTCTGCGGGATAGAGCTTTGACTTTCGGCTTCTTCTGGTTCTCTCCCGGCTCATGAACTCGTTCTTGATTTCCAGCAGCTTCCTAAAAGTTGTTTATTTATTGCTGTGACTTTATCAGCCACTCTCCTTAGTTCCTGTGAAGTCCCCCCCCGACCGAATAAAGCCACCTCAACATGCTTGCCGTAGTCCTTTACTGACTGCAGCGCCGGGGCAAAGTCACTGTCCCCGGCAACGAGAATGGCGACATCATAGTTATTTTTAAAGCTATGCGTTAGCATGTCGGTGGTGAGCTGGACGTCAATCCCCTTTTCGTAGGGCGGAACATTGGGCCAGTTGTTATAAACCAGGCGTCCCAGACGAAGTTCGGAATAGGGAATCGCATTCACCCCGGCAAAAAATGCCTGCTGGTGTTTATAGCGCTCCGGTTCTTCTTTCTTGCCCACTCTGGCATTATAGTAGTAGATTCTGATTAGTTTTCGCCGCCTTAAAAGCTGGTTGCAGAATTTCCCGATGTCCAGGTCAGTCCTGCCGAAAATGTTCTTCAGCGAGTGGTACAGATTACTCCCATCAATGAATATCATAACCCTCTCCGCCATGTCTCACCTCCATTTCTCTTAAAAACCTAACTCGGTTTCCTTATTATATCGCCTTTGCCCCAAAATTACGACATTAATCTTATAAAATAAAATGCCAGGGTCTCACTTTAAATCTCTGGTCTCTTATTAACCTCGGTTGCGGACACTTAAATGGGAGTGCTATAATTGGCGAATATAAAGCGTTGGGGGTATACGGTGAAACTGGGTCGCGAAGAGGTGCTGCACATTTCTCGTCTGGCTCGGCTTGGCCTGGACGAGGCCGAAATAGCCAAATTTGGAGAGCAATTATCCAATATCCTGGAAAATTTCGAAATATTGCAGCAGGTTGACACCGGTGATGTTCCCCCCACCGCCCAGTCCATTGCCCTCCAGAACGTGATGAGGGATGACGAGGTAGCTCCTTCTCTGCCGCCGGGTGAGATTCTGGCCAATGCTCCCAGAAAAGAGGGAGATTGTTTCCGGGTTCGTGCCGTATTGGAATGATGTCAGAAAATCGGGGTAATTTTGATAGTAGACCATAATCGGTTGACTATTCATGAGGCACACCAGCTGCTGAAAAACAGGCAGCTTTCATCAGTTGAGTTGACCGGGGCTTATCTGGAGCGTATCTCCCGGGTAGAACCGGAGGTTCGTGCCTTCGTGACCGTTACCGATAAGCTGGCACTGGAGCAGGCGCAGAAGGCTGATGAGCTTATCGCCAGTGGTCATGCCGGCCCCCTCGCCGGCATCCCGGTACTGGTTAAAGACAATATGTGCACCCGCGGAGTAAAGACTACCTGCTCCTCCAGAATGCTGGAAAACCTGGTGCCCCCCTATGACGCCACCGTGGTTGCCAGACTAAACGAAGGCAACGCCGTTATTATGGGTAAGTCCAATCTGGATGAATTCGCCATGGGCTCATCCACGGAGAACTCGGCGCTGTTCACCACCCACAACCCCTGGGATTTAAGCCGTGTGCCCGGCGGCAGCAGTGGCGGCTCGGCGGCAGCGGTGGTGGCTGGCGAGACCGTCTACGCCCTGGGCTCGGATACCGGCGGCAGCATCCGTCAGCCGGCCGGTTTCTGCAGCGTCGTCGGCTTGAAGCCCACCTATGGCCGGGTCAGCCGCTATGGCTTGGTCGCCTTCGCCAGCTCTCTTGACCAGATTGGTCCGCTGACTCAGGATGTGACGGACTGCGCTCTGGTGTTGAACGCTATCGCCGGCTATGACTACCGGGACTCCACCTCGGTCACTTATCCGGTGCCCGACTATACTCAGTGTTTGACCGCTGACCTCAAAGGACTTCGTATCGGTGTTCCCGGGGAGTATTTTGTTCAGGGAATGCAGCCTGAGGTAGAAACTGCCATAAAAACTGCCATCGGCAAGCTGGAGGAGTTGGGGGCATCGGTAGACTGGGAAGTGTCACTGCCCCACACCCCCTGTGCCCTGGCGGTCTACTACATTATTGCCCCGTCGGAGGCCTCAGCCAACCTGGCTCGCTATGACGGGGTAAAGTACGGTTTCTCCTATCAGGGCGGGAGTATGTGGGAGGAGATGGAAAAGACCCGTCAGTACGGCTTTGGGGCTGAGGTAAAAAGGCGCATCATGCTCGGCACCTATGCCCTGTCCGCTGGTTACTATGATGCCTACTATCTCAAGGCGCAGAAAGTTCGCACCCTGATACGTCGGGAATTTGACCGCGCTTTTGAGAAATATGATGCCCTTATAACGCCTACCTCCCCCACCGTCCCCTTCAAGATTGGGGAAAAGGTGGACGACCCGCTCCAGATGTATTTAAGTGATGTCTGCACCTTGCCGATAAATATTGCCGGCGTTCCGGCTATTTCCATCCCCGCCGGCTTTGCTGACGGGCTGCCCATCGGCATGCAGATTATCGGCAAACACTTTGCTGAAGAGACCATATTAAAGGTTGCTTATGCCTA
>CAZWYS010000101.1:0-2903 GCA_964638295.1 uncultured Dehalococcoidaceae bacterium
ACGCTGGTTATCTTTCCCGTTATCGGGAACTCCACATTCTCCTGTGCCAATTTCTAGTCTCCTTTCTTCTTATCCTCAGCTTCAGCCCTCACCAGCACCGATTTTACTCAGTATTAACCCCTCCAGCCATATAACCTCGCCAGAATGATTAACACCAGAAAAAACGAGGCTGAAACCGAAGCCGCCAACTTGTCCGGCAAAACCCCAATCTACTGCCATAGCTCTATCTCACCACTTTTTGGGCGAACTAAAAGGGCGGTACTAGTAAATGCTTCCTGTTTGCCGCCCTTAATATACAAAACTCTAGCCTTTTAGCCATGTAACTTAAGCTTTATCGTCCCCCATTAACGCCCCCACGGCTGCCGGGTGCACTACAATCTCTTCTCCCTCAAGATCTACTACAACAGTATCCCCCTCCTTGAATTTGCCGCGGAGCAAATCCTCGGAAAGTTTATCCTCAACCGTATCCTGAATCACCCGGCGTAACGGCCGGGCCCCGAAGACTTCATCGTAGCCCTTTTCACCCAGGAAATCTTTGGCTGCCTCGGTTACCTCTAGCTTTATTTCCTTCTCGCTCAGTTGCTGGGTCACTGAAGCCAGCATCAGGTCAACTATTTTTCGGATTTGCTCTTTGGTCAGGGAATGAAATACGACCACCCCGTCAACGCGGTTGAGAAACTCGGGACGGAAGGTCTTCTTCAATTCATTGAGCAGGTTTTCCTTCATCTTCTCATAAGCCTGCTCCCGGGTCTTGGTCTCATTGCTGCGGGAGGTAAAACCGATGGTAGTGCCTTTGCGGATAAGTTCCGCCCCCACGTTACTGGTCATCACGATGACGCTGTTGCGGAAGTCAACCCGCCGCCCCTTGGCATCGGTCAGGTGACCGTCATCAAATATCTGGAGCAACAGGTTAAACACATCGGGGTGAGCTTTTTCAATCTCATCAAGGAGTATGCAGCAATATGACTTGCGTCTGACTGCCTCGGTCAACTGCCCGCCTTCCTCATAACCAACGTAGCCGGGCGGTGCGCCAACCAGTCGGGAGACGGCGAACTTTTCCATAAATTCAGACATATCAAGGCGAATCAGGGTATCCTCGCCGCCAAACATAAACTCAGCCAGGGCTCTAACCAGCTCGGTCTTACCGACGCCGGTCGGGCCAAGAAAGATGAAATTGCCTATCGGGTGCCTCGGGTCTTTGAGACCGGCTCGGGCGCGCCTTATCGCCTTGGCAATGCTATTAATCGCTTCATCCTGCCCGATAATACGCTCGTGGATTACCTCTTCCATATTAAGCAGCCGGCTGGTTTCGTCACCGGCTAACTGGACTACCGGGATACCGGTCCACATGCTGACTACTTCGGCGATGTTTTCGGCAGTCACTACTGGCTTGTCCTGCTCCTGCTCGGTTCGCCACTCTGCCTCCAGTCGCTTTATCTTTTCCTCAATTTGAAGCTCTTGCTCGCGCAGTTCGCCGGCATAATCATACTGCTGTGTTGCCAGAGCCGCATCTTTATCCTTACGCACACTATCCGCCATTTGCTTGGCTTCTTTTAAACCGATGGGCATGGTCTGGTATTTAATCCTTACTCTGGAGGCAGCCTCATCAACCAGGTCAATGGCTTTATCAGGCAAAAAACGGTCGGGTATATACCTGGAAGCTAGCTTGGCTGCCGAGCCCAATGCTTCGTCGCTGATGGTAAGGTGGTGATGCTCCTCATAGCGCTCTTTAATCCCGCGTAGAATTTCCAGAGCTTCGTCTGCGGAAGGCTCTTCTACCAGAACCGGCTGAAAGCGGCGTTCCAGAGCGGCATCCCGCTCCACGTATTTACGGTAGTCGTCCAGAGTGGTGGCGCCAATACACTGGAGCTCTCCTCTTGACAGTGATGGCTTGAGGATATTGGCGGCATCAACGGCTCCCTCGGCGGCTCCGGCACCAACCATGGTGTGAAATTCATCAATAAATATCACGCAGTTCCCGGCTGTTTTTATCTCGTCAATAATCTTCTTGACTCGTTCTTCAAACTCACCGCGGTACTTTGTGCCGGCGACCAGCGAGCCCATATCCAGTGCGATTAACCGCTTATCCTCCAGTGTTTCCGGGACTTCACCGGCGACGATGCGATGAGCCAGACCCTCAACAATCGCCGTTTTGCCGACGCCCGGTTCACCAATAAGCGCTGGATTATTCTTGGTCCGGCGACTCAGGATTTGAGTCACCCGCTCAATTTCTTTAGACCGGCCGATAACCGGATCGAGTTTACCGGCGCGGGCCGCCATGGTCAGGTCAATGCCCAGCTGGTCCAGAGCCGGGGTACGGCTTGCCGCACGGGTAAGCTTGGAGCGAGGAATACTTTGGCTGAGGACATGGGCGGTTTCGGCGCGTGCCCTTTCCAGGGTGACGCTGAGGCTGTCCAATACACCAGCCGCCACTCCTTCTCCCTCACGTAGCAGCCCCAGTAAGAGATGCTCGGTGCCGATATAGTTATGGCCAAGATTGCGTGCCTCATCTATGGCCAGTTCAATGACTCTCTTGGCTCTGGAAGTGAGCCCGGTTTCACCGGCACTGGGTTTCTCGCCACGACCACTGATAAATTCCACTGCCGAGCGCACCTTGTTCAGGCTTACCCCCAGGTTGGTAAGAACCTTAGCCGCGACTCCTTCTTCTTCGCGCACCAGACCGAGTAAAATATGCTCGGTGCCAATATAGTTGTGGTTCAGCTGCCGTGCTTCATCCTGGGCTATGGTAAGCACCCGGCGTGCTCGCTCTGAGAATTTTTCAAAACGGCTAGACATTTTTTCTAAAACTACCTGTTAGCAATTACTAACTATAGTGTAAAGCAAGTAGACGCAAAGGTCAACTCTGGAGGTGGACTTTCGGCTGTTTCACGCTCAATAACATC
>CAZWYS010000102.1:0-2599 GCA_964638295.1 uncultured Dehalococcoidaceae bacterium
CCCATATCAGAGACAGTCTGTAACTTTGTGGGCTAAACGCCCGGTTAAAAAATTGTCGTTTTTCTGCTTGAACCACACAATTTGAGAGAGCAATCGGTTTAAGGATATACTTATGTCAGAATGAGCGAGAACAAGGTCCTGATTGTAGAAGATGACACTAGCCTGCTAACCACACTAAAATACAATCTTCAAAAAGATGGTTATAATGTGACTACGGCCGTTGATGGTGCTGAAGCCATAGAAACTGCCCAAAAGGGAAAACCCGATCTCATAATCCTCGATGTGATGCTCCCAAAGCTTAATGGTTTTGAGGTTTGCCGCATTCTACGGAAAGAGATGACTGTCCCCATCCTGATGCTTACCGCTAAGAACGAAGAGGTCGACAAAATAATTGGGCTTGAAATTGGGGCCGATGATTACATGACTAAACCCTTCAGCATGCGGGAGTTGCTCGCTCGTGTACGGGCTATGCTCCGGCGGGCTAAAATGGCTGAGCCCAAACCGGCTGATGAGAAGACTTTGCTAAAAATCAATGACCTTGAGATTGACCCTGCCCGGCATAGAGCTTCCCTGAGAGAAACAGTTCTGGACCTTACCCCAAAGGAGTTTGACCTGCTAGTTTTCCTTGCCAGGAACAGGGGGTTCGTATTTAGCCGAGACCAGCTCCTGGAAAAAGTGTGGGGATATGATTACGCTGGTAATACCCGAACTGTTGATGTCCATATCCGCTGGCTCCGGCAAAAAATTGAGAGTGACCCGGCAAAACCCAAACGCCTGGTAACTGTCAGGGGCACGGGTTATAAACTGGAAGGCTAAAGATGTTCCGTAGTATTCAATGGCGCATAACTATCTGGTTTTTTCTACTTGTCATCGTCAGCATGGCTGTTTTAGGCGCGTACCTGACCAATTCTGTCAGGAATACCCAGCTCAGTAACCTGCGCACCCAACTGGAAAACGAGGCTAAGATTACCGCTGAAGCCAGCCTTCCAAGTTTCTCCAGCCAGGAAGGAAGAAACAACCTTGATGCTTTAGCCAAAAAGCTGGGAGGTCAGATTGGTACAAGGATAACCATAATCGCCCCGGATGGTATTGTACTTGGCGACTCCAACGAAGACCCCGTGACGATGGAAAATCACGCCACACGCCCCGAGGTTAAAGATGCCCTGGCTTCAGGTATCGGGGAAAGCACCCGCTATAGCACTACCCTAGGGAAACAGATGATGTACGTGGCTGTTCCCATAACAGGTCAAGGCGAGGTCTTGGGCGTTGCCAGAGTCGCCCTTTCGCTAACTCAGGTTGAAAGCTCGGTTAATCGCATCATCACAGGTATAGTCGCCGCCATGGCAATAGCCGCCATCCTGGTCATTCTAGTAGCGTGGCTCATTGCCAGAAGGACAACACAACCCATCAGGAAACTCACCAGAGCCTCCCGTAAAATTGCTTCGGGGGAATTCGGTCATAAGATTTCCGTAGGTACCAGAGACGAGTCAGGACAGCTTGCTCACGCCTTTAATGAGATGTCAATGAAGTTAAAAGAAATGTTAGCCACGATCTCAGAAGATAGAGCTCGGCTGACGAGTATCCTTGATAACATGGCTGATGGTGTTATCTTGACCAATGCTGAAGGGAATATCATCCTGACCAACCGGGCAGCCCAGAGTCTCTTAAGCATCATGGATGAAAACGCCAGAGGTAGACCTCTTATAGAAGTAGTACGCGAGCATGAATTGAACGACCTTTTAAGCTCGTGCCTGGAAACAGTTCAAGA
This sequence comes from uncultured Dehalococcoidaceae bacterium, assembly GCA_964638295.1. Lineage (GTDB taxonomy): Bacteria > Chloroflexota > Dehalococcoidia > Dehalococcoidales > RBG-16-60-22 > CAZWYS01. The sequence goes on from CAZWYS010000102.1 coordinate 1,769, forward strand.
GCAGATTACCCAGTTCGAGTTGGGCACATTAAACAGGTTTCTTCAGGTTATTGCCATTCCTATTGTCAATGACAGGCTAGATGGAGTGCTGCTTCTGGTTCAAGACCTTACTGAGCTCAGAGGCTTACAGACCATGCGGCGGGAGATGGTGGGTAACATATCCCATGAATTTAGAACGCCGCTGGCCGGGATAAAGGCTATGGTGGAGACGTTACAGGATGGTGCCATCGATGACAGAGAGGCAGCCAGGGACTTTTTATCCAGGATTGAGGCTGAGGTAGATAGGATGACGCAACTAGTCGCCGAATTGACAGAGTTCTCGCGCATTGAAACCGGCAAAGCTGAACTGAAGCTGGAGCACATAGATCTCAACGCGCTGGTGGAGGAGGTTATCGCCCAACTCAAGCCGCAGGCGGAAAGACAGAACCTTACTCCGGAGACGGCACTGGCAAATAATCTGCCCGCTATCCCGGCGGATAAGGAGCGCCTCCGGCAGGTGATGGTCAATCTCATCCACAACGCCATAAAATTCAACCACCCCGGGGGAAGCATCAGAATCACGACTAAAGAGTCTGAAGGTTCGGTTCTTATGGAAGTATCGGATACCGGGACGGGCATTGCCAGGGATGATTTACCTCGCATATTCGAGCGCTTTTACAAAGCTGATAAATCCCGGGCTGGTCAGGGCTCTGGCATGGGGCTGGCAATCGTCAAACATACCGTGGAAGCTCATGGAGGCAGTATTTGGGTGCAGAGTGAAGAGGGCAAGGGCTCGGCTTTCAGCTTCAGCCTGCCGCTAAAATAGATAATTCAGAATTTAACAAAACTTTA
>CAZWYS010000103.1:0-2505 GCA_964638295.1 uncultured Dehalococcoidaceae bacterium
ATGCCAGAAGACCTTGACAACCCGTGGTAGAATAGTAAATGATGATTGTATACGACTATCGTTATAGATGGTCGTATGTGAATCACTAATGATGATGCCAGCTTTGACATATCCTGAAATCTTGGGTGACTTCCCAAAATACAAAAGGGGGAGGTGATGGCTTTCAACACAAAATATTTACGTACGGATAGGTTACAAAATCTTAGGAGGAGTTTTTCAGATGAAAAAGAAAATTTTATTTATCCCGCTGGCACTGTTACTAGCTGTGAGCCTAATTGCTTGTGCGGCCCCAGCCCCGGCTCCCGCTCCAGCTCCCGCCCCGGCGCCTGCACCCGCTCCAGCTCCAGCGCCTGCGCCAGCACCAGCTCCAGCTCCAGCGCCTGCCCCAGCACCAGCACCCGCACCAGCCGCACCAGCAGAAGTAATTACCTGGAAAGTGGTGTCAATGCAACCGAAGGCAGACCCCCGTTACAAGGTGGTAGAATACCTGGCTAAAAGGGTTGAGACCATGAGTGCAGGACGCATGAAATGGGAGCTCTATACCGGTGATGAAATTGTGCCCGGTGCGGAAACGATTCAAGGGGTAGACCAAGGCGTGATTGACGCCGGTGCCTCTTCCACTGTGTTTATTATGGACCTGTTCCCTCAAGCCGGACTCTTCTTCCAGGTGGCTGGCGGGATGACGCCTGTGCCGCAGGCACTGTGGTATCTGGAGGGAGGAGGAATGGAGCTTTGTAGAGAGATGTATGAACCGATAAACGCGTACCCTGTCGCCATCTATTGTCTCAGCAGCCCGGAGGTATGGGCCCACTCCACAAAACCTCTGAACACCCCGGCTGACTTTAAGGGATTGAAGATGCGTGCCCTCGGTGACCCAGCCAATATCATCGCCAATATGGGTGCGTCGGTAGTCACCATGTTTGGTGGCGAACTCTATGAATCCACGCAGCGAGGAGTCATCGACGCTTTTGAAATGGGAACCTTTGGCGCCAACTGGGACATGGGCTTCCAGGAAGTGGCCAAGTATGTCTATCAGTCGCCAACCCGCGGTCCCACTGACACCCAGCTGTTCCATGTCAACAAAAAGAGTTGGAACGAGCTCACCCCTGACCTGCAAAATATTATAGAGGTGGCAACATACTTGGAGGCGTGGCATTTCTATGGCCGGGAAATAAGTCAGGAATCGGCCAACATACAGAAGTTCATTGATTATGGCTGCGAAGTCCAACCCCTGCCCCAGGCGGTAGAAGATGAGTTTCTGAGACTGGCTAAAGAGTACTACGATGAGAAGGCAGCCGCTGACCCCTTCTTTGCCAAGGTAGTAGAATCTCTGTGTGACTTTAAAGCAATAACTGACGCCCTGGGCATACATTGAGCCAGGCCTCTTGACACACCGCACTATCTTAGTTAGACAGGTGTCAGGCTTAAACCCCCGCTCCGAGAATATTACTCGGAGCGGGGGAATAATTGATTATGAGAACCATAGTTCGGGTTATTGATGCCATCAGTGAATACACGGGAATGGTAGTACGTTGGGCCTGCCTGGCCCTGGTGCTGATGCTTTGCTATGAGGTTACGGCAAGATATGTCTTTGATGCGCCAACGATGTGGTCATTTGAAACCTCAAGCATGATAGGGGGTACCATTGCGGTTCTGGGCTGGTCTTATACCCACAAGCATGGCGGGCATGTGAGGGTGGACGTTTTTTATAACCACCTGCCACCCAGAGGGCAGGCGATTCTCGATATTACCCTTTCCTTATTATTTTTCTTTCCGCTGCTCTTTGCCCTGGCCTATATTGCCTGGGACAGGATGTGGTTCTCCTGGTCAATGGGTGAAGTGATGGCTAGAAGTAACTGGTACCCGATAACCGGTCCAATCAGAACCGTAGTGGTTCTCGGACTGTCCCTGTTTGCCCTTCAGGGTGTGGCACAATTCCTTCGCGACCTATATCGGCTGACAAGGAACCAACAACTATGATTGAAATTAGTCCAGAGATTACCACCGTAATAATGCTGGGCGGGATTCTGGTGGGGATTTTGAGCGGTTATCCCCTGGCCATCCCGATTGGTGCTCTTGGCTTGATACTTGGCTATGCCATAATGGGACCCGCGGTACTTAATCTTATGTATACGCGCTTGTTTGCACTGATAACCAGCTATGTCCTCCTAGCCGCCCCCCTGTTTATTTATATGGGGGTCATGCTGGAACGCTCGGCAGTAGCCGAAAGAATGTTTGACGCCTTATACCTGTGGCTCGGTGGACTCAAGGGTGGGCTGGCAGTAATCACCGTGTTACTGGGCACCATCCTTGCCGCCTGCGTCGGTATAATTGGCGCCTCGGTTACCATGCTATCACTTCTCGCCCTTCCCGCCATGGTAAATCGAGGCTACTCCAGAAGTTTAGCCAGTGGCTCAGTTTGCGCCGGCGGTACCCTGGGTATCCTTATTCCCCCCAGTATCATGCTGGTTATTTATGGACCAATGGCTCTGATATCGGTGGGAA
>CAZWYS010000104.1:0-2440 GCA_964638295.1 uncultured Dehalococcoidaceae bacterium
TGGTTCACTCTCAGTGGGGCAGGAGGTGGAGATTGTGCCGGCTGGTTTGAAGTCGCGCCTGCGGGGAGTGCAGACACATAAAACCCGCCTTGATACGGCGACCCCGGGGAGCAGGGTGGCGGCTAACCTCGTTGGTGTCAATACATCTCAGTTGCAGCGTGGCGATGTGCTCACCAGGCCGGGCTGGCTGGTGCCGACGACCATGCTGACGGTAAAGCTCAAATTGCTTGCCTATCTGCACCGGCCACTGCGGCACAGTGCCGAGGTTAGCTTTCATACCGGAGCCGCCGAGACGATGGCCAAGGTCCGCCTGCTGGAGGGGGAGGGACTGCCACCGGGGAAGACTACCTGGGCTCAATTGTTGCTGGACCGGCCGGTGGCGGCAGTCAATGGCGACCACTTCATCATCCGTTCACCCACGGAGACCCTGGGGGGTGGTAAAATCATTGATTCACATGCCAGACGACTGCGCCGTTGCCGCCCGGAAGTCATTGAGAATCTCCGGGGAAGAGAAGAGGGTACCGCCGAAGGTATGGTTATGGCGCTGCTACAGGCGAAGCAGCCCATGGGATGGTCAGCCCTGTTAGCCCAGTCCAACCTGCCGGCCGGTGAAGTGCAGCCAGTATTGGAGTCCCTTGTTCAGCAGGGGAAGGTGATAAAGCTGGGGGAGGGGGAGCAGAGTCTGCTGATGACTGTGCCCGGCTGGGAAAGCGTGGCGAAACAAGCTACCGCTGTCCTGCAGGACTATCACCGGAAGTTCCCCACCCGCCCCGGTATGCCCAGGGTGGAACTGGGCAGTCGGCTGAAGCTGGGAGAGTATGCTATGCCTGCCTTGCGAAGACTTGCTGCCCAAGGGGTTATCAATGAGGATGGCGCTGCGTTTCGCCTGCCCACGCACCAGGTCCAGCTAACTCAGGCTCAACGGGCGAAGATGGATGCTTTCCTGCGCGCTCTGGCGGAGAATCCTTATGCGCCACCAAGCAACCTTATCCCTGAACCTGATTTGCTTAACCTGCTCACTGAGCAGCAAAAGGTGGTCAAGGTGAGCGGTGATGTTGTCTTTGCCGCTTCAGCCTATAATGAGATGGTGGAAAAAGTTACTTCGCATATCAAGGCACATGGTAAAGTGACCCTGGCCGAAGTGCGGGATATGTTTCAGACGAGCCGGAAGTATGCACAGGCTTTATTGGAGCACCTGGACGGGAAAAAGATAACCCGCCGTGTCGGTGATGAACGGGTGCTTTACTAGGCGGAGACGAGGTTGACATCCAGAGCTTTTACTAATTTATTCCATTTTTTGTCATTTGTAATATAATTGGTAATGTAATACTTTTAATCGGTTAAAGGGGGTGATTGTCATGTGGGGTTGGTTTACGGCTAACAGTATCTGGCTACTCATAATCTTTGGTCTGGTGCTGGTCCTGCTTCTTTTTATCGGTGATCGTGTTCGGGATAGAGTTACGAAAGGAATGTCAGAGAGACGGCGGGAGATAGCGATTAAAGATATAAACATTGCTCTCTGGACTGGTGAGGGAATTGCGTTAGCGGCGGTGGTTACGGCGTTTGTAGCCATTATATTCTCTCGCGAGGGCATTGCGGCTATGATCACTCCAGAAACGATACAAGAGTGGTTTCTGGCGCATGGCACCACCATTCTTCTTATCATTGCCGTGGGGTTTTTAATGTGGGTTGCTTTGAAAAGGTTTATGCCACCTCTATTAAACCGAGCCATGGTCAAGCCCAAACGATTTGAAAGCCGGGAAGGGATGAAGAAGAGAGCCGATACTCTTCAGGGCGTCTTCATGGGCCTGGGGAAGGTTCTGATTATTCTACTGGCCATCTTTATGATTCTCAGTGAGTTGAATGTAAATATCGGGCCTATCCTGGCTGGTCTCGGCATCGTCGGCATTGCTGTTGGCTTTGGTGCCCAGTACCTGATACGAGACCTGATTGCCGGTGTCTTTATTCTTTTAGAGAACCAGTACCGGGTGGGAGACGTGGCCAAGGTGGCGGATATTTTTGGGCTGGTGGAGGAAGTAAACCTGAGGAAGACAGTGCTCCGTGACCTGGACGGCGTAGTCCATCATATACCCAATGGTGAGATTAGAGTAGCCAGTAATGCTACCAGGCATTTCTCACGGGTCAATCTTGATATCTCGGTAGCCTACGGTGAAGACATGGACCATGTCTTCAGTGTGATAAATCGCGTTGGAGAGGAACTAGCCGCCGATAAGGAATGGGGGGCGAAAATCAAGACGGCACCTAAAGTACTGAGGATTAATAAATTTGGCGATTCGGGAATAGAGATTAAGATTCTGGGCGAGGTTAAACCTATAGAGCAATGGTCAGTGATGGGTGAATTGAGATACCGCCTTAAGAAAGCGTTTGATGCCGAAGGTATAGAGATACCCTGGCCACATACCAAAGTATTCTTTGGCAA
>CAZWYS010000105.1:0-2287 GCA_964638295.1 uncultured Dehalococcoidaceae bacterium
AGGAGAGGTGTCCGAGTGGTTCATGGTGCCGCTCTCGAAAAGCGGTCTCCGCGTATAGTGGAGCGTGGGTTCGAATCCCACCCTCTCCGCTGTTATGTTAGGTGACCTAGTAATTTAGTGAACTTGGACGAAAGTCATTAAAATATACCAAAGTTTAGATCACATATTGTGGAGAGGTGCTGGAGTGGCCTATCAGGCGCGCCTGGAGAGCGCGTGTAGCCTTTGGCTACCGTGGGTTCGAATCCCACCCTCTCCGCCACTTTAACTAGGTAAGAGACCTTATCTTTCTACGGTAAACCTGCCCCTCTTTTCTGCTCTACGTATTGTTTAACACTTTCACTGACAGTACCGTCAGGCAAAACATAATCAGGGGATACGTACCCGTTTTCTTCAAATCTCTTCTTTCTTATACAGCCTTTACCACCAGCCCAGCAGTAATCCTCCACCCACTTCTTATCGATTAGGCCCAAATCATAAGCCCGTTTTACACCGGAAGTCTCATTATACCATCTACACAGGTTTTTTCCTTTCATTCTCTCGCCCCCTATAGATTCATCATTGACACAATCTAGCAATGATAATTTAAGCAGCTGGCTTGGTTTTGTCAAGCCTCTCAATTGTTTGGCAGGTTGTTCCTATGATAGAATAGCTTTGGAAATGAGTACTCAAAACATTAAATATTGGGTGGGCTTTAGTATTATACCTGGTATTGGCCGTGTGAAATTGGCTCAACTTGAGAACTACTTTGGCGATTTGGAAGACGCTTGGAAAGCAACGCCGGAAAAGTTAAAAGAAACCGGCTTGGATAGTGGTTCAATCAATGCCATCACTTTCTGGCGTCCCAAGATTTCTCTGGAAACAGAGATGGAAAAGCTGGGCCGCTATGGTGTGAATGCAGTTAACTATAATGACCCGAATTATCCATCCCGACTCAAGGAAATATATGACTACCCACCTTTACTGTATATCAGGGGCTCTCTGCTTCCACAGGACGAATGGTGTCTAGCAGTAGTTGGTACCCGTCGAGCGACTGTTTACGGTAAGCAGGTGGCTGATGAAATAGTAACTGACCTGGCACAAAGCAAGATTACGATTGTCAGTGGTTTGGCTAAGGGGATTGACTCAGTGGCCCATCAGGCAGCACTGGCTGCCGGCGGCAGAAGTATCGCGATATTTGCTTGCGGGCTGGATATTGTTTACCCCAGCGAGAATGCTGACCTGGCTCGTAATATTATTCAGCAAGGTGCCCTGATTAGCGAATACCCCCTGGGTACCAGACCCAGAGCGGAGAATTTCCCCCGGCGCAACCGTATCATGAGTGGACTAAGCCTGGGTGTCCTGGTTGTTGAAGCCAATGAAATCAGCGGCGCCATGATTACTGCTCGCCTGGCACTGGAGCAAAATAGAGAAGTATTCGCTATCCCGGGTAGCATCCTATCACCAGCCAGCCGAGGTACCAACCATCTTATTCAGGAAGGAGCCAAGTTAGTTCGCGACTACACCGACATTCTGGAAGAATTGAACTTGATGACGGTAACTCACCAGATGGAACTGAAGGAAGTGATACCGGCTTCCGATACTGAAGCACTGCTACTGAAGCAACTGGGTGCCGAACCAATCCACATTGATGGAGTCTGCCGTAGCAGCGGCTTGCCGATATCAACCGTCAGCAGCACCCTAGCAATGATGGAGCTCAAGGGTCTAATCAAACAGGTAGGGCCAATGAGCTATGTTCTGGCTCGAGAAGCCAGGCAGGAATACAGAGTGAGAGTGGACTAGGTGATATATTTAAAAATAGGGAAACAATTCCTAGCTGATTAGCTTTGATTTGTTTTTGTGGTTATGTCAACTATGAAGAACAATTTAGTCATCGTGGAATCGCCGGCGAAAGCCAGAACGCTGACCAAGATCCTGGGCAGAGGCTATAATCTAAAAGCTTCGCTGGGGCATGTCCGAGACCTGCCCAAAAGCCAGCTGGGAGTGGACATAGAAAAAAGCTTCACTCCGAGATACGTGGTGCCCAAGGCCAAAACCAAGCTGGTGAACGAACTGAAGCAAGCGGCCAAAACCGCCTCCAGCATATACCTCGCCACCGACCCTGACCGCGAGGGTGAGGCAATCGCCTGGCACCTGCTTGAGGTAACGAAATCAGACCACAAGCCATGCCGGCGCGTCGTTTTCCACGAAATTACCGAAGAAGCGGTGAAGTATGCTTTTCAGCACCCCCGGTCGGTAGATATGCACCTGGTCAGCGCCCAGCAGGCACGGCGCATCCTAGACAGACTGG
>CAZWYS010000106.1:0-2271 GCA_964638295.1 uncultured Dehalococcoidaceae bacterium
GTTTGAAGGTAGGGGAGCACTTCACCAGGTTCTGCGGCTCCGCCATGTATAAGATTAGCAGCAGCAGTTCGAGCTGTGCCGAAAGCTCGTTCTTGCCTCCCTGCCGGGCGATTTCCACCGAAAAGGTAAGCCCCTTCCTGCCGAAGACGCTGTCAAGTATTGCCAGCGCCACTTCTCGCTGGTAGGGACGCAGCCTGCTGATGCAAATATTGTCTATTAGCCTCACTCCTTAAGTTTTTATCCGGTAGAAAAGGGGAAGCCCGAAGGGACATTATCCCCTTCGGCAATCATAATCCTCCCTGTTACTAACTTGGTCTTATAATCATCGGGGTGTTTAAGAGGGGCGGAGTCCCTCTTCCAAAAAACTCTTAAAATCTTCCCCCTTCCCTTGTACTGGGTAGGGGGTCAGGGGGATGGATTCCCCAAACTCACTTATTCATCGCCGCCCCGATGCCAATCCCCAGCGGCACGGCCACATCCCGGAGCACATTCCCGATTGCCTCCTTCAGCCCCTTCTTCTGCTCCCGGCTGATTCTATATCTCGTCTTGACCAGACCCGCCAGGGTATTGGTCGCCCGCATGATGAGATTGATGTTCTCCGGGTCTTTCTCCAACGCCGACTTAATCTTCACCCGCAGCAAAGCAATCTCATCATCAATGCCGTCAACCCCTGTTGCCAGCTCAAAATCAAGCTGCTCCGCCTCGTCCAGCACCTTGGAATAAAAACCGTGCTTCCTGGCGTTCTGGTTACCTTTTGGGGCGCCTCTTTTCCTCTTTTCTCTTGTTGGCATGTGGTTTTGCTCCGTTGTTCAGGCACTTGGCCGTCGCCAGCACAATGGTATGCGCTGCCAGCTCCCATTTCTGCTTTTCCACGGCTAATCGGAGTAGCCTCATATCTATAGCTCCTTTACATAACTATAAAAACAATTCCTACCTGATTACCTTTGCTTTGTTCCCGATGAAAATAATAGCACATATGTTCTATTCTGGCTACCGGATTTTGTCATAATTTTCTGAGCTTTATTCTGAGGTAATAAGATGAGTTCAGGGGTGAGGTTCACAGTGCTCTTTCGGAGACATTTGATATAATATGGTAGCCATTATAGAATAGGCTCAAGTATGGGTGTTACCAAGCAGCTTTATCAATTGCAGGAAGTTGACCTTGAAATCGAGTCCAATGAGCAGTCGTTGCAGCGTATGGTCAGTCAGTTAGGAGATGACCAGGCATTGGCCAAAGCTCAGAACAGGCTCACTTCAGAGCAACAGCGCTTGGACGACTTGAAACACCGTCAGCGTTCTGCCGAGTGGGAGATAGACGACCGGGTGAATAAAATCAAGGCTGCTGAAGAGCAACTTTACAGTGGGCGGATAAAGAATCCCAAGGAGTTGACCAGCCTTCAGCACGAGGCTGACTTGCTGAAGACCAGGCGAGACCAGCTGGAGAACAGGGCTTTAGAGGTAATGTCGCAGGTTGAGTCGGCTGAAGCCGATGTCGCTGCTACTGGCAGCGAATTCAAGAAGCTGGAAGAAGACTGGCACAGGCAACAACAGCGGCTTTCGTCGGAAATTGAAGCATGCCAGAGTGAGCTATCTTCTCTCAAGCAAAAACGGCAGCAACTGTCGGCTGAAATTGACCCCAAGGCAGTCGACGTTTACGAAAAGCTCAAAAAGAATAAGGGGCAGGCAGTGGCTAGGGTAGAGCAGGGGATATGCCGTGGCTGCCGGATATCGCTCTCTTTTAGCGAATTGCAACGGGCAAGAAGCGGTAACCTGGTGCAATGCAGTAGCTGTGGGCGCATCCTCTTCCTGCCCTGAAGGACAAATGAAGATAAAGAAAGCAGTGATATTTACTGACGGTGCCTCACGCGGTAATCCAGGGCCAGCGGCAATAGGTGCTGTTATCAAAGATGAGCAGGATAGAGTCGTCGCGACTATTTCGCAGCGCATTGGCCGGACAACCAATAACCAGGCAGAATACAGGGCTATCGTTGCTGCCTTGGAAAAAGCCATCAGTCTCGGTGCCAGGCAGGTTATTTTGCATTCCGACTCCGAACTGGCGGTAAAACAAATTAATGGCCGGTATCGAGTTAAAAACGCAGCCCTTAAACCCTTGCATCAGCAGGTAAAGCGGCTGCAAGGTTCACTTGAGTATTTCTCTATCATTCATGTTCCACGATGGCAAAACGCCGAAGCTGATAGACTGGCAAATACCGCCTAGGTTTGGCTGTTGACTAATAGTATCTCCGATACTAGACTATAAGTGGGCCAAGT
>CAZWYS010000107.1:0-2136 GCA_964638295.1 uncultured Dehalococcoidaceae bacterium
GCCGTAGCAGACGCCAAGCCCGCACCCCATCCTCACCTCCAGGGAAATCTGGACCGGCTTCCCTTCCAGTTTCAGTCGCTGCCTTTGCGATGCCATATCACGATACATCGGCATCGGCCCGCAGGCAAAGACCTGGTCTGCCCGGTTAGCATACTCCGGCAAAAGCTCAGTTACCATGCCTTTTTCTCCGGTGGTTCCGTCCTCAGTGGCTTTGACCAGCCTGATTCCAGCAGGCAGAAGGCGTTCAGGGTAAAGTTGACTAGCCGTTTGTGCCCCCAAAAGCAACGTCACTTCCTTATCTTGTTCAAGTGCTTTGTCAATTAGAAAATGTAGCGGGGCAATGCCAGCGCCGCCGGCTACCAGTAATACGCTGCCAGAAGTAGTTTGAATGGAGAAGCCGTTACCGAGTGGCCCGAACAGGTCTATATTCTCGCCGGCTTTACGCCGGGATAACCAGCCGGTGCCTCTGCCGTCTTCCCACACGGCATAAAAAAGGGCAATTTTATCTTCACTTACCTGGTGGATGCTGAAAGGGCGCGGCAGGATGCATTCCCCCCCACAGCGCACCATGACGAATTGACCCGGCTTGGCTTCTCGGGCTATCTCCGGGCAGTTTAACCGGATAATCCAGCTACTCAGAAGGTTTCGCCGCTGGGGGCGAGTGAAGCTACCGAGAATCCGGCGGTCTTCAATTACGCTGGCCGATGCTTGTTTCAAGCCGGTTCCTTTCGGCGGTATTCGGGGAGGGGCCGGGCGGCGTAAATCTGGCTGCCGTTGGCCAGTGCTTCCACGGCGGCTCTAATAGTGTCAAGCGAGGTAAAGCAGGGGATGCGCCTTTCGGCGGCTGCCCGGCGAATATAAAAGCCGTCTCTCAGCGGGATTTGACCTCCGGTAATGGTATTGACCACTCCGTCGACGGTGCCATTATTGATGACATCAGCCACGTTAGGGTGCCCCTCACTCAATTTTTTGGTTATACGGTTTACCGGTAGCCCGGCCGTCTCAATCATTGCGGCGGTACCTTCGGTGGCATAGAGTTTATAGCCTATTGAGGAGAGCTTTCTGATTATGGGTAGCGCTTCCGACTTATCTCTATCCGCAATGCTGAGCAGTATGGCTCCTTTAGGCGGCAACATCAATGCCGAAGCTAGCAGCGCTTTGGCTAGGGCAGCGTCAAAGGTAGAGTCAATCCCCATTACTTCACCGGTAGACTTCATCTCCGGACCGAGGTAGGTGTCAACGCCGAGTAGCTTTGACATGGAAAAAACGGGAGCTTTAATGCCCACCAGCTTCTGGGTTGGCCAAAGTCCGTTGCTATACCCCTGTTCTTTTAGGCTCTTACCCAGCATTACCTTGGTCGCCACTTTTACTATCGGCACCCCGGTAACCTTGGAAAGAAACGGGACGGTGCGACTGGCACGCGGATTAACCTCCAATACATAGACTGATGACGGCTGGTCAGCGCTGCCAGGCATAATAACAAATTGAATATTCATCAAGCCTTTAATCTTAAGTGCCACCCCTATCCGGATAGCATAGTCTATAATGGTCTCTATTTCTTGCTCGGTCAGGTTAACCCCGGGATAGACCGCCATGGAATCGCCGCTGTGCACTCCCGCCCGCTCAATGTGCTCCATTATTCCGGGAATAAGCACGGTTTCTCCATCGCCGATGGCATCAACCTCTACCTCTTTCCCTTGCAGGTATTTATCAATCAGGACGGCATGCCCGGTTTCCAGTTCCATCGCCAGGCTCATATAGCGCACCAGCTCGGTGGCATTGTGTACTATTTCCATGGCTCGGCCGCCGAGAACATAGCTGGGGCGGACCAGTACCGGATAGCCGATGAGCTGGGCGGTGTTAAGGGCTTCGTCTATCGAGTTTACCCCCGCCCCCGGAGGCTGGGGGACCCCCAGACCGCTGAGAAAATTTTCAAAACGGCGCCGGTCCTCAGCCAGGTCAATGGCTTCAGCGCTGGAGCCGAGGAGAGGCATGCCGTTGCGGGATAGAGGCTCAGCCAGGTTGATAGCCGTCTGTCCGCCAAACTGGACGATTGACGGCGGGGCACTATTGCCGCCGCCTTCGTTTTCCAGAATATCACGCAGGCTTTCTTCATCCAGGGCTTCAAAGTAGAGA
>CAZWYS010000108.1:0-2130 GCA_964638295.1 uncultured Dehalococcoidaceae bacterium
AGCGCCCAGCAGGCACGACGCATCCTGGACAGACTGGTCGGCTACAAGCTCAGTCCCCTGCTCTGGAAAAAGGTGCGGCGGGGTCTCTCGGCAGGCAGAGTCCAATCAGTGGCGGTAAAAATTATCGTTGACCGCGAGCGAGAAATTCAAGCATTCGTTCCGGTAGAATACTGGACAATTGAGGCGGAGCTGACCAAGAAAGCGGAGGCAGCCGCCTTCAGAGCCATGCTGGTCGGACTCGCCGACGGCAGCAAACTACGCATTCCCAACGAGCAAAAGGCGACAGAAATCAGGGATGAACTGGAGCAGTCTGACTACCACGTATCTAAAGTGAGCACGAAAAAGGCAACCCGCCAGCCGGCGCCGCCCTTTATCACCAGCACCCTGCAGCAGGAAGCCTGGCGCAAGCTCCACTTTACCGCCAAGCAAACGATGGCGATTGCCCAGCAGCTTTACGAGGGCCTCCCAATAGCCAGCGAGGGCAGTGCCGGGCTGATTACCTACATGCGAACCGATTCCACCAGAGTCGCCCACCAGGCAGTGGCGGAAGCCAGAGAATTCATCAGCCAGAAGTACGGTGCCGAATTCCTGCCGCCCCAGGCACGCTTTTTCACCAGGAAGGTAAAGGGAGCCCAGGAGGCACATGAAGCCATCCGCCCGACAAAAATGGCACGGGAGCCCGCACTGATTAAAAAATACCTGACTGCCAGCCAGTCCCGACTTTACGGGCTTATCTGGAGGCGAATGATAGCCAGCCAGATGGCGGCGGCACTGTTTGATAATACCACCGTTGACATTGAAGCCAAGGGGTCAAAGTCCGATTACCTGCTGAGGACCTTCCGCTCGGTAAATACCTTCCCCGGATTCATCATCCTCTACAGCGAGGGAAAAGACGAGGTTGACGAAGAAGAAAAGAAAGGGTTGCTTCCTTCTCTGAAGAAAGGCGATGCGCTAAAACTCCTGAAGCTCTTTATGGAGCAGCGCTTCACCGAACCTCCACCGCGCTTCACCGAAGCGACACTGGTCAAGATGCTGGAGCAGTGGGGTATCGGGCGACCCAGCACCTATGCGCCCACCCTGTCCACAATACAGGAACGCAACTACGTCAGCAAAGAGAAGGGCAATTTCCAACCGACAGAACTCGGTTTCGTGGTCAATGACGTGCTCAATCAATATTTCTCCGACATCGTTGACATCAAATTCAGCGCCAACATGGAAGATGAACTGGATAATATCGTCAACAACAACCAGGACTGGGTAAGCGTGGTACGGAATTTTTATACTCCCTTTGAGAAAGACCTAGACAACGCCTTCCAGCATTTAGAGAAGGTCAAAGTACCCGATGAGCTCACCGATGAGGCCTGCCCGAAATGCGGCAAGCCCCTGGCAATCAAAATGGGGCGCTACGGTAAATTCCTCGCCTGCACCGGCTATCCGGAGTGCAAATACACGAAGTCTTTTCAAATCAAAATCGGGGTTAAATGCCCGGAGTGCGGCAGCGAGCTGATACAAAGAGTGAGCAAAAAGAAACGCACCTTTTATGGCTGTAGCAACTATCCGGAGTGCCAGTTTGCCAGCTATTTCAAACCCCTGCCCCAGCCCTGCCCCAAGTGCGGGGGTCTGCTTACCCTGTTTAGAGGCAGGTGGGCGAAGTGCACCAAGTGCGAGTATAGAGGGAAGATAGAAGAAAAAAGGGAATTGTAATGTGGGTTCAATAATGAAAAAAGTTGTTATTGTAATCTTTCTATTAACCGTGTTATGCATTATCTCGTCGTGTGCCCCTTCTACAGATTATCAGCGCCTAACTAAAAGCTACGATGACTTAGTAGAAGATTATAATGAATTGAATTTAGCATATAACAAGTTAGTAGATAAACATAATACACTAGTCTCACAATATAATGCACTACATGTCGCATATAACGACTTAATAACCAAACACAATAAGCTTACCGCTGAATTCGAGCAGTATTCAAATGAAGCCGAAGGATATGTCAAACAACTAAAAGAATTTACCCAAAACATTCCAAAGCTCCTTGAGGGGATGATAGTTCCTCCCTACCTTCTGGTCACGAATAGAGAAGTTAATATAGTTTTCCGTAATTTAGATGGTAGCGTCGAACACTGGTA
>CAZWYS010000109.1:0-2013 GCA_964638295.1 uncultured Dehalococcoidaceae bacterium
CTTTCAGCTTCAGCCTGCCGCTAAAATAGATAATTCAGAATTTAACAAAACTTTAACAAAGCCTTAAACCGACTTTAAAGTTCGCCCGTTAGAATAATGGTAGATGAACAAGAGGTCAGTGTGAGGCTTTTTGCTTTGGCGATGAAGAAGGTACTTTTCGTTTGTGTCCACAACTCGGCCCGCAGCCAGATGGCTGCGGCATTTTTTAACCAGATAACAAAAAGTAAGGCTACGGCTATTTCCGCCGGAACCAGGCCAGCGGCACAGGTCAATCCTCTTGTGGTTAGAGTTATGGGTGAAATCGGCATCGATATCAGCAAGCAGAGACCGAAAGCCCTGACCCTGGAGATGATTGAGAAAGCCGACCGCGTAATTACCATGGGCTGCAGTGTGGAAAAAGTCTGTCCTGCCAGCTTCGCTCCCACCGAGGACTGGGAACTTGACGACCCCGAAGGAAAACCACTTGATGAGGTAAGAAAAATCAGAGATGTAGTAAAAGCCAGGGTGGAGGTGCTGGTCAAAGACTATTTATGATTGATAGCAATCCCAAGACACGGAGTCCGCCACCAGTGAGGTAATAAAAATAGCGATTATTTTACTTAATGGAGGTTTAGATAATTGATAACACAAATCAACAAGTTAAAGAAAAGGTGGCTGGCCTTAATCCTTATAGCCACGCTGGTCCTCATTGCGCCAGGATGCAACAGTCAGAGTGATACCACGTCAACCGGTGATGAACTCTCCGGCTCCTTTAATATCATCGGCTCCAACACGGTGACCCCACTGACCTCAGTGTGGGCCGAGGAGTTCATGAAGATGCACCCCAAAGTAAACATAGCGGTTAGTGGTCCGGGTTCAGGAGCAGGTATCGCCGCTCTTATAAATGGCACCACCGATATCTGCCAGGCTTCACGGAAAATAAAGTCAAAGGAGATTGACCAGGCTAAGGCAAATGGCATAGAGCTTTACGAGATTCAGGTAGCCACCGACGCTCTATCAGTAGTGGTGCACCCTACCAACCCTGTATCCGAGCTAACCATAGCCCAGCTTTCGGTAATCTACAATGGCAAGATAACCAACTGGAAGGAAGTGGGCGGCAATGATGCCTCCATAGTGGCAATCTCCCGTGATACTAACTCCGGCACCCACGTCTTCTTCAAGGAGCACGTGGTGCAGATGAAAGGCCTGCCAACTGAGGACAAGAGTCTTGAGTACGGACCAAAGGTGCTGTTCCTCCCTTCCACCGAGGAGGGTGTCTCGGAAGTCGTCAAGAACCCCAATGCCATCTTCTATCCCGGCCTGGGTTACGTAACCACTGAGGTTAAACCTCTGGCGATAAAGAAAACGGCCGATTCGCCCGGGGTTTTGCCAAGCATAGAAACAGCTCTAGATGGCAGTTATCCAGTTGCACGGCCGCTCCTATACTATACTAATGGAGCGCCGGCCGGTATCATTAAGGCTTTTATTGACTATTGCCTGTCACCTGAAGGTCAAGAAAAGGTGACCGAGGTAGGCTACGTGCCGCTAAACTAAAATAGTAAGGTAAAGAGAATATGCTGGAGCAAGTGTCCCCAGCAACCACCGCTACGGGGTTTGAAAAAGCCCTCCGGCGGCGGTGGCGTCTGGGCGAAAAGTTCATTGAGAGTTGGATTTTCCTAGCAGGCATACTGACCATAGTTGTCCTGCTGGGCATTATTGCCCTACTGCTAAAAGAAGGCTTGCCGATTTTCTTAGATACTCCTCCCTGGGATTTCTTCTTCGGTACCAGGTGGTATCCTGTCTCTGAGCCACCGACCTTCGGTATAATGCCCTTTTTTGTGGCTACACTCTGGGTCACACTGGTCGCCACCGCCATATCGGTCCCGGTTGGAGTTGTCTGTGCCGCCTACCTGGCGGAAGTGGCACCCGCCAAAGTAAGAGAGACGGTAAAACCGGTCATTGAGATACTGGCTGGAATCCCCTCGGTGGTGATGGGCTTCATCGGGCTCATGCTCCTATCGCCGCTGGTACAGA
>CAZWYS010000110.1:0-1877 GCA_964638295.1 uncultured Dehalococcoidaceae bacterium
GTTACTGAGGAATATCAAGCCGCAATGCGCTTTCTTAATGAAGTAGATGCCGCCTGTGTCTATGTGAACGCCAGCACCCGGTTTACCGACGGGGCACAGTTCGGCTTGGGGGCTGAAGTGGGCATCAGCACCCAGAAACTGCACGCCCGGGGTCCTCTGGGTCTGAAAGAACTGACCTCTTACAAATGGATTATCTTCGGCAGTGGTCAGGCAAGAGCTTGAAGAGACGGTCTATTTATTACCTTCTATCGCACTTTGCTGAATTTGAAATAGCTGTCTGATACCCTTTTCAGCTAGAGTGAGCAATTCATCAATGGTTCCTCGGGAGAAAGGCCTGCCTTCAGCCGTACCCTGAATTTCAACAAACTCACCTTTACTGGTCATGACCACATTAAAGTCAACCGCCGCGCTGCTGTCCTCATCATAGCAAAGGTCCAACAGCATATTGCCACGAACAATGCCAATACTGGTAGCCGCTACCGCACTTTTTAGAGGTACCGAAGATATAACTCCCATGTCCGCTAAAGTTTGGAGGGCCTGGCGCAAAGCAACGTAAGCGCCGGTAATCGCTGCCGTTCTGGTACCGCCATCCGCCTGGATAACATCACAGTCTACAATCAGTGTTCTTTCCCCCAGCGCACCGAGGTCAGCCACCGCCCTCAGCGAACGCCCGATGAATCGCTGAATTTCCTGATTTCTACCACCAATCCTGCCCAGCGAAGAATCACGGGGTGTGCGGGTAAGCGTAGACCGTGGTAACATGGCATATTCCGCAGTAATCCAGCCTGTCCCGCTTCCCTTGAGAAAATTTGGCACTCTATCTTCAGCACTAACCGAGCAAAGCACCTGAGTTTTCCCCAGCTCCATCAGCGTCGAGCCTTCAGCAAAGCTCAGGAAACCAGGAGTTATTCTGGCTGGCCGCAATTCATCATAGGCGCGACCGTCACCCCTTTTCACTATAAAATCTCCTCTCTAGTCAGTGATACGTCAGAGTATAACATTGATGCCTTATTATGGCAATTCAGTCGAAAGCAAACCCCGATATTATTATACTCCAAAATAATCTTGACAGCCCGCACTTAATATGATAGAAATCCACCATATATATGGAAAAAAGCGACCAAATATACGGACAAACCTACCGGGATTACTATGCTAAAACGAACCGTTACTTTACCTGGAGCAAAATGCGCGAATGGCAGGAAAACGTTCTCCCCCAGCCAGCGCAAACACGATAATATCCGAGTATACTTGTCTGTAGAGAGCAATACCTGACTTAAGGAGGCATACTATGAAGAATGAGAAACTAAAGGATATAATCAAACTACTGGTAAGTATTGCTGCCTGCCAGTGCGCCGGACTCATCGGCTCCGTATTTACCATGCCCGCCATCCCCACCTGGTATGCCACCCTCCAGAAGCCATCGTTCACTCCACCCAACTGGCTATTTACTCCCGCCTGGGGCACCCTTTATCTGCTTATGGGAATTTCGGCATTTCTGATTTGGCGCCGTGGATTGGCTGACAAACCGGTAAAGATAGCCCTCATGGTTTTCGCAATACAATTGATTCTAAATACCCTGTGGTCGGTGGCTTTCTTCGGCTTTGAATCCCCTCTCTCTGGGGTTATCGTAATCATTGTTCTCTGGCTGGCAATACTGCTTACGATACTCAGGTTCTCCAAGATATCATCGGTGGCGGCAATACTTCTTTTGCCTTACCTACTGTGGGTAAGTTTCGCCTCGGTTCTGAATATATCAATATGGGTATTAAACCCGTAGGCCCAAAAAGCGCTGGAGAAGGGCCTATCCGCCCGGGAGGTTCTGGAGAAGGGGCTCGTTCCCGGCATCCGGGCATTGGGACAATTATTTAAAGACG
>CAZWYS010000111.1:0-1853 GCA_964638295.1 uncultured Dehalococcoidaceae bacterium
CTGCACCGGGGTAGGGAAAGTCATGTTAGCCACTATGACTGAGCAGGAATTGGCTAGGTTCTTGGAAGTCAAGGGGTTGCTTCGCTACACAGTAAACACAGTTACTAACCCTGAACAACTAAAGAAAGAGCTTGCGACCATTAGGCAAGAGGGGTTAGCAACAGATGATCAGGAGATGGAGCTTGGCGTACGATGCATAGCCGCTCCAATTAGAGATATTGATGGAAGCCTAGCGGCGGTAATCAGCATTTCCGGCCCTAGCGTTCGCATAGATATCAATGACCGACGGGTTAAGTTCTTGATTAAGGATTACGCATCAAGAATTTCTAGAGCCCTAGGCTACAGATAGGGAACAGTGTCCATGCTTTACTACGTCTTAACTGGAACCAACCAATCGCAACCTGGTGCGCTAGATTCACGATATCAGTTACTTTGTCCGTGCACCTACGAAGACCAATCCTCAGGGGAGGCGAGTTTTATTTATGATTATGCAAGCTGTTGAAGCAATGGTTAAAATCCTGGAAGATGAAGGTGTGGAGGTTATTTTTGGGATTCCCGGGGCAGGGATTCTACCTTTCTACGACGCCCTGCGCAAGTCCGGTAAAATCAAGCATTATTTGGCGCGCCATGAAGAGGGTGCCTCGCACGCGGCTGACGGCTATGCCCGAGCCAGCGGCAAGGTGGGCATATGCGTGGGGACCTCAGGCCCGGCAGCAACCAATATGGTAACCGGTCTGTATACCGCCCAGGTGGACTCTATCCCCATAATTGCCATTACCGGACAGGCAGTGACCGCCCAGTTAGGAAAAGAAGCGTTCCAGGCGGTAGATATCGCTGAGATTGTTAAGCCGGTAACCAAGAAGAGTTACTGTGTCAAGGAAGCTAACCAGCTACCCCGTGTCACCAGGGAGGCTTTTCGTATCGCTAGAGAGGGCCGGCCTGGTCCAGTTCTCATTGACCTCCCCGTGGATGTTCAGCGGCGTGAGGTGGAATACGACCCCGGCATTGACTCGTCTTTCGAAGTCGTGAAACCGGCACCTGACAGTCGGAAAATCAGAAGAGCCCTAGAAATGATACACCAGGCGAAAAAACCGATAATGCTATTGGGTGGGGGAGTGATAATCGCTGACGCCTGTCGAGAGTTCATTCAGCTGGCGGAGTATCTCTCTATACCCGTGGTTACCACACTGATGGGTAAGGGAGGCATTGCTGCCAGCCATCCGCTTTACGCCGGGCAGGTAGGAACCTCATGCAACACCCCGTATGGCAATAAGACTTTCCTCGAATCAGACCTAGTGCTCGGAGTTGGCTGCCGTTTCTCTGACCGGCACACTGGGCAACTGGATGTCTATACCAAAAACAGAAAATTCATTCATATTGATATTGAGCCAACGCAAATAGGTCGCATTATTCCCACCGACCTGGGCATCGTAGCCGACGCCAAGCTCGCCTTGCAGGCATTGCTTAAAGCAGCTAAGAGCGTGCTTCCCGTTAGGGGACCCACTGAGCGAGAAAAGAATATACCGCAACTGCGTCCGCAATTTGAACGTCGGCTAGACTTTGATGAGGTTCCTATCAAGCCACAAAGGGTATTTAAGGAAATAAACGACTTTTTTGATGAGGACACTGTCTTCGTCACCTGCATCGGCCTTTATCAAATCTGGTCGTCGCAATTCCAGAAGATATTCAAGCCTCGCCATTACATTCTACCTGGCGGCGCCGGTCCCCTGGGTTGGGACTTGCCCGCCGCTATAGGGGCCAAAATCGCCAATCCAGAGAAGACCGTGGTTAGCATAGCCGGGGACTATGACATGGGCTTTTGTGGCGAGGAAATGGCTATGGCGGTAATGTAT
>CAZWYS010000112.1:0-1759 GCA_964638295.1 uncultured Dehalococcoidaceae bacterium
CTCCGCAGGACGATAACCCTTGCCCTTAGTGGTCAAAACATGAACAAAGGTCGGTTTGAGATGATATTCTTTCGCCTGACTAAAAGCGTTTTCAAGGTCATTAACGTTATGCCCATCAATCGGTCCGATATAAGTAAAGCCGAGCTCCTCCCAGACCATTGTCGGCATAAGCAAGCCCTTGAGTCTATCTCTGGCCTGCTCGCTTACCTGCCACACCCTGTCACCCAGTGGCAGCGCAGTAAGGATTCGGCGGCTTTCTTCTTTTGCCCAGTGATAACGCGGGTCAAACCGTACCCGGTTTAACAGCTTGGCCAAGCCGCCAACCGTGGGAGAAATTGACATCCCGTTATCATTAAGAACCACAATGAGCCTGGAGCCGAGATGACCAACCTGGTTAAGCGCCTCAAGAGCCATTCCACCAGTGATGGCACCATCACCAATAACCGCCAACACATGGTAGTCATCACCGGCAAGGTCACGGGCAATAGCTATACCTAAAGCTGCGGAAACCGAGGTGCTGGCATGACCCGTCCCAAACGGGTCATGTTCACTCTCGCTGGAGCAGGTAAAACCGGATAGACCTTTATATTGACGTAGAGAGGCAAAGGATTCTTTACGACCGGTAAGCAGCTTGTGAACGTAGCTCTGATGCCCCACATCCCAGACGATTTTATCTTTCGGGCTTTCAAATACCCGGTGCAAAGCCATAGTAAGCTCAACCACACCCAGGTTAGAAGCAAGGTGGCCGCCAGTGGTAGTTACCGTGGTCACCAACTCCTGCCTCAGCTCAGCCGCCAGTTGCTCAAGTTCCGCTTGAGTCAGCCTTTTCAAGTCGGCAGGACTATCTATCCGGTCCAATAATTTTGCCATTGTCCGCCTATTTAAAAACGGTGCTTAAATACAATCTCATACTAACAATGTGGGTAAACTATTGTCAAGAAATCAAGAGACTGCTGACCACCCTAATCAGCCAGTTTGACGCTGATGGCATCCATTTGTTAGACTGCCAGAGTGCTACCCCTGGAACAAGCGCTGCTAGATTTTATCAGCTATACCTATAGCCTGATGCAGTGGCCCGGGGTAGTGGTGCTTATGGCTATAGAGAGCGCCTGTATTCCCCTGCCCAGTGAGCTAATCATGCCTCTTGCGGGCTGGATGCTTATTAAAGAACAAGCTCTGGGCGCTAATTACACGATGGTTGCCGGCGTCTACGGGGCGCTAGGTAACACCATTGGCTCGGTTATTGCCTACGCGGTGGGGGCGTGGGGTGGCCGCCCTTTTCTGGGAAAATACGGGAAATACATCCTTATATCCCGGCACGACCTTGACCTAGCTGACCGATGGTTTGACCGAAGTGGTAGCTGGTCAATTTTTATCTCCCGACTACTGCCAGTGGTGCGCACTTTCATCAGCCTCCCGGCGGGGATAGCCAGAATGCACTTTGCCAAGTTCTTAATCTATACCTTTCTCGGCTCTTTCATCTGGAGCACCGGGCTTGCTTTTGGAGGCTACCAGCTTGGTGAACACTGGGTGCAGATACGGGCTATGATGCGTCCTTTTGACCCGTTCGTCATCGCCATAATCATCGTCCTTATTGCCCTCTATGTCTATAGGCATATAAAGCATTCCAATATAGCCAGCTAAAAAGGCAAGAGCGCCACCTTGACCTGCTTTCTCGCTTCGTGCTAAATTGGGATGACAGATAAACGTCCCTGTAGCTCAGCTGGATAGAGCGGCTGCCTTCTAAGCAGCGGGTCGT